>JAGFJD010000502.1 GCA_024102975.1 Phaeodactylibacter sp. | reverse complement strand
CTCACTACTACAGCGATAAATTTTTAATTTCATAAATCGCTTATTTTGAATCAATTACATTTTGGTTGTAACTGCTTTCACTACTACAACAAAAATCAGATGTTTTCAAAAGTAGTAAAGTCAAACTAAGGAACCGGATGAAAATAAGTTCCCCATTTGATATGGCACCCTGCCTGAGCGCTGGCGAGCAGGCATCAGCCGCTGCGTTCGCGTGCTGTTGGCGCGCGAGTTTCCCAAATTCCTGTTCATAATAGGGGAAAGCGGGCGCTTTTTGCATCCTATCATAGCAGGCAGGAAAAGCAACTATTTGGTGAGCGGCAGAAAATGCTGTCGGGGGCCAACCTGAATAGTTGCCGGGAAAATGCAAACAGTTTCTGACATACGTAATAATATTAAAAACACTTATCATGAAAACGATCTTGAAAACAACAGCGGCGCTGGCCTTTTTCTTTGTCCTTGGTTCTGCCGATGCCCAGGATGAGCGCAAGCTGGATTATTTCGACGCCATTACCGTCGCCGGCGACGTGGAATTGATCCTTACTCAGGGGGAGGAAGCCCGGGCCGTGATCACTGCCGAGGGGGTTTCTGAAGACGACGTCACCTTATACATCAAGGGCAAAACCCTGAAGATACAGCTCATCGAAGGTTTGTTCCAGGGCGACGACCATGCGCGGGTGGAGGTTACCTACCAGCAGTTGCGCGCGCTTAAAGCCAGCGCCGGCGCCAAGGCGTTTGCATCAGCGCCTGTTACAGGAGACCAGCTGGACCTTCGTGCCAGCAGCGGTGCCCAAATGGAACTGGCGGTAAAGGTCAACGCCCTGGTGGCTACGGCTACCGAAGGGGCGGTGATCAACATGGAGGGCATGGCGGAAACCCAGGAAGTCACTGTCTCCACCGGCGGCCAATACAGGGGGCTGGATTTGCAGTGCGAGCGCACCTACGTCAAGGCCAATACCGGCGGACAGGCGGAAGTGGTGGCCAATAAAAGCCTCGACGCCAGCGCCAACACCGGCGGGCAGATCGACTATGCCGGCGACCCGGAAGAGAAAAATACCCGCTCGCTCATTTCCGGCGGCATTCAGAAGATTTAGGGGCCCTGGGCATTTTAATCACATAGAACACATAGCGGTTTTCGCATAGGCCACAATAGCCGCAACCGTAGCTAGTCTTGCGTTAACCGGCAAGAGCATCAAACAAGTTTTAGGAAATGCCCCCCGGTTGCATCGATAAAAATTTATCCGGAATAGGGGTATGCTGCTCCTTCGTGCATCCAACGGATGAATTCTTGATACAGATCAAGGATCGCAGTAAAAAATACGCCGACTTTTGTAAAAAAATCCTTGAAAGTGTAACCTGAGGCCCCGAACACCCGACTTAAAGATAACAGCGAAAAACAGCCACCCGGCAAAAGAAACAGGAAATCACCCAACACTTAATTTTGTTTTGATCACCCGGCTGTTTTTGTTGTTTCGCACCAAATCCACATGAAAACGATCTGCATAATACGGTAGTTTTTAGGGTGTTTCTTATCAGGGGGGGGAAGGCTGATGCTCTTCCCCCGATTTTTTTTGAGCTTTAGAACCAAATCGCCCCTATGACCGCCATTCACCCGACATCACCAGGGCCGGCTGTATAGCCGGCCGGCGCATCAACTCCGGAAACAGGCACAGCCCTGGAGATCATGCCCTATGCCTCCCGCCTGAGTTTCCTTCCGCTCATCCATCATTTGAAGGAGCAGGCCAGCCGGGAGGAGCGCCCGGGGCGGGCTTCCCTGCTTCAGTTCATCCTCGACAAGGTGGAACAGGTGCCGGTATTGCTCCAGCCGGTGGATAACCTTGGCGCCCTCGAAGGCCATGCCGATCTGGTAGATTTATTGTTGTCTACCGTCTTCCCGGACGGGCAGGAAGCGTTCAGCCTGGGGCGGGCCTTCAAGCCGCTGGACGTCAATGCTATTTATCAGACCGAAGCGCTCCGCCGGCTGCTTCGGGAGGACGGGTGCTTTGAGTACTGCCTGGACGGGCAGCCCGACCGGGTGTCCAGTTTTATCATCAATGCCGCCTGTTCGATTATCCTCAACAAATTTTACGGCCAGGCGCTCAGGGTAGAGGCGCCGCTCACCGCCACCCTGCGGCTGCCGGGGCAGGCTCTGGAGCGCCATTTCAAATGCGTCCACAATCTTTCCTTTATCGATGTCCTTCCGGTGAAGCCGCTGCCGAAGCTGAGCAGCCGGCAGATCAACCAGCTGGTCAACGATCCCATGAACTGGAGGCAATGGCTGGAGTACCTGCCGCCGGACCGGTTTGAATTTCAGGGGTTCATCGCAGAATACCACACCGAGATCACTGAGGAGGCCGCCCTTTCCCGGATCAGGTACCAGTTGCTGGAGAAAGACGTGGTGGTCGACCCACAGAAGATCGCCCACCTGGAGGGGCTGGTCCGCACCGCCCTGCAAATGCCGTCGGTCCGGCTGGGGTTGTCGGCAACAAACGAGAAAGGCAACCTCTGTTCCGCCCGCAAATACAAGGTAGCTCACCCCCTTCTGGGGCAGGTGGAGGAAGATTTTTTTCAAACCGAGGATTGCATCTACCAGCAGGCTCTGCAACAGCAAGAGCCGCTGTTGGTGGAGGATCTCACCCAACTGGAAGAGGCCACGGAAGTGGAGGCCGAGCTGCTCAATTCCGGCATCCGCAGCATCATTATCTTTCCCCTCAGGAACAAAAAGGGAAAGCTGGCCGGCTTTCTGGAGCTGGGCGCCGCCGACGCCCACGCTCTCAGCAAGGTCACGTCCCTGAAGGCCGCCGAACTGGCGCCCTTGTTCACCCTGGCCATCGAACGGCGGCGGGAGGAACTCAACAACGAAGTGGAAGCCATTATCCGCGAGCAGTACACCACCCTGCACCCCAGCGTGGAGTGGCAGTTTGTAGAAAACGCCTTCGCGCTGCTCGAAGAACGCAGCAAAGGGCGGAAAGGCACCGCCCGGCCGATCGTGTTCAAAGAGGTATACCCGCTGTATGCGCAGGCGGATATTGTCAATTCCAGCAATATTCGCAACGCTGCCATCCAGGCTGACCTGCTGGACAACCTGCGCCGCCTGGAAAAAGCCCTCCTGGCCATCTCCGGCCTGCTGCCCTTTCCCATCCTGGAGCAGTTCCTGTTCCGGGCCCGCGAGTATGCATCCTGCCTCCGCGAGAGTTTTTCCTCCAATGACGAAAGCCGGGTCATGGAGTTCCTGCGCCAGGAAGCCCACCCCCTGCTCCGGCAGATGGGGCAGCACTCGCCGGAAGCCGCGCGCCTGGCAGAGGCGTACTTCCGCAAGTTGGATTCCCGCCTGGGCGTCGTCTACAACAAGCGGAAAGCCTACGAGGACAGCGTCGCCATGATCAACGAATACATCTCCCGCCATTTCGAACAGGAGGACGAGGCCGCTCAGGAAATGCTGCCGCACTATTTCGAAAAGTACAAGACCGACGGGGTGGAATTCGAGATCTACGCCGGGCAGTCCCTCCTTCCCAAAGGACAGTTCGATATCCTGCAGCTCAGCAACCTGCGCCTGTGGCAACTCATGGCGATGTGTACGGTCACCCGACAGCTGGCGGAGTTGAAAAAACAACTGCCCCTGCCGCTGGATACCGCGCAGATGATCTTCGTTTACAGCAACCCCATCGATATCCGTTTCCGGATGGATGAGAAGCGCTTCGATGTGGACGGCGCCTACAACATCCGCTACGAGATCATTAAAAAGCGGGTCGACAAGGCCCTGGTCGACGGCACCGAAGAGCGGCTGCGCGCGCCCGGCAAGCTGGCCATCGTCTACGCCGCCGAAAAGGACCGGATAGAGTACATGGAGTACCTGCGCTTCCTGGCCAGCCGGAAGCTCATCCTGCCGGACATCGAGGAGCTGCCCATCGGCAAACTGCAGGGCGTGGAGGGGCTGAGGGCCCTGCGCGTGACGGTGGATGTGGGGGAGCAGTGCTGTGAGGGCTGACCGGCCTGGTTGTTTGGTTATTGGCAGTGTGGAGGGCGCAGAGCATCGCAGAGGCAGCGTTGAAACTCTGTGCTCCCTGCGTCCTCTGCGGTTAATTCTTTAAGTTAACAAAGTAGTATTAGTAAATTCGCCTCTTTCTCACGCTCACCTTCACGCCATTCCGCGGCCGCAGGGTGATCAGAGGCTGTAGCTCCGGCTCGCAGCCGGGTGCCGGTTCCACCTCAAATCGCTGCAGCATTTTCACGAGGACCAGTTGCATTTCCATCAATGCGAAATTATTGCCGATGCAAAGCCTCGGGCCTCCGCCAAAAGGCAGGTAAGCGAAAGGATGGTATTCTTTTTTCTGTTCCCGCCCGAAGCGTTCGGGCCGGAAGGCCTCCGGTGCCTCCCACAGGCCGGCCCGGCGGTGGATGCCCCAGATATAAACCACCACGCGGCTTCCTCTGGGCAAAGGCAGCCCTTCGTATTCATCGCCTTCTACGCAGAGGCGGTCGGTGATCCAGGCAGGCGGATAGAGGCGCATGGCCTCGTCGATCACCTGTTGGGTGTACTGCAGCTGAGGCAGGGTTTCGAATGCCGGTTCGCGGCCGCCCAGCACTGCCTGGTGTTCCCGGCGCAGGCGGCCAGCTGTTTCCGGATGGTTGCTCAGCAGGTGCCAGGCCCAGGAAAGGGCATTGGCGGTAGTCTCGTGCCCGGCGGCGAAGAGGATCGCGCTTTCTTCCACCAGTTGCCGGTCCGTCATGCCCTGTCCCGTATCTTCGTAGCGGGCGTCGAGCAGCATCTGCAGCAGGTCGTCCTGCCGCTCCCCCGATTGCCTCCGTGCCTGGATGTATTTCAGGATAATGCCGTCAAAATTATCTGCCAGCCCCTCGTGTTCCCGGTACATCCCCCGGAAGCGGAACCAGGGGATCAGGTAAGGTTGCCGGAACGTGCGGGCGATGAAGCCCTGCACGGCCGACACCGCATCGCCCATCAAGGAAAGGTCTTCTTCCCGGAGGTCAGTGGTGAAGAGCGATTTAGCCACCACCCGGAAGGCCAGTTCCATCATCAGGGGCGCTATATCCAGGGGCTGGCCGGCGGCAAGGGCGGGTTCGAACCGCCTGTCCAGGAAATCGTCGATCTCCCGGTTCATGACGGCCGTCAGGGCAGCCAGTCGATTGCGGTGAAAGCCCGGCTGGATCAGGCGGCGCTGCCGCAGCCAGTAGTCGCCGTCGCTGGTCAGCAGGCCGTTGCCCAGGAAGTGGCCCATGCGCTCGGTCTGGATGGGCGACTTCCGCCACTTGCGGTGTTCCTTCTGCAGGACGTGCCGGGCCAGGCCAGGGTCGGTGGTGAGTATGCCCGGGACCATGCCGCCCAGGTAAAACCGGAAGGTGTGCCCGTATTCCGCCACATACTGGTCGAGAGCGGCGATGGGATTATAGCTGAAGCGCAGGGAATTGCGCAGGGATTTCCAGCGGGGGATGAGGGGGAGGGCTTTGTCCATGGCTTTTTAGGGGGAAGGTAAGGAAAATTGGGCGCTCGGGGTAGAGGATGCGGAAGGGGTGGGGTGTGCGGCTTGTTTTTTGTAAAACTATTCGATGAAAGAGATACTTGACCGGTTTCAAAACCTGGGGCGTTATAAGGATTTAGCTCCGCACAAGCCCTTGTTGGTATTAGCAGTATTAGACTGGATCGAGGAACTGAAGCTCCAGCGAAATGAGATTCCCATCGACGCCGGGCTTTATGATCTTTTTGATGCGTACTGGGATAAACTCTATGACCCGAAGAAAACCAAGAAGATCAACTATCCCATCCGGTACCTGCAGTCCGACGGCCTTGGATGGAAGGTGCTGGTAAACGGAAGGTTGCTCACCGAAGAGAAGAGTAAGGGCTATCTTAGGAAAAATCAGTCAGTCGCTTCTTTTGATAAGGCCGTCTGGGCCTTTCTGCAATATTTTAGTCAACGACAGGTTGTTTGAAGAGCGGCCCAGCGTCTACAGCCTCGACAATCTCCGGGGAGAACGAATATGGCTGCCGAAGGATGATCGGTTGTGGCCTTCGCAGGAGTTGCTGGCTAAGCATCGGGAAATCCATTTCCGTTGAAAGCTGGCAGGTCCGTATTTTAACAGCTCTTGTACGCCAACAGAACACGAGCATAGCGACTGATACCCGCCTGCTGTGCCGCAGGCAGGCAATGAAATGAAATAAATTGGCACCCCAGATCGCTCCATCATGACCAATCTCATTTGCCAAACCGCTCCCTGTTCCGTAATTTGTGTGCACTTCAAGACCAACCACCATGGCAGAAAAAGAAAAGTCAACCGACCCGGAGCTACTGCGCAACATCGGCATTGCCGCCCACATCGACGCGGGAAAGACCACCCTCACCGAACGCATCCTCTTTTATACCGGCCGCACCCACCGCATCGGCGAGGTGCATGACGGCACTACCATCATGGATTTCATGGAGGAAGAACGGGAGCGCGGCATCACCATCACCGCCGCCGCTACCCAAACCTCCTGGCCGTGGCGGGAAACGGAATACACCATCAACATCATCGACACGCCCGGCCATGTCGACTTCACCGTGGAGGTCGAGCGCTCCATGCGGGTGATCGACGGGCTGATCGTGCTGTTCAGCGCAGTGCACGGGGTAGAGCCGCAGTCGGAGACCGTCTGGCGGCAGGCCGACCGCTACCACGTGCCGCGCCTGGCGTTCGTCAACAAGATGGACCTGCCCGGCGCCCACTTCGAAGAGGTGATGGAACAGATGCGCCGGCGCCTGGCCGCCCGCCCGGTGGCCCTGCAGATACCGGTGGGGGAGGAGGAGTTCTTCCGGGGCATCGTCGACCTGGTGAGCCAGGAAGCGACCATCTGGGAGGAGGAAGAGCGACACGTGTTGCCCATTCCGGAAGAACTCCGGGAGGCGGCAGCGGCGGCGCGCCAGCAGATGCTGGAAACCCTGGCCGAATATGACGAAGGCATCCTGTCCAAAATATTCGACGAGCCGGAGGCCATCACCGAAGCGGAAATCCGGCAGGCCATCCGGCGGGCAACGCTCCGGCGGGAGATCGTGCCCGTGCTGTGCGGCAGCGCCTATAAGAACAAGGGCGTACAGATGGCGCTCGACGCCGTCTGCGCATACCTGCCTTCGCCGAAGGACGTGGGCGCCGTCCGCGGCACCCACCCCCGCAGCGGACAGGAAGAGAAGCGCTCTCTGACCGGCGGCGACCCCTTCGCCGCCCTGGTCTTCAAGATCGCCCTCGACGACCAGCACCGCAAGATGGCCTTCTTCCGCGTCTACTCCGGCCACGCCCGGCGGGGCCAGGGCGTATACAACCCCCGCACCGGCGAGAAGGAACGCCTGTCCAACCTCTACCAACTGCACGGCGGCAAGCGCAACGCCGTCTGGGAGGTGGCCGCCGGCGACATCGCCGCCCTGGGCGGCGTAAAGGACATCGCCACCGGCGACACCCTCTGCGACCCCGACAAGCCCATCGTCCTGGAGTCCATACAGTTTCCGCAGCCCGTCGTGGGCATGGTGATCGAGGCCCGGCACAGCCGCGACATCGACAAGCTGCACGAGGCCCTGCGCCAGATCGAAGAGGAAGACCCCTCCTTCCAGGTGCTAGAAGATGAAGAAACCGGCCAGACCCTCATCCGGGGCATGGGCGAGCTGCACCTGGAGGTCATCTCCCACCGCCTGCGCGACGATTTCAAGCTGGACGCCAACCTGGGCCGCCCGCAGGTCAACTACAAAGAACAACTTAGCCAGCCCGTCAGCGCCACCTACGAGTACCGCCGCGAGGTTGGCGAACCGCTCTACGCCCAGCTGGCCTTCGAGCTGGGGCCGGCGGACCCGGCCTTCCTCGACGGGCCCGAATTCCAGGGCGGGCGTACCCGCCTGCAGTTCGAAAGCCGCCTGCCGGAAGGGGCCCTCAAACCGGAATACCTGGCCGGCGCCCGCCGCGGTTTCGAAAACATGCTGCAGGTGGGCATTTTCGCCGGCTACGAGGTACACAGCCTGAAAGCCGTCGTCACCGCCGCCCAGGCGAGCCACGACTCCAGCGAGCTGGCCTTCGAGCTGTGCGCCCGGGAGGCCTTCCGCGCTTTTGCCTCAAAAGGCGCGCCCATCCTGGTGGAGCCCATCATGTCGATCGAAATCAGCACCCCGGAAGAACACATCGGCGCCCTGATGGGCGACCTCAACCGCCGGCGGGGCATCCCCCAGGGCATGGAGCCGCGGGCCAGCCATACGATCGTCAAAGCGCAGGCGCCGCTGGCCGAGCTGTTCGGCTACGCCGCCCAAATCCGCACCCTTACCTCCGGGCGGGCCAGCGCGGCGCTGACCTTCTCACATTACGCGCCGGTGCCGGAGCAGGTGGCGAAGGGGCTGCTGGAGAAAAGAAAGGGGTTTATGTTGAGGTAACGTTTATTGATTAATCCTGCTATACTGACCCGACCGGTTCACCAATTCCCGGTTTGGTGAAATGGCACTTTGAAATTTGCCACGAAAACACAAAAACACCAAATCCGCACTAAATTTTTCGTGGGATTTTGTGCTTTGGTGTTTTAGTGGCATTCTAAAGCGAGAATTGCTGCGACCGGTTTTGTAACTGACAAAACCAACCGTGCGTCAGTATAATACAAAACCCTCCTGTCCAATCAGGCGTTTGAATTGGGAAAAGGAGGGAGAAAGAATCGGTCGTATAAAAGAATTATGGTAAATTAGACATTCAAAATGAAAGTAGTAAAACATGATTGCTGGTGTCATCACTATTTCACCGGAAATTCAAAGCGGTACGCCCGTTTTTGCAGGAACGAGAGTGCCTATAAAAATCCTGTTCGATTACCTTAAAGGAGGAGATACCATCGAGGAATTTTTGAATGATTTCCCTTCTGTTAGGAGGGAACAGGTGGAGCAGTTATTAGAATTTGTTGAGAATCTTGTTACTTTCAATATTCCTCCGGCTCATCCTACTCAACGCTTCAACACCCGCAATACCCGATAGGCCTCTCCCAACCGCACTGTTACTGCATACCATCCCCCCGGCAACCCTTCCAGCCGCAACTCATCCGCCCCTACCCATTGCCCCAGCCGGCGCCCCAGGTTGTCATAGAGGGCGACATCGTACGGCAGCCCTGCCGGCAGCAGGTAAAACCGGCCGCTGCCCGGATTGGGAAACACCTCCACGTTCAACTCCTGCCGGCGTGCTTCAATGACAGGCGTCAGCGCCGGATTGAGCTGCCCCACAAAGGCACCGGTGCTGCCGGCACAGGCCAGTTCTTCTTCGTCAAAAACAGCCGTACGGGAATAGCTGCCGCCGACGGTTACCCGGCCGCCCGGGCCGATGTCCAGGCAACTGGCCACCAGGGCGGTATTGGCAGGGATGGGGACGAGCCACCGCCCCTCGCCCGCCGTATTGAAGCCGGCAGCGAAGCCGTGGGGCAGCCCCCCGCTGTCGGCCGTCAATCCGTCCACCTCGAAGCTGCCGGTGAAAGCGCCGCTGATGGCAACCAACCCATCGAGGACGTCGATGGCCAGCCCCCGCTGGATTTGGGCGTTGCCCAGCGTACGGCCAAAGAGCGGCTCGCCCTCCGCGCTGTATTTCAGCAGGAAGAAATTGGGGTTGCCGGACGTGGTTTGCAGGACGATCTCGTCGCTGACCGTCATCACGCCGATCATGGAACCGGTAGCATAAACCGAACCGTCGGCGCCGGCGGCCAGGCCGCGGACCTCATCATCGACCACGCCGCCGGCCTTTCTCGCCCAGCGCAGGCTGCCATCGGCTGCATAGCTGGCGATGAAAGCGTCGGGGTCGAAGGTGTTGGCGGTGAACTGGATTTCATCAAAGCGGGCCGTATCGTTGAAGAAGCCGCCGATGGCCATGCCACCGTCCGGCATCAGCGCGATGGCGTTGGCCCGGGTATCGTTGCTGTGGCCGGCCTGCCGGGCCCAGATGGTCTCGCCTTGCCCGTCGAGGGCGGCAACGAAGGCGAAGGTGGTGCCGTCGGCCCTGCCCGATTCCAGGAAGAACGGGCTGAGATCGAGGTCCCGCTCGAAATAGCCGGCGAGGGCCAGGCTGCCGTCCGGGCGGGCCGCCAGGCCAGTGATGTTCTTCAGCCCCTGTCCGGGGATGCTGCGCGCCCAGCGCAGCTGCCCCTCCGGGCTTAGGCGGGCGACGAAGAGGCTGCGGGAGGTACTGCCGCTGCCCAGCAGGGTGTCGCCCAACTGGACGCTGAACCAGAAGGCGCCGGCAAAAGCGATATCTCCGCCGGGCAGCTCGGCCAGAGCGGTGGTTTCGTCGTCCTGGCTGCTGCCGGCAACTACAGCCCACAACAGCCGCTGATCGGCGTCCAGCCGCAGGAGGTAGAGGTCGTCGTTGCCCAGTCCGTCGATCCCGAGCCCCTGCACTTCGAGGCTTCCGCTGAAGGCGCCGCCCACGGCCAGCCCGCCGCCTTCCAGCGCCTGTACTACTTCGCAACGCTCTCCGCCGCTCCCGTCAATGGGCGCTACCCACGACCAGGATTGGGCCGTGAGGGCCAGGGGAAGGACATAAACACCGGCGAAAAAAAACTTCTTCAATCTTTTCATAGGATTGGACGTTAAGTAGCCGGACATATTTAAATTGAGTGCGTGACATATTCGCGGGTTTTATCAGTCGTCTGACGACTTTCGTGCGACTTTCGACTTTGAGTCGTCTGACGACTTTCCGTAACACTCATTTAAATTGATAATAAACAGGAATGCTCGTTACGGCCTGTGGTCGTATACGCAACCTTGGACTGCTTAGGGCAACTTCGATAATAATTTATCAAAAAATTATTGTGTCCGCCTACTTTGGGGTTCATTGTTATATAGTTCGATAGACTTGACAAGTTTACGAGGCGGATGCTTGCAGGAAACTTGTCAAGTCTTTTCTCGACAAGCAATTTCCGTATCTTTGCACCCGATTTCAGTTAAACCGATCACGTACGTTATGAAAACTAAAATTGGAATGATAGGGTTGGCCATTGCCCTGAGTTTCGCCCTGGCCGGCTGTGGCGGCAACAGCCAGGGCAGGCAGGAGGGCGATGCCGAAGCCGTTATGACGACCGGCAACCCGGCTATCGACGGGCTGTCCACCGAAATATCCCAAAACCCCAACGATCCGGAATTGTATGCCGAACGGGGCCGCCTGTTTTACGAAAACGACGGTTTCGACGAAGCCATCCGCGACCTGAACAAGGCCCTGAGCATGGATTCTACGAATGTGGAGTACCTGCACCTGCTGGCGGATGTGTACCTGGACTATTTCCAGTCTCGCCGGGCCCTGAAAACGATGGAGCGGGCCGCCGGGCTCTACCCGGAGCGCATCCCGACCCTGCTCAAGCTGAGCGAGTTCCAGCAGCTCCTCAAACAACACGAAGAATCGATGAAGACGATCAACCGCATCCTCACGCTCGACCCGCAGAATGCGGAGGCCTATTTTATGTTCGGGATGAACTTCAAGGAGCGGGGCGACACCGTGCGCGCCATCAACAGCTTCCAGAAAGCGGTGGAGCTCGATTCCGAACTGGCCGACGGCTGGATCAACCTGGGGCAGCTCTACGCGGCTATCGGCGACCCGCTGGCCCTGCGCTATTTCGACAACGCCATCCGGGTGGCGCCGGACAATATCTACGCGCTGCACGCCCGGGCCGATTACCTGAGCGACATTGGGGAACTGCCGGAGGCCATCGAGATGTACCGCCGCATCAGCCGGGTGGACCCGCAGTACGAGGAGGCCTACTTCAATTCCGGCCTCATTTATATGGATATGGACTCCATTGAGCAGGCCCGTCAACAGTTCGACATCGCCATTGAAACCTCCCCGACCCACATCCGGGCGTACTACTACCGGGGGCTGGCCCAGGAAATGCTTGGGAATGCCGCCGCCGCAAAAAAGGATTACGAGCAGGCGCTGCGCCTGGCGCCTAATTATGAGAAGGCGCAGGAGGGGTTGGAGCGGGTGAAGAAGGCGGGGTAGGCGGGGGATATCGTTACAATCCCATGAATTATCCAAGAGGAGGAATCAAAATTTCTGGTAGTTTTTTCCCTTGGGAAATTGTAAATTTGGAAAAAACGAATCAGCCATGACGGTAAAAGAAGCCATACATGTCGATCCTGAAATTTTGAGCGGCACTCCCGTATTTACAGGAACACGCGTACCGGTCAAAACCCTGTTTGACTATTTGGAGGAAAGCTCTTTGGATGAATTTTTGGCAGGCTTCCCTTCAGTCAGGCGGGAACAGGCGGAAGTTGTGATCGAATGGGCAGGGGAATTGGTGCAAATGATAAGCCGGAGGTATGAAAGTGCTGCTTGACGAGAATGTCGATGTCCGTTTCAAGAAAGAATTTTCAGATACAGAACACGCCGTTTTTACGGTGCGGGATATGGGCTGGAATGGTCTGAAAAATGGCGCTTTGTTTCGAAAAATGCAGGAAAACGGCTTCGATGTACTAGTAGCTGTCGATAAGAATATTCCCTATCAATAAAACCTGGACACGCTGCCGGTTGGAGTGTTTATCCTGGATGTCAGGCGGAATGTGTTGGCAGGTTTATTGCCTTTTGTTTCCATTTTGTTAGTGGAGTGGGAAAAGGCAGTTCAGCATAAAGTGTATATTCTTTCTCCTCCGGAAGATTGACTTTTCTTTTCGAAAAACGAGCGATAATCTACCAAGCCGCATGCAACCCTTTCCCCCCGTGCCTGTCCCTACAAATGAAGCTGAAGCCAGGAAGCATGCATGCGAAAAAATCACCCGCTGTAGAATACAATCACCTGAAATTGGATTACGCAAGCACACACCGAGACATTGTCGAAAAATGTAAGCGTGGCAACCGAAGGGCTCAGTTTGAGCTGTACCGCTTATATTCGAGGGCGATGTATAACGTGTGCCTGCGGATGGTCCGCAGTGAACAGGACGCGGAGGACCTGTTGCAGAACTCGTTCGTCGATGTGTTTTCCAAGCTCCATACCTTTCGGTATCAGTCATCGGTAGGGGCGTGGATCAAACGCATCACGGTCAACAACTGCATCAACCACCTCAAACGCAACCGCCTGTTCTTTGAAGAACTGGAAGAACGGCACGCTGAAGTACCGGCTACTGCCGAACAGGTAACGGAAGACCCGCCGCCGGGCCTGGATGTAGAATCCGTAAAAAAAGCCGTGCAGGATCTGCCCGACGGCTACCGGGCGGTATTTACCCTATATCTGTTCGAAGGTTATGACCACAAGGAAATCGCCGAGATCCTGGAGATCACCGAAGCGACTTCCAAGTCCCAGTACAGCCGTGCCCGAAAGAAGCTGAGAGAATTATTAGAGTCTAGTCATTTAGGGATGGCGGGAAAATAAAATAGGACTGTTACCCGCCGGCAAAGAGAAAACAAAAAAGTACGATGCAGCGAGATTATATCGAGCAGTTCATCCTCGAACAACGGGAAGCTTTTGACGGCCCATCCCCGGGCCTGCGGGTGTGGGGGGAGATCAGCCACGAGCTCGACCGCCGGCAATCCCGGCGGCTGACCCTCTGGAAAGCAGGCCGGGCTGCCGCCGCCGTGGTGGTATTGCTGGCCTGCGGAGCCCTACTCGGCCTTTATTTTTTCGGGAACCGCCTGCAGCCGGCCGCTTCGCTGGAAAGGGTCGCGCCGGAATATGCCAAAGCGGAGGAATACTACCAACAGCAGATTCATCAGAAATACCAGCAGTTGGCCGCTTACCAGCGGGACAATCTCGTGGATAAAGACCTGGCCCGGCTGGATGAAGTGATGCAGGAACTCCGGCAGGAATTGCTCATCGCCCCTAAAGGAAAGGAGGAGGAGATCGTCGAAGATTTGCTCCGGAGTTATCAGGCGAAGGTTTCCATCCTGGAACGCGTCCTGGACCGCCTTCAGGACGCTGCCCCGGAGACCGAAAAACCAGAGGGAAATGAGGAAACCAGCATTTGACCAGTCGCTTGCCGCTCTGCTGGACAAAAGTTGCGGGGGGGGTGTGCAATGTGCGGGGCCGGCGGCTGTACCGGATTGCGCGGGAGGTACGAAGCGTCGCCGGTTGTCCAGCGTCAGACGGGGCGCCGCCATGCATTTTTGGGGATTGGCCTTCCTGGCCGTTTGTACCCTGGCGGCCTATCCCCTCCGGGCGGGCACGTGCCAGGAGTTCTCCAAGGTGATCAAAAAGGACTTCGCCATTTCCCAGGAAGGAACCCTCGCCCTCAGCAATAAATACGGGCCGGTGAAGGTGGAAGGATGGGACCGGCAACGGGTGAAACTGGAAGTGAATATCCGCGTCCGGGCCTCCGGTGAGGCCAGTGCCCAAAGGGTATTTCACCGCATTCAGATAGCTTTCAGCGAAAGCAGAGATTACGTGTCGGCGGAAACGGAAGTGGCCCGGTCCCAAAAGGAATGGTGGTTCTGGGGGGAAGAGGAGGCCGACTATTCCATCTCTTATACCGCATACGTTCCCCATCGCTGCCGGCTCGTCGTTGAGAATAAACACGGCGATGTGTCCGTCGGGGAAATGGCCGGGCCGGTAGAACTCAAAGTGCGCTACGGGAACCTGCGGGCCGGCGAGTTGAGCCAGGACGCCGACATCCGGCTCGAACATGGCATGGGAGCCATCGAAAGGGCCGGGCGCCTGAAGGCCACCCTCCAGCAGGCCCGCCTGCGGGTGGAAGAGGTGCGACTGGCCGAGATCGACAGCCGCTATTCCCGAATCTGGATCGAAAAAGCCGGGGAGGTGCTGAGCCGTTCCCGGTACGACACCTACGAGCTGGAGCAAGCCGGCCGCTTCGTCAACACTGGAGAATTCGACAATATCGAGATTGAAACGGCGGATGAGATTTCGGTAAACAGCGCCCTTAGCAACCTGTATGTAGAACGGGTCAACAAAAGCCTGCAGCTTCAGGTAGACAGCAGCAGCGTAAAGATCATCTCGATCGGACGGCATTTCAATGCGGTGGACATCACCGGCAGCTTTACCGATTTCCGGCTGGGCGTAGAGGATGGCGCCAATTTTCAAATGGATGCCATCGCGGATTTCGCCGGCATCCGGTATCCGCGCGCGCTGAACGTCACCTATGAACGGGAAGCCGGCACCAACCACGAGATTCGGGGGCATGTGGGGACGGTAAAATCGCCCCGGGTTATTCGGGCCAGGGTGAATTACGGCGCTCTGCGGGTTATACAGGATTGAGAGGAGTTGTGAAGCGGTTATTTTACCTGTGATGGGTCAGAGGGCGTTATTGGTTATTGGTTATTGGTTTCCCCCAACAACCAATAACGGCAACGGGGTTACTTCTCCGGTAATAACCAATAACCCCGCCTGAGCCACATAGAGTCAATAACCAATAACCGCCTCCCGCCCAACCCGGACACAACTTTGGCTTCATACTAATCCAATTTTTACGAAAGTTTACGGCCACTCTTGCAAAATATCTTCTTGCGAGGGTGGCTTTTTTTTTGTCAAACCTGTTGAAGTCGGTATATTGCTTCCATGAAGCTACAATTCTGTGGAGCGGCCCGGGAGGTAACGGGCAGCGCTCATCTCATCACGCTGGAAGACGGGTTCAGAATCCTGCTGGACTGCGGGCTTTATCAGGGAAGTTCCGACGACATGTCGGAGTTTAACGAACACTGGTATTTCTCTCCGTCGGAGATCGATTGCCTGATCCTTTCCCACGCTCATATCGACCACAGCGGCCGCATCCCGAAATTGGTAGCCGATGGGTTTAAGGGAGGCATCCACTGCACCTATGCCACGCGCAACCTGTGCTCCATCATGCTGCTGGATAGCGCCAAAATCCAGGAAATGGACGTGAAGTACTACAATAAAAGGCAGCTCCGGCGGGGCCATAAGGATCGGTTGAAAGAACCGCTGTATACCACCCGCGATGCGGAACTGGCCTGGAATCTTTTTGAGGGCCATGGTTATGGCCGCTGGTTTCGCGTCCATGAAAATGTCGAAGTGCTCTTTCAGGATGCGGGGCATATTTTGGGCAGCGCCAGCGTCACCCTGCGCATCAAGGAAAAAAGCCGCACGGTTATGTTCGGATTTACCGGCGATGTGGGGCGCCCCAGCCGGCCGATCCTCCGCGACCCGGTCCCGATGCCGGCGGTCGATTATCTGATCTGCGAGTCCACATATGGCGACCGCGACCACGAAGCCGCGCCCAATGAGCTGGAGCGCTTTCTCAGGATCATCCTGCACACCTGTATCGAAAAACAGGGGAAACTCATCATTCCGGCGTTCAGCGTCGGGCGCACCCAGGAAGTCGTTTATATGCTCGACCAACTGGAAAGCGCGGGAAAGCTGCCCCATATTCCCGTTTACGTAGACAGCCCTCTGGCGGTAAATGCCACGATGATCTTCGGCGCCCATCCGGAGTGTTTCGATAACCAGCTGAATGAGTACCTGCTCGCCGATGACGACCCCTTCGGATTCAATTCCCTCCGGTACGTCCGCAATGTGGAGCTTTCCAAAAAGCTTAACCATTCCGGCGAGCCCTGCATCATCATCAGTTCTTCCGGCATGATGAATGCCGGCCGGGTGAAACACCATCTGTTCCACAATATTGATAATGACCGCAATACTTTTCTCATCGTCGGCTACTGTGCTCCGGGAACGCCGGGCGGCGCCCTGCGCGACGGGGCGAAGCAGCTGAGGATATTTGGAGAGGAAAAGGCAGTCCGGGCGGAAGTAGAAGTCATGGATTCTTTCTCCGCTCATGCCGACCGGCACGAACTGGCCGCCTTTTTAGAAAATCAGAAGAAAGGCCTGCGCAGGCTCTTCCTCGTCCACGGCACACTCGACCGCCAGGAAGCGTTCAGAAACCTGCTCCTGGAGAAAGGCTTCGCAGATATAGAAATTCCCGAACTGGGAGCAGAATACCGGTTGTAGAAGGAATAAGGGAATGATTTGCCTGAATCATTCCCTCATTCCTTCATTCCCTCATTTTCACTCCTGCGACTTCGTATTCTGGATTTTATTCAATACCAGAGCCGCCTTCATCAGGAAGTCGTCGTGATATTCCATGTACTCATTGTGTACCATCATGAGGCGGGCCGCATCATAGGCAGCTGATTTTGGAACGATCTGACGGTCGGCAATGGGGTGAAGCCAGTATTCCAGGTTGTTGGAACGCAGGTAGCTCCGGTCGTGGTCAAAGCCGATCACAACGGCCAGCTTATTCAGCGAGAATAAGTAATCCGTTTCTTTATTCAGGTCTTTCTGAAGGTCTACGACATTGTGCCGGCCGAAATTCACCCCGGAGCGCTCGCAGAGGAATACGTCACGCCGCCCGTCGAAGGTGATGATGTCGCGGAAGCGATACTTCTTCAGGTTTTTGAGCAGGAAATTCTTGATCGGCATTTTGGTGGGGCGCAACTGCTGGAAGGAGTACTTCAACTGCCGTTCGTCGAGGCGGAAATCTTCGCGGTACGGTTTGCGGCGATGGGTGCGCATGTTGATCACTTCCTTCATCCGTCCGATGGTGTGTCCCAGTTCGTTGACTTTGGAGTAAACGCTCACGATGTCAACATTAGCGTTGTTGAGCCAGGTTTCGATGAAGATCTTGTTGGATCCATGCTCAAAGACCAGGAGGCATATTTCACTAATTGCGTAGAAATTGGGGTAACCGCCGTAAATATTGCCATACTTTAATTCTAAAAATGCAGTACTACTGTTCACGGTTTAAGGAGATTAAGTTGTTGGTTTAATAATGTTTTCTTCAGCTTTCTATTGTCCGTTTCGGTTTTGGTCCTTCGCCGTTTTCATCTGGGTTTGGGATTACGGCATTTACCTTGCAAGTTATGTAGAAAAATCAACACCTGTAAAAGTTAAGGCAAAAAATCGCGCTCTAAAATTCATCTTAGATACGAAATTTTCTGTGCAATACCTAACTTTTGTGAAGGTGCCCTCCGGCCGGCGCGCCGCCTTTGCAGTTCTACCGGACGGGAAAGAGGAAGGCAGGATCATGAAAAGCAGTCCTGCTTTTCCTGTCAATCCGGCCCTGTCTTTTAACTCACGAACAGAAAACGTCCGTTCTCGTAAATTTTTTCGCCATCGGCGTAAATTTCTCCTCCGTCCTGCATATCAGTTATCATATCCCAATGTACGGTGGATTGGTTTTTGCCGCCGGCCTGGAGGTACGATTGCCCGATGGCCATATGGATCGCCCCGCCCATCTTCTCATCGAACAGGATGTTCTTGGTTAAACGGTCGATGTTGTAGTTTGTTCCAATAGCAGCCTCCCCAAATCGCCTCGTCCCTTCGATCTGGAAAACCTGGTCCAGGAAATCTTTGCCCCGGCGGGCTTCCCACTTTTCGATATAGCCGTCTTTAACATAAAGCGTGACGCCTTCGACTTCGTGGCCCATGTAAATGGCGGGGAAGGAAAAGTGGACCACGCCATTGGCGGAATCTTCGACCGGAGAGGTATAAACTTCACCGGAAGGCATGTTGGTCCGGCCGTCCGAGTTGATCCACGTCCGCCCCCGGGTGCTGAAGGTGATGTCCGTTCCGCCGGCCTTGTACCGCACCGTTTCCCGGCTGTTGAGCAGGTCGACGATCTGCTGTTGCCAGGCCCGGACCTGCAGCCAGCTCTCCACCGGGTCCGCCTCGAAGAGCTTGCATGCCCTGAAGACGAATTCTTCATATTCTTCCAGCGACATGCCGGCTTCCTGGGCGTTGGCCAACGTGGGATACTGGCATAAGCTGCGTTTCAGCTCCCGCGTGGCGGTGCGCTCAAAATACGTTTTCAGCACGGGCTGCTGGGCTTCCTGCCGAATTTTCCGCTTCGCCGGATCGACATTCTGGTCCTCCCGCAGGTTGAAAGGCGCCATGATATATAAATAGGTGTCAAACTCCGCCATGGCCTGCTGGTATAAAGGCGAAACATACCGGAGCTGGCTATCATTGCCGTGCGAGAGGAGAATGCGGCTCTTCTCCCGAAAGTCCAGATCCACTTCTACATGAGCGCCGGCCCTGACCGCAGCACGGTAGACTTCCCGCACCAGGGGCTCCGCCAGCGTAGTGCTGCGCAGGTAAAACCGCTCGCCCGGCTGCATCTCCAGACAGTAGTGCACCAACAGGCTGGCATATTTTTCGAGCATTGTGTTCATTATATCCAGGATTTATTCATTCCTTCGCTACCAGTGCTTCGCCTGATACGGATACCGCACCAGGTATTGTTCTTTAACCATCTCCTGTAACTTATCTCTAAGCTCGCCCAGGTTTTCCTTCGTCCTGGCGGAAATGAAAGCCAGGTCGGTGTCGAAGGTGTGGCGCAGGTTGCCTTTCAGGCCCTCTTCGATCTCCAGGCGGGCCTCCTCGTCCACGTAGTCGTCGTAGTTGCGCTCCCGGTAGAGGTCGATCTTGTTGAATACGAGCAGGGTGGGTTTGTCGATGGCCTCCAGCTCCCTGAGGGTCTGGTTGACGGTGCGGATGTGGTCTTCGTGCTGCGGATGGGCAATGTCTACCACATGCAGCAGGATATCGCTTTCCCGGACCTCATCGAGGGTGGATTTAAAGCTTTCGATCAGGTGGTGGGGCAGCTTCCGGATGAAGCCGACGGTGTCGGAAAGCAGGAAGGGCATGCGCCCGAAGACGACTTTGCGCACGGTGGTATCGAGGGTGGCGAAGAGCTTGTCTTCGGCAAAGACGTCCGATTTGCTCAGCAGGTTCATCAAGGTAGACTTGCCTACGTTGGTGTATCCGACCAGGGCCACCCGGATCAGCTCGCCCCGTTGTTTGCGCTGCGTCATGTTCTGCTGGTCGATCTTTTCCAGTTTTTTCTGGAGCAGGGCGATCTTGTCCCGTACGATCCGGCGGTCGGTCTCGATCTCCTTTTCACCGGGGCCCCTCATGCCGATCCCCCCCCGCTGCCTTTCGAGGTGCGTCCACAGGCCGCGGAGGCGGGGCAGCAGGTATTGCATCTGTGCCAGTTCCACCTGCGTCTTTGCCTGGGCCGTCTGCGCGCGGCTGGCGAAGATGTCCAGGATGAGGGTGCTGCGGTCGATGATCTTCACCTTGAGGGCTTCCTCCAGGATGTTGACCTGTTTCCCGCTGAGGTCATCGTCAAAAATGGCCATGCTGATGTCCTCGTCATTATCGATGTAGGCTTTGATCTCTTCGAGTTTGCCTTTGCCGATAAAGGTTCGGGGATCGGGGTGGGGCAGCTTCTGGATGAAGCGCTTTTTGGCCTCCGCGCCGGCGGTGAGGGCCAGGAATTCCAGCTCGTCGAGGTATTCCTGAACCTGTTCCTCGGCCTGCATGTTATGCACCAGCCCGATCAATACAGCGGATTCGGTGCCTCTTTTTATTCCTTTTTTGTCCTTTTCTCCTATTATCCAGTCATTTGCCATAGGCTCTTCGCTTAAATTACTTGTGTATGCGTACATTTTTACCCGGCCGAGGTACGAGGACGGGCGTGCATTCGTGTATATGTTTGGGCTCGGACTTTCCACGATGCTCCCCATTACCAATGCACCAATGCACATTAACCCTATACACCATTCCTCCTCTAATTGTTCCCCTTCTTCACCGTTCCGCCACCCACTGAACCGGGTTGAGGCGCTTTTTTTCCAGCCAGATTTCGAAGTGGACTTCCGGTTTGTCCTTGCCGAGCTTGCCGATCGGCTCGCGGGTGCTGACCATGTCACCCCGCTGCACGAAGGCCTCTTCCAGGTTGGAGTACACGGTATAGTACCGGCCGTGCTGGATGATGACGGTATTTTTATAACCCGGGATAAACTGCGTCCCGGCGATTTTCCCTTCAAAAACGGCGTAGACGTTGGCCTGTTCATCCGTCCGGATGTCAATGCCGTTGTTGGTGATCTGAACGCTGCGAATCTGAGGGTGGGGTTGCTTGCCGAACTGGCGGGTGATGTATCCGTTTTTTACCGGCCAGGGCAGGCGGCCCTGATTGCCCTTGAAGCTGTTGGACAGGGGGAGGTTGTCGTCCGGCGCTTCCGGGCCGCCGCCGGCGAGCGCATCTGCGGCGCGGGCTTCGCGGCGTTTCCTGGCCATTTCTTCCCGGATCACTTCCTCGATTGCCCGGTTGAGGGCATCGTGGGCTTTCTGCTGCTCGTCCAGTTCGGCAACGAGCCGCCCTTCGCTGGTCTTGAGTTCCCGGAGGATGCGGTTTTTATCCTGCAACTCCCGGTTGAGCAGCTGTTGTTGCTGCTCCTGTGAAGCCAGGAGTTGCTCCTTTTCCTGTAGTTTTTCTTCGAGCTGCCGGGCCTTCCTGGCCAGCATTTCCTGGGTCTGGACAATCAGGCGCGCCTGTTTCTTCCGGTAGCGGTCGTACTGCCGAATGTACTGCCAGCGGCGGAACGCATCGTTGAAGCTGTCGGCGGAGAAAAGGAACAGCAGGAAACTGTTCTGGATTTTGTGCCGGTAGGCCGCCCGGATAATGTTGGCGTATTCTTCCTTAAGCCGGATTACGTCCTGGCCGAGAGCATCCAGTACTTCATTCGCCCGGCTGATGCTGGCATTGGCGTAATCGACCTCTTCGTGCAGGGTGTTGATCAGTTGCTGGCGTTTGCGGATTTGGTTCTGGAGGGCCAGGTACTGGTCCAGGGTAGCGGCCTTATTCTCCTTGGTCTTTTTCAGCTGCGATTCCGTATCCCGGATCTCCATCAGCAGTTGCTGGCGTTTGTTTTCCAGGTCCTGCCGGTTTTGAGCGGCCAAAGGAGCGGCGAGGGCCATACTCAGAAGCATCAGAAGGGCTATTCGCTGCCGGAACGGTGAGGAATGCAGCAGGGCTTTAGCGGTAACAGCGCGCCGGGCGTCGTTTTTATTTTGTCCGTGTATATCGATCCGGGATTTCAAATCTGATGCTCTTTGGGATCTCTGTGTCTAATTTCGAAAATTTCATGGAAACAGCCGCCTTTCCGGAATTTTGGCTGTTCATTTCGAGCTTGCGAAGATACGAAAATTTCTGATTGTCCGGTGTTTCTCCATACTCCTCAAAAAGCATGTTGACCTGCTGGCTGTTCTTTTTGTCGTTAAAGGCCATTTTGCGCAACACAAATCCGTTGGGGTCGATCCAGTAATCGCTTTCGATGGCCAGCCCTCTGCCCATCAGGTGGTAGGAGGGGCCCAGAGGTTCCACCTGCAGGCCTTTGCTTTCGAAAAAAACGGGATTTCCGAGGATGACGTCCTGCAAATGGGTAAGGTCGGCGGGCAATCCGTAAGATTGCGAGAGGTATCCCAGGCCTTCAATGGCGTATTCGTTGTTGATCCGGTCCAGCACATAAACCGAGTCCCGGGTCACCTGGACGCGGGCCAGCTCGAAGCCCAGCTTTTTGATGCTGATCCAGAGCAGGCTGTCCCGCCGCATGCGGATGGTGGCCGAAGCGGAGAAGGACTGGCTGCCATCATCGTAATCGATGCTGGTGCGGGCGCTGAACCACTCGGGCCGGAGCTTTTGGCGCGCCATTTGTTTGAGCAGGAAATCAGCATTTACCTCTTTCTTCGCCACTTTGCCTCCTTTGCGGGTGGCCGAGCAACTGTTCAGGGACGAAAGCCCGAGCAGGAAGGCACAGCTGATCAGTATCTGAACGGTTATTTTCATGGTTTCACAGTTTCATTTGCCTGGAGTTATTCATACAACTTTTTATCAGCGATCTTTTTATCCAGCAGCCCGGAATTGCCCCCCAGTTGGCGGGCCTGTTTCCAGTACTCCATGGCCCTGTCGGCCTCGTTGAGCTGGAAGAGCACGTCGCCGTACCGTTCGAGCAGGCGGGGGTCATCCTCGCCGCCGTTCTCCAGGGCCTTGTCCATCCATTCTCTGGCCTTTTCGTAGTCTTTCGACTGGTAAAGCACCCAACCGTAGGTAAACAGGTATTCTGCCTGTTTCGGGAAGATGTCGTTGGCCAGGGCCGCCATTTCGCGGGCTTTCTCCAGGCGCTCTCCCCGTTCTGCGAGCGCGTAGGCGTACTGGCTCAGCACGGTGGGCGACTTGGGGTTCAACGCCAGGGCGGCTTCAAATGACTGGTCGGACAGGCTGTACTGTCCGGTGCTGTTGAATACGAGGCCGAGTTGGGATTGCACCTGCATCTTCAGCCGGCCGTTGTTGCCGGCCATCAGGAGGGCTTGCTGAAGGACGGGCAGGGCTTCCTGGTCGTCTCCCAGTTGATGGGCAGCCACCCCGTGCAGGAAGGGGGCGATGGCCTGGTTGGGAAAGTAATCCATAGCGCGTTCGCTGAACTCCAGCAATTCCCGGTATTGCTTCTGTTCGTTGTAGATGTGCAGGATCTGTTCCCAGGCGGAGAAGGCCGTATCGTCCAGCTTTAGGGCCTTCTGGTATTTTTCCAGGGCCTCCTGTTTCCTGCCGGAATGGTAGAGCAGGTCGCCCGAGGCGGAGAAGGCCCTTGCTTCTGCCGGGTGAGCCTCTTCCAAAATGGCGGACAGGCTCAAGGCGGCATCGGCCAGCTGCGGGTCGCCGGTGTCGGCAACCCGTTGAATGAAGGGCATGAGCTGGCTCAGCTTGAGGTCGATGCTCACCCCTTCCTGGCGGAATACCGGTTGGAGGGATTCGAGGAACTGCCGCTCTCCGGCGTGCTGCTCCGGGTTGCCGGCCAGGGCCAGCTGCGCCCTGGCGTTGTTGGGGTCGAGGCGGAGGATTTCGCGAAAAACCTCTTCTGCCTTGGCCTCTTCGCCAATCTGGCGGTAGAAATCGGCCAGGAGGTGCCGGTATTCCATATCTCCCGGATAGGCTTCGATCAGCCGCTCCAGTTCCCGGGCGGCCTTTTTGTTGTCGCCGGTACCCACGTAGAGCGAATGCTTGCGCCGGATGACCTCCTCGTTGACGCCCATCCTCTTTTCCAGTTGGTTATACACCTTGAGGGCGTCGCCGATTTCGTCGGCGCGCACCAGGAAATAAGCCCACCGGAAGTAGTTGAACTCATCGTCGGGTTCCAGCTCGACGATGCGTTCATAAGCCTGGGCGGCTTCTTCGTTCTGGTTGAGCTTCTGATAGAGGTCGGCCAGGAATTTGAGATACCAGCTGTTCGCGGGTTCCCATTCTATGGCATTTTTGATCGCCCGGACCGCCTTGTCGTCATCTTCAATAGCTTCGTAGGACCGCGCCAGCTCGAAGGACGCAGCGGCATTTTTGGGGTCTTTTTTGAGGACTTCCCGGAGCAGGGCAATGGCATTGTCGTAATTGCCCAGCAACTTCTCGCGGTTGGCGTCGATGAACAGTTTCTCCAGGTTGACGGCATCTTCGCTTACCCGGCCTTCCTGCCCGGCGAGAGCTGAAGGGAAACACCCGGCCAGCAGGAGCAGTATCCCGAGTATTGGCAGCTTTTTTTTCATCATATTGTCGTAGTATCCTCTAATCAACACCCACACGGGTAGTTTTTGTTCTCTCACGGCCGGCGTTCGGAATAATCGCCGATACTAATTTCCGACTTTTCTCCATGGTAATCAACTTCATTGCCCAGCATAGAGTTGCTGAGGTTGGCATGGCGTATCCGGCTGTTGTTTTGAATAACGCTATTGCTAATAACGGAATCTTCAACCGTCGAATTGTTGCCCAGGGATACGTAAGGGCCCACGACGCTGTTGCTGATTACGGCGCCCTCGCCGATATAGCAGGGCGGAATGACGACGGCATTTTCGATGGTGGCGCTGTCTGCTACGAGTTTTTCGCTGCTCTTTTTGAGTTCCAGGATGCGTTGGTTGGTCGCCAGGACGTTGTCCTTGTTGCCGCAATCGAGCCATTCTTCGATCCGGGAAGAGCGAAACTGCACCCCGCTGTCTTTGAGCAGGGCCAGGGCTGAGGTCAGCTGGTACTCCCCTTTGTCTTTAATGTCTTCATCCACCATTTTCTGGAGCGTGTCCCGCAGCCCTTCCCCGCTGTTGAAATAGTATATGCCCACGATGGCCAGGTCGGAGATAAAAGTTGGAGACTTTTCCACGAAATCGGTGATAATGTTGTTTTCGTTTGTCTTGACTACTCCGAAAGAGGAAGGGTCTTCCACTTTTTGCACCCAGATGATGCCGTCTTCCCGGGGGTCAAACGTGAAGTTCGCCTTGAAGAGCGTATCGGCGAAGGCCACCAGGCAATGGCCCGAGAGGCTCGGCCTGGCGCACAGTACGGCGTGGCCCGGCCCCAGGGGTTCCTCCTGATAATAAATGGAACATTTTGCTCCGATGCTATCCGCAATTTTGTGCAATTGGCGTTCTGCTTCGGGGCCAAAATTGCCGATGACGAAGGCGACCTCTTCTACCGTTTCATCCAGCGCCGCTTTGAGGTCCTCGACGATTCGCCGGACAATGGGTTTGCCGGCTACCGGGATCAGGGGTTTGGGGACGGTCAGGGTGTGCGGGCGTAAACGGGAACCGCGGCCCGCCATGGGAATGATGATCTTCATGGATTCAGTTCTGTTTTTTGTGATGCCTGTATGATAAAAAGTATTTCTTGCTGTCTTGTTCTGGAATGCGGCGGTTTTAAACCGGCCCACGCCGGCACGGGGTCTTTGCCGCAGTTCCGCCGACGCAAAGGTAAGGTATAGAAAACGCTGTTCAGAATGTTAAATGCGGGAAATGTAAATATATCAGGGCCGGGGCACGCGCGCAGGCTGCCCGGGCTTTAAAAAGTAAGCCATGCCAGCCCGAGCCGGCATGGCCACGCCCCGTTGATTCCTGTACGAAGGGAATACAGTCAGGCGCTGAGCTTTCTGGCCCGGGCGGTGGCCCGGCGGCCTTACTCTACAACTGTTACCTTGAGCATATTCGTCCGGAAGCGCCGGTGCAGCGGCATGCTGGCGGTATTGATGATGATGTCTCCGGTCTGTACCCGGCCTTCCCGCTTGAGGATGTCCGTAACGTCCTGAATGGTTTCGTCGGTCGTTGTAAAGCGGTCGTAGTAGTAGCAGCGCACTCCCCAGACGAGGTTCAGCGTGGACAGCATGTGCATGCGGTCCGAAAAGATATAAATGTCTTTCTTGGGCCGGTAACTCGACACCTTGAATGCGGTGTATCCCGAGCTGGTCATGCCTACGATTGCCTTGGCGCCGATCTCCATAGCCGTTTTGCCGGCATTGAAACAGACGATGTCCGACTGGAAAGTACGGGATTTGGCGCTGGCTACCGGGCGGCGGCCGTCGAAATTGAAATGCGTTTCCGCCACTTCGATGATCTTGTTCATGGCCTCCACGACTTTCACCGGGTGTTTGCCCACCGATGTTTCGCCGCTGAGCATGACCGCATCGGCGCCGTCTAGGACGGCGTTGGCCACGTCCGTGATCTCGGCCCGGGTAGGGCTGGGATTCGTGATCATGCTGTCCATCATTTGTGTGGCGACGATGACGGGGCGGGCCCGTTGGATGCACTTGGAGATGATGTCCTTCTGGATAAGGGGCAATTGCTCCATCGGCACCTCGATGCCCAGGTCGCCCCGGGCGACCATGATGGCGTTGGAGTGTTTGATGATCTTGTCGATGCGCATTACCGCTTCCGGCTTTTCGATCTTGGCGATGATCTTGGCCGGGTGGTTTTTGGCGGCGATGCGCCGGGCCAGGTCTTTCACATCCCGCGAAGAGCGGACGAAAGACAGGGCGATCCAGTTGACCGGCTGGGTGAGGATGAAGTCGAGGTCGGCCAGGTCCTTTTCGGTCAGGCAGGGCAGGGAGATTTTCGTTTTGGGCAGGTTGACGCCCTTGTTGGAAGAAAGCGTGCCGCCGAACAGGGTTTTCAGGCGTACCGTATCTTCTTTATTGGTCTCGACCACCTCAAAGACGAGTTTGCCGTCGTCGACCAGGACGCGTTCCCCCACTTTCACATCCCTGGGGAACTGTTCATAACTCATGTAGATTTTTTCCATGGTCCCGACGCATTCCTCATTGACCAGGGTGATCACATCGCCCTCCTTGAGTTCCAAAGCGTTATCCTTGATCTTCCCGACCCGGAGTTTCGGCCCCTGCAGGTCGGCCAGCAGGCCGATGTGGAGGTTGTACTTCTCATTGATATAGGTGACGTGGTTGATCACCTCGAGATGATCTTCGTGGCTTCCGTGGGAGAAGTTGAGCCGGAAAACATCGACACCGGCCTTGACCAGATCCAGCAGATTAGCGTAGGAATTGGAGGCAGGCCCTACAGTAGCGACGATTTTTGTATTTTGATGGTCTACAACTTTCATAGACATGGTGATTTTAATTTGAGTGGGCGTAATTTTTGATAGGGGCTGGCTGTAAAAGTAAGTGTAAAAAATACAATAATTGGTATTGTAAATGTACAGCTATCTCAAAAATATTCAAATATATGTTCGGGAAAAGTAGGCGTATTTTTATTCAGGAGGGGAGGCAGGGTTAAATAAGCCGGCCAATACTCCTTTGGTTCTTTGTGCCCGTAACGCCGGGCCGGGCGGCGCCGGCGCCGCCCGTTCAAACACGGCGAACCCCAATAATGATGGGGCATCAGGGGCGTTAGCCCGGCAATTTTTTTCTCTAAAAACTTTGGTTATCAGGGGAGTTCTATGTTTCTTTGCATCGCAATCGTAAACCAATAAAGCGAATTCACTATGTCTAGCATTGCAGAAAGAGTAAGTAAAATTATCGTCGACAAGCTTGGCGTCGACGAAACTGAGGTTACTCCAGAGGCCAGTTTTACCAATGATCTGGGGGCCGACTCTCTGGACACCGTGGAACTGATCATGGAATTTGAAAAGGAATTCAACCTCTCCATTCCGGACGAACAAGCCGAAAACATCCAAACTGTTGGGCAAGCGATTGAATATCTCGAGGCCAATTCCAATTAAGGTTAAGTTGATCCGGGAGTATTTGGGTCAACCGTTTATATTCTGCAAATTAGAGGTATGCCTTACCTCTAATTTGTGGTTTTAAGAGGAGGGGGATATTCCTGAATGCTTTTTTGAAGCCGTATCCGGCTCCCCCCGTTCAATTGATATGACCTTGGCTTTGAAAACCACAATATAAAAGTCACTACTCTGATTCAGAGCGCCGCGAAAGTAAAAAATTCACAAGCAAATGAAAAGGGTTGTTGTAACAGGAATAGGGGCAATCACCCCAATCGGCAACAATATCAAAGCTTACCTCGAAGGCCTGCAGAACGGCGTGAGCGGCGCCAACCTCATCACCCACTTCGACGCGACTAACTTTAAAACACAATTTGCCTGCGAGATCAAAGGGCTGGATGCCGAACAATTCATCGACCGCCGGGAGGTGCGCCGCATGGACCTGTTCTCCATCTACGGCGCTATTTCTGCGGACGAAGCGGTGGCCGATGCCGGCCTGGATCCGGAGCGCCTCGACCTGGACCGCGTGGGCGTTATCTGGGGTTCCGGTATCGGCGGCCTGAAATCGCTGGAAGCCGAGATCGAAGCGTTCATCACCGGCAACGGGATTCCCCGGTACAACCCCTTCATGATCCCTAAGATGATCGTCGACATCGTCGCCGGCCAAATCTCCATCAAATACGGGTTCCGGGGCGCCAATTTCGCTACGGTCTCCGCCTGTGCTTCCTCTTCTCATTCCATCGCCGTCGCCGCCGATTATATCCGCCTGGGCCGGCAGGACGTGGTCGTGACCGGAGGGTCGGAAGCAGCCGTCATCAAAGCCGGCGTCGGCGGGTTCAACGCCATGAAAGCCCTCTCCACCCGCAATGACGACTATAAAACGGCCTCCCGCCCCTTTGACCTGGACCGCGACGGCTTCGTCCTGGGAGAAGGCGCCGGCGCCCTGATCCTGGAAGAATTGGAACACGCCCAAAAAAGAGGCGCCAGAATATATGCAGAATTGGTGGGCAGCGGAGCTACCGCCGACGCCCACCACATCACTGCCCCTCATCCGGAGGGCCTCGGAGCGAGCAATGTCATGAAGATCGCTCTGAACGAAGCAGGCCTGAACCCGGAAGACATTGACTATATAAACGTCCACGGTACTTCAACTCCTCTTGGAGATATTGCCGAGGTCAAAGCTATTCAACAGGTATTTGGCAGCCATGCTTATCAGCTGAATATCAGCTCCACCAAATCCATGACGGGGCACCTGCTGGGAGCAGCAGGGGCGATCGAAGCGATCGCCGGTATCCTCAGTATCGTGCATGGCTTTGTGCCGCCCACCATCAACCACTTCACGGACGACCCCGGGCTGGACAGCAGGCTCAACCTGACCTTCAATGAAGCCCAGGAGCGAAAAGTCAGGGCCGTCCTGAGTAATACCTTCGGGTTCGGAGGGCACAATTCCTCGTTGATCTTTAAAGAATTAGAATGATAAAGCGGGCGGACGGCACCTTTCAGAACGGCTGCCCTCCGCTCCAGGGGTGCTTATGACTATTTTCCCCCTTGCTCTCCTACGGTAAAGCGGCAATGCCTTCCCCCGTTCCGGGCGATCCCAGAGGTATTACCTCCTTACCCTACAGAGCAGCTGTTTTTTACATTTTCGGAAAGCCGGCACGTTTGCCCGTGGAAGCTGGCGCTCCGCCGACCGGCGGCGCCCATCGCCCAGGCAGCGACGCTGCCGGTATTGTTTAATGTTTATCTAATTCATTTGCTTTGCTGCGGCTCGTATTAAGGTTTTACAACTTTCACTTCTCGAAAGACAAGGAGTTTGCCCGGCGCCTGCGCCAGCTCATCGGCTTTACTCCTTCCAACATGGGGATCTTCCGGCTGGCTTTTTCCCATAAGTCCACCTCCTCGGAAAAAGCCTACGCGATCCAGAACAACGAACGTTTGGAGTACCTCGGCGACGCAGTCCTGGGGACTATTGTGGCGGAGTACCTCTTTAAGAAGTACCCCAACAGCAATGAAGGCTTCCTGACCAAGATGCGTTCCAAGATCGTCAAACGAAAATCGCTCAACAAGATCGGAGATAAAATGGGGCTGGATATGTTGCTCTCCGAATACAACCAAACCCGCCTCAGCCGGTCCATGTTGGGCAATGCCGTCGAAGCGCTCGTCGGCGCCGTTTACCTGGAAAAAGGATACGCCGGAACCAAAAACTTCGTCGTCAATAAAGTCCTGCGCAACTATGTGGACGTGCATGAACTGGAAAGCTTCGACGACAACTACAAAAGCCAACTGCTGGAATGGTGCCAGAAGAACGGCCAGACCGTGAGCTATAAGCTGCTGGCCCGGTATAAATTCGAAAAGCGCGACCGCTTCAAAGTGGCCGTCATGGTCAATGGCAAAAAACTGGCCACCGCCGACGATTTCAACAAAAAAAGCGCCGAGCAGACAGCTTCTGAAAAGGCAATGGTCGTCCTGGGTATCCTCGATCCCGAAGAAGAGGAGGAGGAGGATTGAAATGGGGCACTGGTTGCATGGTTTCATGGTTCCATGGGTTCACTGGTTCATGGGTTCACCGAAACCATGCAACCATGCAACCATGCAACCATGCAACCATGCAACCATGCTCTGGACCTACCAAAAAATAACCGCCCTTGCGCCCAACAGCCTGGTCCTGGAAAAGGCCCGGCGCCTGTCCTTTTCCCGCCGGTGGGCCAACATCGCCGGCGATGGAAACCTGCTCTGGGGCGAATGCCGGAGCAGTGGAGAAAGAACCTACCGCACCGTTATCCGCCTGGGCGATGAATCCTTCCGTTGCGATTGCCGCAGCCCTTATTACCCTTGCCGCCATATCCTTTCCCTTCTGATGCACTTTGTGAAGAAGCCGGATGTGGCGCCCGGCACCCCTCCGCCCTGGGCGCAGCAACTCCTGGAAGAACCTCCTTCCCGGCCTCCCGGCGGGGAAGAGCAGGCAAAAAGAGAGGCCGGGCGCTCCCGCCGTTTTGGCCAACGCCTGGAATTGATGGAGCAGGGCGTACGCGAACTGGAAGAATGGCTGCTTGACCTGGCCCGCCACGGCCTGTCGGCCAGCGAGGAACAACCTCCGGGGTTTTGGGACGGCTTCGCTGCCCGCATGGTGGATGCCAAACTGGGCGCTGCCGCCCGCCGCATCCGGAATTTCAAGGCGTTGGCCGGCAGTAAAGGCGGATTCGAATTGCTGCTGGAAGAAATTGGGGAGCTTTTCCTGTTAACCCAGGCCTTCCGGCAACTGGAAAGCCTGCCGGAGGCCCTGCAGGAAGAAGCCCTCAGCCAAATGGGCGTCAACCGGAAAAAGGAGGAGGTCCTGAGCCAGCCTGCCGTGCAGGACATCTGGCTGGTGGCCGGCCAGGTCACAGGCGAAGGGGAAGAGGACAACCTCCGGTACCGGCGCACCTGGCTGCTCGGCGAAAAGAGCAGCCGCTTCGCTTTGCTGCTCGACTTTGCCTGGGGCAGGCAGGGATACGATAAGCACTGGGCCGTGGGCAGCAGTGTGGAGGGGGAGCTGGCCTTTTACCCGGGAGCTTATCCGCTCCGCGCCCTCTTTCGAAACTACAAGCCTTGCGGCCGGCCATTCCGCGGAAAATCCGGATACGCCACCCTCAGCGATTTCGCTCACGCTTACGCCGGCGCCCTGGCTGCCAACCCCTGGCTTAGAGCCTTCCCCTGCCTGCTGGCGGAAGTGTTTCCGGTTCAGGACGGCGGGCAGCTGTGGCTCGTCGATAAAGACGGGAAACAACTGCCCGTATCTTCAGACGGCATTGCCCGCTGGAACCTGCTGGCGGTGAGCGGCGGCCGCCCCCTGCAGGCTTTCGGCGAATGGGACGGGAAAGCCCTCACCCCCCTCTCCGTGGTGGCCGGCGGCAGGGTGGCCCCCCTGGCCGGCGGAGCAGCGCCGCCGGAGGACAGCGTATAAATCTATCGGCCGGTTGAAGTTGTTTAATAGTACCGGGAGGCTAAAAAAATGACTTTGCGCCCGATTGTCCGTCAAAAATATAAACAGCAACTGGCAATAATGAGAGAGCTGACATTCGGACTCGTTTTTCTGATCGGTTATCTGGCACTGAGCGCCCAGGAGAGCCGCCCCGGCGCACTCCCGGAGGAAGTCAACTCCCGATACGACGAATGGTCGCCCGTCATCTCTTCGGAAGGAAAAACGTTATATTTTACCCGCCTCGGCCATCCGCAGAATATGGGGGATGCCGATGCCGCTGATATCTGGGCAAGCTACCGGTATGCCGACGGGCGCTGGTCCGGCGCGGTCAACGCCGGAGCGCCGCTCAACAGCCGGGGCAATGACCAGGTGGTGGGCGTTCACGTTTCGGGGCGCAGGATTTATCTATACCGCCCGGATACCCACACGCTTTATTACAGCGACCGGCAGGGGAGGGTCTGGCAACCCCCCATGCCTCTGATGATCGACAGCTTCAGCCTGGAGGGCAGGAATGCTCACTTCGCGTTCAGCCCCGAAGGAGAAACTTTATTGCTCTCCTTTGCCGGCCCGGGCAGCATGGGCGGCAGAGATATTTACCGCAGCACCGTTAAGAAAAACGGGCGCTACACACAGCCGAAGCCGCTCGGCCCGCCGGTTAACTCCTCTGCCGATGAGGCGGGCCTTTGGCTGGCCGCCGACGGAGAAACCCTCTATTTCTCCTCCGGCCGCCCCGGCGGCCATGGCGGGCAGGACCTGTACTTCATCCGCCGCCTCGATGGCGGCTGGGAGCACTGGACGCTTCCCCGCAACCTCGGCCCGGTTATCAATACCAGCGAAGACGACCTCTTTCTGAGCATGCCGGCTTCGGGTTCTCCGGCCTATCTGCTGCGGCAGAGCGAAAAGGATTCTTTTGACATTTTCGAGGCTACCCTTCCCGACAGCCTGCTTCCGAAGCCTTTGGTCCTGCTGACCGGCACAGTCAGGGATGCTGCCTCCGGGCAGGTGGTGAGCCGTGCCGAAGCGCAGGTCTATCCTGCGGAAGGCCGTCCGCCAGTATCGCATGCCGGCCCGGCCTGCCAGGATGGCGTATTCCAGTTTGTCCTGCCGCTGGGGCAGGATTTTCAGCTGAGTGGAACAATGGATGGATACTTTCCGGTCAGCAATCCGGTAGAGCTGTCCGGGAAGCCTTTGAAGGAGGCGGACCAGGATAACCCTCTTTTGCTGGCCTCGCTGAACCGGGATCCCGCCTATATCCATCGGAACGAAGAGATCATCGGCCTGCAGCTTCATCTGAGAAAACTTGACGAAGAGCTGATACAGCTTCAGGAAAAACGGGAAGCGCTGCGGCAGGAGCAGGCCGTGCAGCGCCGGGAAGCCCCGGAGTGGCGCCCTCCTTCCGACCCGGAATCGGAGGCGCTCCGGCACCGGTACCAGCAATATGCAATGGCCGGCCGGGATACGATCATTCCGGATGCTTATGAAGCGCCGACCAGCAGCCCCGGCGAACTGGAAGATATGAAGGAGCGGTACCTGCGCTACGTGCAGCATCAGAAAAAGCAGCAACGGCAGGCGGAAGCTGCGGCTCAGGGCAGCCCCTATCTGTGGGATGAGGCCGAAGGCTTTGAGTATATGCAGGAAGAAGTGCGGCAAGGCCTGGAAGCAGGCCTGGCGCCAAAAATAAAACAGGAACTCCGGGCGAGCATGCTGGAATCGGTGAAACGGGAGGTAGCCGATTCCCTGGATGGGGAACGGGAACGCCGGCAGCTGGAGTTGAAAGAAGACAAACTGCGGCAGGAAATCCAGCAAAGTTTCGGCAACTCCGCCGGCCGGCCGGAAAACTGGTCGGCCAAAGGGGGGCAGCCCGAAACAGAATGGGAGCGCCAGCTCAAAGAAGATATCCGGAAGGCCATGGAACCCGGCGTGCAGGCAGAGCTGCGCCAGCAGATGAAGGATGACATCCGCGCTGCGTTGTCCAATGACATCACTTACTGGGCAAAAAAAGAAACCAGAGCGGAACTGCAGGAAGAGCTGAACCAGAAGCTTCACCTGCAGGTCGAACAAGAGAGGCGTAAGGCATTGTCCGTACCTGCCGGCTCCGATGCCGTAGCGCCGCTGGAGCCGGCTTCCGATATTCCGGCAGGCTACCGCGAAATCAACCGGGACCTTCTGTTGATCCGGGTGGAAGCCGGCAGCGTCATACCCCTCAACTCGGTCGTCTTTGAAGCCAATAAGCCCACGCTCAAACCGATGGCCTATGCCGAACTCGGCCGCGTGCTGGAGTTCCTGAACCAGAATGAAGGGGCAATCGTTGAGATAGGCGTTCATGCCGGCCAGCAGCTCAGCCACTCCAGTGCATTGGCGCTGACCACCCAACGCGCTCAGGCGATCGTCAACTATCTCATCGGCCATGGCGCCGATGCAGCCAGGGCCATACCTAAAGGGTACGGCAAAGCACTGCCGCCCGGCAAGGACGGCAGCCCGCAGGGGCAAAATCGGGATCAGCGTGTGGAAATGCGGATCATCAGCATAGCCGATTGACCCGGACACAGCACTAAAAAAGTGTTTATGAAACTAATCAGCGAGAACCTGATCGAACAGGCGGCGAAACTGCTTGATGGCCCGGAAGAAAACTACGGGCGCGCCATTGAGGAAATGAGGAAAGAACAACCCGTCCTGTTGTCCTACTTCTTCACGGAGAACTTTCAGGTTTTTACTCAGGGCGAGAAGGAATACCTGTTTTACCTGATGCTGGTCATCTGGAAAGCCATTACCCTGAACGGCGAGCCCGTTCCCCCGGTGACGGAGCAGCAGCTCAGCCAGGCCGAAGACGACAACTGGGAACGGCTGCAAGGCGTAAAAGCTAGGGGTTTTCACGAACGGTTGAATGTGTTTTTCAACAACTATCCGCAGGAAGACCTGCTTGCCTTCGTAGAAGACGCGCTGGCCGAGGAGGAGGGGGAGGACGGGGAATTAGTCACCAAAGAGGGTCGGGAGGCGATCTTTATTTGCCTGAAAACGGCCATCGACTGCCTGACGGAGGCAGCCCGGTAAATTGTTCGTTAACAGCCCCTTGCGGCAAATATTATAACAAAACTTCCATCTCACCGTTATTATTGCTATTTTTGCCCCCGCGATTTGACTGCAAGCGTCCTTTTTTTTCGCGGGAAAAGCCAGAAAAACGAACAGAATACATTACCCAACCTGCTAAAAAAAATATATGAACCAAAAGGCTGAAAAAACCCGGTATAGCGACGAAGAATTGGAAGAGTTCAGGGTGCTCATCGAAAAGAAGCTGGAGCGCGCCCAGGAACAACTTCAGTTCTATCTGGACCAGCTCTCCGAACTGGCGGACAATCCGGATGCCAAGGTCAAAGGCCTGGACGACGGCATCGGCACTGCCGAGAGCGAAAGGCTGACCAATATGGCCGGCCGCCAGCGCAGGCATATTCAGCATTTGGAGAATGCGCTGATCCGCATCCGGAACAAAGCCTACGGCGTTTGCCGGGTTACCGGCAAGCTGATCTCCAAAGAACGCCTGAAGGCGGTCCCGCATGCGACGCTTAGCATTGAGGCCAAACAAAACCGGCAGCGGAAAAGCTAAAAAAGAAACCTAGGTTTGAAGAAATCATCATTAGTCCTGGCTGTTATTTTTTTGGTCCTCGTCCTTGACCAGGCCCTGAAGATTTGGGTGAAAACGCAAATGAACTACGGCGACGAGATCAAGATTTTGGGGTTGGACTGGGCGCTTATCCACTTCGTAGAAAATAATGGCATGGCCTTCGGTATCTCCCTGGGAGGAGAATACGGGAAGCTGGCCCTGAGCCTGTTCCGGATCATCGCCGTAGGTTTTCTGGTCTATTACCTGCGCCTGCTGGTGCGGTCCGGCGTATCGGCCGGGCTTCTGGTGAGCTTTGCGCTCATCCTGGCGGGTGCCCTGGGCAATATCCTCGACAGCGCCTTCTACGGGCTGATCTTCTCGGAGTCTCCGTATCACGGCGGGCTGGCGGAACTTTTCCCGGAGGAGGGTGGCTACGCCACCTTCCTGCACGGCAAGGTGGTGGATATGCTCTACTTTCCCATCATCGACACGTATCTGCCGGAATGGGTGCCCTATTGGGGCGGAAGCCATTTCATGTTCTTCAAGCCCGTCTTCAACATCGCCGACCTGTCCATCACGCTCGGCGTCATAAATATCCTGCTTTTCCAGCGCAGTTTCTTCAGCTCGCCCCCTGACCGGGAAAATGCCGGCGAAGAACAGGAGGAAGAAACGGTTCCCCTTCCGGAAACCGCCGCCGGAGAAACGGCCACACCGGAGGCTTCTCCTGCCGACACCGGCTCGCCGGAGGATGCCGGCGATGAGGACAAATTGCCTTCTGCCCGGGAAGGGATCGACTGACATCTGCCGGTTAAAAGACGACGGGGATAACAGCTTTCGCAGCCGTTATCCCCGTCGCCTTTTCAGGATCGAAGGAATAATCCTTACTTTCCCGATTCCTGCAGGAACCTGTGGATGGCATTTACCGAATCCCCAATTTTCTCGTAGTCGATACTGTAGTGGATGTACTTGCCATCACGCTGGGTATTCACCAGGCCGGCAGTCCGCAGGATGCGCAGATGCTGTGAGGTGATGGACTGTTCCAGGCCGAGCGTGTTGTAAATCTTGTTGACGTTGATCTCCTCATTCTGGTCGATGAATTCCAGAATCTTCATCCGGAGGGGATGAGCGACGGCCCGGAGGATTTCGGAGGAAGCATGCAGCTTCTCATTGTTGATGCTTACTTTAGTTTTTCTCATAGAAGTTTGTTTTTAACAATATGTTTGTTCAAGCGTCTGCTTGTATTAATACTTTGCAAATATGCGTTTTTTATTTATTTTTTCCAAGGCTATAAATGAAAAATGCCGTAGCATTGACATGACCACAGCATTTTTTGGTTCAGAAATCAGCTTGTTGGAAAAATCCGGCTTCAGGCGGTCAGTTCATCCACCAGGCGGGAGATTTGAGCCAGGCGGTCCCGGTTGAGGGAATAATTGATGAATTTGCCTTGCCGTTCGGTGTTCACTACTCCGGCCCGGCGCAGGATAGCCAGGTGCTGAGAGGCCACCGACTGTTCGAGGCGCAGCTTGATGTAAATATCCGTCACTGTCATGCTTTCACTTTCCTCCAGCAGGTCGATGATACGTTGCCGGAGCTTGTGGTTGACCGCCCTGAGTACCAGCACCGCTTTCCTGAGTTCAGCATAATCCAACTTAATATCGCCATCTCCTTTTTTCAGGGTGACGGTTTCATTTTTCTGTTTTCTCATATCAAGATGTTTTACACATTAAAGAATTTTCTCATAACCCAAAGGTGCAAAGACTGTGCCAGAATTCAAGGGGTTAATGGAAAATTTTGAGTATTCTTAAGCAAAAATAAAAAAATATTCACATAAAAGAAATGTGTTATAACCATAATTCGCACAAAAGCAACTTATTAAATCACTGCAAACGCGGCCGGGGCTTGGTGATATTGGGCGGTTTGAGGTAAAAAGGGCTGTAGTAAGCCGCGTCCTCAAATTTTTCTCGCTCGAAGGCGGTCAGGGCCAGCGGGAGCAGGTGCGCCGCCGAGCAGGTTACCGGGCTGTAGAGGATATTGCCGCCGGGCAGGACCGGACGGCATTTTTCGGCGCCGTTGCCCGACAATACGATCCGGTGGCCGGCCTGCAACTGTTCGCTGAAGACGTGCTTTTCGATGACCAGGGCCTGCGGCGGCGCTATCTGCTCGTTCGATGCATCAAAACCGGCCGTGTACACTTCCATCCGGCGGGCATCGATCATAGGATAATACAATGCCTCTTCCCGTTCCTGCCGGAGGGCCGCCAGGGCCAGGGCCCGCAGGGTGTCTACGACGATGAGGGGCTTGTCCAGGCTGTAACAGATGCCCTTCGCCGTCGCAGCGCCCACCCGCAGGGAAGTGTAGGAACCCGGCCCGCTGCTCAGCGCAACGGCGTCCAGCCCGGCCAGGCTGGCGCCGGCTTCCTCCAGGCAACGGCCGATGAGCAGCGTGATCTGCCCGGCGTGCTGATAACCGGCCTCCGCCTGGTGGATGCTCAGCAAACGGCTGCCCCGGCTCAACCCTATGGAACAAATATCGGTCGCGGTTTCTATGAGTAAGATGAGGGACATGGAGTGGTGGTGTATGGCTGTATTGTGGCATCGTTGTATGGCCGGCTGCACAGGAACGCCTCCTGTGCTCACCCGAAACGGCAAGATAGCAAAAAAGCGTTTCCTTTGTTTTTGCATTATTCGGATAATGTTAATTTTGCTTTGAATAAACCATGGCCACGAAACAACTCATACCGCAACAATTCATGTAGCGCCCTTTGCCTGCCCTTCGCAACCGGCCCCCCGGGCCCATTCAAATTCCTTTTCTTTATCCTGAAAATTCAATACAGACATGTTAGACAAGCTCCAAGCTATAAAAGAACGGTATATCTACCTCGAAGAACAAATGGCCGATCCGGAACTCATCGCCGATATGGGCCGCTATGCCAAGGCCAGCAAGGAATACAAAGATTTGCAGCCGCTGGTCAAAGCCTATGAGCAATACAAGCAACTGCTGGGCAATATCCAAACCGCCCGGGAAATGCTCCGGGACGAAAGCGCCGAGATGCGCGAAATGGCCGGGATGGAACTGGAAGAACTTGAACCCCGCAAAGAAGAAATGGAAGAGCAGATCAAAGTTTTGCTCATCCCCAAAGACCCCGAAGATTCCAAAGACGTGATCTTCGAGATACGCTCCGGCACCGGCGGCGACGAAGCCAGCCTCTTCGCGGGCGACCTCTACCGCATGTACACCCGTTATTTTGAAGAACAGGGTTGGAAGGTAGAAGTGGTTTCCGTCAACGAGGGCACCGTCGGCGGATACAATAAGCTCGTACTGGAAATTTCCGGCGACGATGTCTACGGCAAACTCAAATTCGAGTCCGGCGCCCACCGCGTACAGCGCATCCCCAAAACGGAATCGCAGGGCCGCGTTCACACTTCGGCAGCCACCGTCGCCGTCATGCCGAAACTGGAAATGGAAGACGTCGACATCAACAAGGCCGACCTCAAGATCGATACCTACCGCTCCAGCGGCGCCGGCGGCCAGCACGTCAATAAAACGGAATCTGCCGTCCGCATTACCCACCTGCCCACCGGCATCGTTTCCGAAAGCCAGGACGGCCGCTCCCAGATCAAAAACCGGGAGATCGCCCTGCAACGCCTCTACGTCAAGGTCGCCGAAGCACAGCGCGAGAAGTACGAGTCCGAACAGGCCGCCAAACGACGGTCCCTCGTCGGCTCCGGTGACCGCTCAGGAAAAATCCGAACCTACAACTTCCCGCAAAACCGGGTTACCGACCACCGCCTGGAAGGAGACAACAAGAACTTCAACCTCCAGGCAGTCATCGAAGGGGATCTCGAACCCATCATCGAAGCGCTGCAGGTGGCAGAAAATGCGGAAAAGATGAAAGAAGGCGCCATGGGATAGCGCCTGCCGGAGATGGCGCCGCCGGAACACCGTTCCGGAGCACTTATCTGCGGCTATTGTTTCTTCCCGCCATGCCGTTAACCGTTATCGCCGATAATTGGCCAGCCGGGTTATCGCCGCGGGATAATACCCCCGGATAACCGGCCCGGTACTTCTTCATTCCTGAAAACTAATGCCTCAGGTATGAAACCCGCCCTCTTTCCACAACGTACACCAATTAAGCCTGCCTCTTTGTTTTATACTGACGCACGCTTGGTTTTTGCTTTACAAAAACCAGCGAGGTCAGTATATGCTGACCCGGCCGGTTCTGTGGCCGACAAAACCAGCCGTGCGTCAGTATAGGTAAAGACATATCGAATCTCTCTGGTTGTGGCTTTGGAGAGATGCAAATTAAAACCCAAAATCGAACCCTATGGCGCATGTTTACCCTCTTCCCCGGGCCCTAGCCTTTCTGGCCTTCGTGGCTTTTCTTGCCCATCCCCTTCTTGCACAGGACACCCGGGAGCTCTTCCAGGGATTCGAAGGCACCGCCGGCGATACCTGGAATTACGCCGTTTCCCCGCCTCGTTATGTCGCCGACGGTGGAGATGACGTTTGGGCCGACACCACCTCAACGGAGGATATCCAACCAGCCACCGGCCAGAAATTCTGGTTTATGCGGGACCTGGATAACGACAATGGCGGCCTTCCCGGTTTCCACACCCTGGATTTCGAGCCGGTGGATCTCTCCGGCTTCGCCTTCAATTCCGTTTCGTTCAAATATTACACCATAGAATACGACGACAACGATTCTATTGGCTACATACTGGAAACCGGCGCCGGCGCCGGCTTCGATATGGCCAACTATGTGTCCCTCGACCGCAATACCAATGCCTGGACGACCGTTTTCCTGAACCTCCCTCCCGGCGCTGCTGTTGCCCGGCTGCGCCTGATGGCCAAACAGAACGGGACCAATGACCTGGCCGGCTTTGATGATGTGGCCATTTTCAGCAGCACCATGGATGTCGTTCCTCCGTTGGTGCTTGGCGCTGAACTGACGGGGCCTAATTCCTTGCGGATCAACTACAGCGAACCCATGGATGAGGCCAGCGTGGAGGATCCGGCCAATTATACGTCGAACGCCGCCATCAGCAACCTGGCCTATGCCAACCCCGGAAGCGGCGCTTCTTATGTGGATGTCACCTTCAACGAGGAATTCGTAGCCGGGCAGGCGTACTCGCTGTCCGTGGAACTGGTCACAGATGCCGCCGGCAACTTCCTCGCCGCTCCCTTTACCTTTGATTTTATCTATAATAATACCCTGCCCGCCCTCGTCATCACGGAAATCTTCTACCACCCTCCTTCCGACGAGAGCCAGGAATTCATTGAAATTTACAATGCCGGGGACAGCTCCGCTGCGCTGGGGGGGCTGCAGGTCAGCGGAGAGTTCAGTTTCACTTTCCCGGCGGGCCTCGTCCTGCCAGCCGGCGAGGTAGTGCTGCTGGCCTACGACGAGGCCGTAGCCGAGGCCTTTTTTGGCGAGGATTTCCTCAGCTGGGGCGCTGTCAGCAGCCTCGGCAACGGAGGGGGGGATATCATCATCACCAATTTTAGCGGCGCCATAATTGACCAGGTGAACTACGAAGATGGCCCGCCCTGGCCGGAAGCGCCCGACGGAACCGGCCCGTCCCTGGAACTGGCATCCGTTACCCTCGACAACAACAACGGACTGAACTGGCGCGCTTCCATTACCCGGGTGGGCAATTCGGATGTTTTTGCAACCCCGGGCATTACCAGCGAAGACCTGACGCCGATCATCGGTTTCACCGAGGCCTCGGTGGCCTGGGAGGAGGGCGCCGGCCGGCAGTCTCTGTTCCTTTCCATCAATAATCCCGATGCTGAAGCTTCGCGGGCCATCCTGACCGTGGCCAGCGCTTCTACCGCTCTAAGCGGCGTGGATTATATCCTGGGGCAGGACACGATCACCTTCCCGGCCAGCAGCGCCGATCTGCAGGCCGTCAGTATAGAGATTTTAGACAATGCCGATCCGGGCGGCCGGTACCTGATCCTCGAGATTGCCGAACTCATCAACGGCGAGCCAGGTTCGAACGACAGGGTTGTCGTTTTGATCAAAGACAATGATATCGTGCCTCCGGCAGCCCCGGCTTCGCCCACCCTCAAACTGGCCCACCTCGGCAGCTACGAGTCCGGCGCTTCTGCCGGGAACGTGGCACACGATCCCGGTTCCCAACGCCTCTTCGTGGCAAATTCTGCGGAAAATCGGCTGGACATCATTGATTTTTCCGCCCCGGCCAGCCTGGGGCCGGTGAATTCCATCGACCTCTCCGCATTGTATAACGGGCAGGCCAGTGCTATTGCCGTTCACGACGGGATCGTGGCGGTGGCCATGGCGGCATCGGCACCCGGGGATAATGGCGCCGTGTTGTTCTTTGAAACCAACGGCTTCCTGCAAAGCGCCGTCAGAGTGGGCGCATCGCCGGATAAGCTCGCCTTCACGCCCGACGGCAGCCGGCTGGTCGTGGCCAATGAGGGCATACCGGGCGATGACTACGCGGTTGACCCGGAGGGATCGGTGAGCATCATCGACATTACGCCGGGGGTAGGCAATTTGATGAACTCGGATGTGACGGCCGTGGGCTTTGCCGCCTTCAACCCCGATTCCGCCAGCCTGGTTGCCCGGGGGGTGCGCCTGTTCGGCCCGGGCGCTACGGTAGCGCAGGACCTGGAGCCGGAGCATGTCGCCATTTCCGATGATGGGGCTACGGCCTTTGTGGTTTGCCAGGAAAACAACGCCCTGATTGTGGTAGACCTGGAAACGGCAACCGCCACGGACATCCTGCCGTTTGGCTTCAAGGACTGGTCGGAAGAAGGGGTGCTCTTCGACGCCTCCGACCAGTCGCCCGATATCTTCTTCGCCAACTGGCCGGTCAAAGGCATGTATCAGCCTGGCGGCATCGATTACTTCACCGTCGGCGGGCAGGCTTACCTCATCACGGCCAACGAAGGGGACGCCCGCGATTACGATGCCTTCAGCGAAGCCGTCAGGGTGGGCGATATCGACCTTGATCCCAATGTTTTCCCTCATGGCGCTTATCTTCAGGATGACGCCTTGCTCGGCCGCCTGCACGTGGCCGGCACTCATGGCGACCCGGACGGCGATGGAGATTACGATGAACTGTACGCTTTCGGCGGCCGCTCCTATTCCATCTGGAACGCCGGCACCGGCAGCCTGGTGTACGACAGCGGCGGCAACCTGGAAATGGCCATCGCCAATGACCCGGACTTCGGGCAGCTCTTCAACACCGCCGAGGATGAGAATAGAGCCAAGGGGCGTTCTGACGATGAAGGGCCCGAGCCCAAATCCGTCGCAGTAGGCCTGGTCAATGGCGTGCCGCACGCTTTTGTCGCTATGGAACCCATTGGCGGCGTTATGGTATTTGAACTGAGCGACCCGGCGGCGCCGAAGTACGTGCAATACATCAACACCCGCAACCTCTTTTTCCCCGGTGGGGACCTCGGCCCGGAGAGCATTGTCTTTATTGCTGCCGATGACAGCCCCAATGGGAAGCCCATGCTGGCAGTCGGACATAAAGCCAGCGGAACCCTGGCCATCTTCGAAATCGGTACCGGCCCGACCGTCGCCTTTACTGCCTCCAGTACCATCGTCCCCGAGGGAAGCGGCCGGCTGGAGGTTGAAGTTCGGGTTGAGGTAGAAGGAGCGCTGACGGGAGAAGTTGCGGTCAGCATCATCAGCGCTTCCACCGCTGTAGAAGGGGAAGACTTCACGCTGGCCAGCACCACCCTGTCCTTTCCGGAAAATACGTCGGCGCCTCAGGTGGCCGTTCTGAACATCCTGGATAATGGCGCCAGGGGCGGGCGATATCTCATCCTCGAACTCGAACGGCCGGATGGCAGCCAGCTCACAACGGGAAGCAAAAACCGCCATATCGTTCTGATCCAGGATACGGACGACGCCCCGCCGGCGCCGCAGGATAGCCCCAGAGCCTTATTGTCTCATGTCGGCAGTTTTGCTTTTCCGGCCGGCGCTTCCGCCGGGGCCATCGCGTACGCCCCCGCCACGTCCCGCTTGTACGTCGCCAATCCCGGCGAGAATAACCTGGAAGTCCTTAATTTCAGCAACCCGGCGAGTATTCAGGTCGTTGCCCGGATCAATCTCGATGCCTACGGGGGAGCGATTCGTGCTGTCGACTTCCACGACGGTATCTTGGCTGTCGCCCTTCAGGGCGATATCGCCACCGACCCTGGCCAGGTAGTTTTTCTGGATGCAAACGGCGCCTTCATCAGCTCGGCAACCGTCGGCGCCCTTCCCGGCATGCTCCTGTTCTCGCCGGACGGGACGAAGGTGCTGACGGCCGACGAGGGGGAACCCAGCGATGATTACGCCATTGACCCGGAGGGTTCGGCCAGCATTGTGGATATCAGCGGAGGGGTTCTCAACCCGGTTGTCACTACCCTGGGTTTTACGGCATTCAATGCGCAGCGGGCGGACCTGGCCGCGCAGGGCGTCCGCCTGTTCGGGCCCGGCGCTACGGTAGCACAGGACCTGGAGCCGGAACACATCACCATTTCCGATGATGGCGCTACTGCCTATATCACCTGCCAGGAGAACAACGCTCTGGCCGTGGCCGACCTCACCGTGCCGGAGATCAGGGCTATCCTTCCTCTGGGGCATAAAGACTGGTCGGCCGAAGGCGCCACCCTGGATGCCTCCGACCGTTCCGGCGACATTTTCCTCGCCAACTGGCCGGTCCGGGGCATGTATCAGCCGGATGCTATTGATTACTTCACTGCCGGGGGGCGGGCCTACCTGATCACTGCCAACGAAGGCGACCCCCGCGATTACGGAGGTTTCAGCGAAGAAATACGCGTCGGCGACGATGCCGCCGTACTCGACTCCGGGGCTTTCCCCGATGCCGAATACCTGAAGGAGGACGTCCTGCTGGGCCGCCTGCGGGTCAGCCGGGCTGCCGGCGATACCGACGGCGATGGCGATCTCGATGAGCTGTACGCTTTCGGCGGCCGTTCCTTTTCGATCTGGGACGCTACAGCCGGCACGCTGGTGTATGACAGTGGCAACAGCCTGGAGCAGATCACCGCCGCCGATCCTGTTTTCGGCTCTGTTTTCAATGCTGACTATGCCGGAAACGAGTTTAAGAACCGTTCCGATGACAGAGGCCCGGAGCCGGAAGCGGTAGTCGTTGCCGGGATTGGCGGCAGGCCTTATGCCTTCATCGGGCTGGAGCGCATAGGAGGGATTGTGATGTATAGCCTTGCCGACCCGGCGGCTCCGGAATTTGTCCAGTACGTCAATACACGCACCGCCAACGGGCTGGGCGGCGACCGCAGCCCCGAAGATATAATCTATGTCTCTTCGGAGGATAGCCCTACCGGGAAGCCATATCTCCTGGCCTCGCACGAAGCCAGTGGCAGCGTTGCTGTTTTTGAAGTGAATACGGCAGCCACAGCCGGCTTTGCCCGATCCGGCGCTGTGGTGGAAGAAGGCGCGGGCGAAGTGGAGATCGAGCTGGCGGTCGGCCGGGCAGGCGTGCTCAGCGGAGAGGCCGTCATAAGGATAGCCGGCGCTTCTACCGCACGGGAAGGAGAAGATTTCATCCTTTCCTCTAGTACCGTGTCCTTTGAAGCCGGCTCCAGCGCATCGCAGGTGCTGCGGGTCGATATTCCCGACAACGCGGAACCCGGAGGGCGATACCTCATCCTGGAGATCGATCCGGCCAGCTCTTCGGCCATCGTCGGCGACACCAGCCGCTACATCCTGCTCATTAAGGACAACGATGATCCGCCGCCGGCCGCCCAGCCGAATCCTTATTTGCAGCTGGACTACCTGGGCAGTTATTCCACACCCTACAGTTCCGAGATGGAGATGGTAGCCTACGACGCACAAAGCCGGCGCTTGTTCGTGAGCAATCCCGCAGCTGCCCTCGTTGAGATTCTGGACTATTCAACCCCGGGCAATATTGTACTGGTGGACACCATTTCCATCGCCCCCTACGGCGCCGGCCCCGGTTCTGTGGCCGCCCGGGATGGCGTGGTAGCTGTCGCAGTGCCCGGCCACAATACCGGGGACAACGGCAAAGTGGTGTTCTTTGATGCCGACGGCGTTTTCCTCCATGAAGTCCAGGTTGGGGCAATGCCCGGAATGGTGTGTTTTTCCCCCGACGGGTCCAAATTGGTAACGGCTAACGAAGGAGAACCCAGCGCCGACTATTCCGTCGACCCGGAAGGGTCGGTCAGCATCATAGACATCAACGGAGGAGTGGCCGGGGCAACCGTGGCGACCCTGGGGTTTGAGGCGTTCAACAGCCAGCAGGCCAGCCTGGAGGCGCAGGGCGTCCGCATTTTCGGCCCCAATGCCACGGTCGCTCAGGACCTGGAGCCGGAGTCCGTCGCCATTTCCGATGACGGAAGGATCGCCTATGTAACCTGCCAGGAGAACAATGCTTTGGCAGTGGTCGACCTGATCGGGGGAACGGTAGCCGGCATCTGGCCATTGAGAACCAAAGACTGGACAAGGCCGGGCACTACCTTCGACGCCTCTGATGAATCCGGCGATGTCTTTTTCGCCAACTGGCCGGTGAAGGGCATGTATCAACCTGACGGTATCGATTACTTCTCTGTTGGTGGTGTGGGCTACCTCATTACTGCCAACGAGGGCGACGCCAGGGCTTACGATGCCTTCAGCGAGGAGCTCAGGGTAGGCGATGACGAGGTCGTGCTGGACCCCACCGCCTTCCCCGACGCTGAGTATCTGAAAGAAGACGCGCTTCTGGGGCGCCTGCGCATTACCAGCGCCGCCGGCGACACGGATGGCGATGGAGATTACGATGAGCTTCACGCCTACGGCGGCCGTTCTTTCACGATCCGGAGCACCCTGAATGGAGGCGTGATTTACGACAGCGGCAATGACCTCGAGCAGATCACTGCGGCTGACCCCGGCTTCGGCGCCCTGTTCAACAGCAATGATGAGGAAAACGAGTTCAAGGGCCGTTCTGCCGATAAAGGCCCGGAACCGGAATCGGTGGTTGTCGCCGAGGTCGACGGGCGGCAGTTTGCCTTCATCGGCCTGGAGCGCGTGGGCGGCGTCATCGTTTACGAGGTCACTAATCCTGTTGCGCCGCAATTCATCCAGTACATCAACACCCGCAGGGTAGATGGTATTGGCGGGGACCTCAGCCCGGAGGGGCTCTCTTTTATCCCGGCATCCGCCAGCCCTACCGGGCGGCCGTTGCTGGCCGTAGCTTACAAGGTAAGCGGGACGGTGGCCCTGTTCGGCCTGCGGCTGAGCTGCCCCATCGCGTCGTTGCCCGGCGAAGTGCCCTTCTGCGAAGGGGAGGAGGCCACCTTGCAGGTCAGCGGCGTTTATGATGAGTTCCTTTGGTCTACCGGTGAGACATCGCCCTCCATTTCGGTAAATGAGCCCGGTATGTACACCGTAACGGCCACTACCCCGAGTGGATGTGTGGCTATGGATACCGTGCTGGCTACCAGCGTTCCTCCTCCGGCAGTCGGCCTGGGCAGTGAAATTTCTGCTTGTGTCGGGGAGATGGTCATGCTGGATGCCGGCCCGGGTTATTCTTCCTATTCCTGGAGCAACGGGCAGGTAGGGCAGTCGATCAGCGTTACTGTCGGCGGCACCTACAGCGTGACGGTCACCGATGCCTTCGGTTGTGCGGGCGGCGGTTCGGCGGAGGTCGTGTTCCACCCCTTGCCGGTGTCGGGCTTTCCACAGGATACGACGATCTGCTCGGGGGATATTACCGTTTTCAGCCCGGGCCCGGGCAATGTTTTCCTCATTGACGGCGTCGCGCAGGATGCCTTTGTCGTTGCGGGGTTCGCGCCGGCGATTTACAGCGTCGAGGCGGTCGTTGTGAGTGCGTTTGGCTGCCAGTCGCCGGTAGTGCTCAATTTCGAGGTGGATGTTTGTGTTGGGGCGGAAGAAGCGGCTGAAGCGGCGGGTTTTGAATTGTTCCCCAATCCTGCTTCCGGGGCGGCTTCTGTTCGTTTGCGCCACCTTAAGGAAGCCATCTACCGGCTTGAGGTATTCGATGCTGCCGGCCTGCTGGTTTACCAGCGCCGCATTTTTCCGCTGGCCGGCGAATACCGGGAGGAGATCGCCCTGGCCGGCATGCCGGCGGGCATCTATCTGGTGCGGCTGGCCGGCGGCGGCGGGTTGGTGTCGAAGCGGCTGGTGGTGGAATGAGCATGGCAGGGGCGGAAACGGAGTCATGAAGAAGTTGCGCCGGCGCACGCCTGGCTTTGGTTTTACGAAGCCGGGCGTGCGTCAGTACCCATTACCTGCCGCCGCATATCTGTATATTCGGGCAACATATCTGTTCTTTTTCCGTATTTCCATTCCGGGCCGGCCAAACAACCCCTCTTCCGGCCGGCGGGCAAAACGTATTCTCCCCTTTCATCCGATCAGGGCTATCGTTCGCCTGCACGCATTCAGGCGGCACAAAATTTCACCTATGAGACGTTATGACCTTCATGCGAAAGCAATGCTGCTGGCCGCTATACTTGCACTTTTATCGCCCGGCTTGTTTGCCGGCCATGCGGTGGGCAGAGGTTGCTTCCAGGATACTCTGGCCCTTGCCGCTGTCGGCTTTGCGGAGTCCAGTACGATTGTACCGGAAGGTGCCGGCAGGATTGATATCCAGGTGGTGGCGGAGGCCGGCGGGCTGGCATCCGGCACGGCTGCCGTCCGGGCTGCTCCGGAGTCTACGGCCATAGAAGGCGTCGATTATGCGATCGCGGACCGGTCGCTGCGGTTCGCGGAAGGCGGGCCGAAAGCGCTTCAGGTAAGCCTCGACATTCTGAAGAACGGCGTCGTTGGCGGCCGTTACCTCGTCCTGGAGATCGTCGTGCCGGAAGACGGCGGGCTCGTTCCGGGCAAGAGGGCGCGGCATATCGTGTTGATCCAGGATAAGGATATGCCGCCGCCGTCGCCGCCGCCGGCTGTCCGGGCCAGGTTGTCTCATGCCGGCAGTTACTTTTTTGAAAAAGGGGCCTCTGCTGAGATCGTGGCCCACGACGCGGCTTCTTCCCGCTTATTCGTGACCAATTCCAGCGAGAATAAACTGATGATACTCGATTTCAGCGACCCGGCGCGGATAAAGGAGATCAGGAGCGTACACCTGGATGTGTTCGGCGGGCGCATCAACTCTGTCGCCGTCCGGGATGGGGTCGTAGCCGTAGCTATTCAGGGCGTCGAAGGTACCGATCCGGGCAGGGTGGCTTTTCTGGATGTCAACGGAATATTTATCAGCGCCGCCACTGTTGGGGCCATGCCTGATATGATCGTTTTTTCGCCGGATGGCAATAAGGTCCTGACGGCCAATGAGGGCGAGCCCAGCGATGATTACAGAGTCGATCCCGAAGGGTCGGTCAGCATCATAGACATCAGCGGGGGGATTGCCAGCCCGGCCACCACAACCCTGGACTTCACTGCTTTTAACGGATACCGGGACGAGCTGGCAGCGCAGGGGGTGCGCATCTACGGGCCGGGCGCCACCGTTGCCCAGGACCTCGAACCTGAATACATTGCCGTTTCCGATGATGGCACGACGGCATACATTACCTGCCAGGAAAACAATGCGCTGGCCGTGGCCGATCTCACGGCGCCGGAAATATCGGCCATTATTCCTCTGGGGTACAAGGACTGGTCGGCGGAGGGCCTTACGCTGGACGTTTCCAACAGCTCCGGCGGCATTTTCTTCGCCAACTGGCCCATCAAAGGCATGTACCAACCGGATGCGATCGACTTTTTTACCGCTGGGGGCAAACCATATCTGATTACGGCCAATGAGGGCGATGCCCGCGACTACGAAGGGTTTACTGAAGAATACCGGGTGAAGGATAAAAAGATCGTCCTGAATGAACGGTTCTTTCCAGGTGCCGCCCTGCTCCGGGATGATGCCTTGCTGGGCCGCCTGCGGGTGAGCAGCGCTACCGGCGACGTCGACGGCGACGGCCAGTTTGAAGAACTCCACACTTTCGGCGGGCGGTCCTTTGCCATTTGGGATGCCGCCACCGGCGCGCTGGTATACGACAGCGGCAACGCGCTGGAGCAGATCACCGCCGCCGATCCCGTATTCGGGCCTTTGTTCAACTCCCAGAATAAGGACAACGATTTCAAGAGCCGTTCGGATGACAAAGGGCCGGAGCCGGCCAGCGTCAAGGTTGCCGAACTCAACGGCATACCCTTTGCGTTTGTCGCGCTGGAGCGAATTGGCGGGGTGGTGATGTACTCCCTCGAAAAGCCCGCTTCGCCGGAATTCGTCCAGTACATCAATACCCGGGCGGTAGACAGCCTGGGGGGCGACCTCAGCCCCGAAGGGCTCATCTATATTGCCCCGGAAGACAGCCCTACCGGCACCGCTTATGTGTTGGCCGCCCATGAGATCAGCGGGTCGGTAGCCGTATTCGAACTGGAAACGGCCCCGGCGGTCAGCTTCGCCGAGGCCAACTCCGTTGTAAAGGAAGGCACCGGGAAAATGAATATCGAATTGATTGCCGAAAAGCCGGGCAGGTTGTCCGGCGAGGCCAGAGTCAGAGTGATCGCGCCCTCCAGCGCAAAGGAAGGAGAGGACTACGTACTGGCCAATACCTCCGTTTCCTTCGGAGGGGAAAATGAAGGCCCCGGTGTGATCGAAGCCGATATCCTGGACAACGAAGCCCGGGGGGCGCGCTACCTCATCCTGGAGATTGACCCGGAGAGCAGTACGGTAAACGTAGGGGAAAAAAGCCGGCATATTATACTGATACAGGATAAGGAGGAGGGGCGGTGAGGGCAGTGCCAACAGCACTACTTCCCCTTCGACAGCACCCATTTAAAATTCAGCCCGCCCTCTTCTTTTTCCGTGGCGCGGAGCAGGATCGCCGGCCCGCGTCTTTTGTAGTGCAGCTTTTCCAGCGCGTCCACCTCTTTGCCTTGCCAGAACAGGTTGGCCACCGGCACTTCGAACAGGAGGTCGGTATTTGAACCTTCGCCGAGAGCATAGCGGCCTTCCACGCCAAAAGACAGGGCAGTGGAAGCCACGAAAAAATGATCGACCAGCAGGTTCTGTCCTTCCAGTTCAAAGGCATTCTCCAGCGTGGCGAACTGTATGTTGGACAATCCCCGGCCCCGAAGGAGAAAGTTCTGCAGAGAATCCAGGGCGGGGAGATTGATCAACGCCCCGTTTTGCACCTTCACGCCGAACTGCCCCCTCATAGAAGCCGGGAGCAGGTCATAATTGGCATTGGCGCGGGCGCTGAACCGCACATCCGCATCCAGCCGCCCTCTGATGTTTTGGAACGTCAGATCCTGCTGGCCGAAATTGTCAAAAGACCGGAAGACCTGGCGGATGTCGGTATTGCGGAACTCCACCCGGACGTCGATGTCCGGCCGGTTTTCTTCCAGCCCTTCGATCCGGCCGCTCAGGCGGAAGTCGCCGTCGCAGAGGTCCATCCTGGTGTCGTCAAAACGCAGGGCTCCGGGCCTCATCGCCAGTTCGCCCCGCACATTGGCGGCCCGGAAGTTGCGGTACCGGACGCTATCGATCCGCAGTTGGAGGCGCGCGTTGATCTTTTCCAGCCCGGCGTTGACCAGGCGGGTTACAACAGTCGAATCCTGGGGGCGGCCCGCCGACGGCTGCAGGAACTTTTGCGGCGCTTTGAAGTTTCCCAGGTCGAACGTCCGGGCGGTTACTTCCAGAGAGGCCTCCAACTCCCGGCCGGGAAGGAAGAGGAAGGGCAGGAAGCCATGGAATTTACCGTTGCCCTCCATCTCGTTATCATTCAGCAGCAACCGGATTTCTTTTATGAACAGATCCTGCTCGTCAAAAGAAAACCGGGTATTCACTTTTTCAAACCGGTATCCCCTCGGCTTGTAGGCAAAGGCGCCGTCCGTAATGTGCCCTTCCCCGTTCAGTTTGGCGTCAAGCAGGGCATTTTCTACATCAAAGTGCCCTTTTGGCCGCCCTTCGTAATGGAAGTTGACGGCAATCATGCCCCCGCCGAAGCGGAACTGGCCGGGGGCAAACATCCGGTTCAGTTCCTTCATCGGCATATTCACCTGCACATCGGCGACAAAAAAGGGGTCCTGCAGGTTGGTCACCTCCAAGGTGGCATGAAAAGGCGCCGTCCCGAAAAGCCGGGCGGACAGCCGGCCGATCCGTGCGCAGCCGTTGGGGCTATCCTGCTCCTCGCAGACCGGCAATAGGCGCCCTTCGAAGGCTACGTCATCCAGGCTTATGCCCCGGAAGAGGAGTTTCTCCGCCTTCACCGAAAGGCTGCCTTCGACCGACGCCAGCGCCGCCTCCAGGGCGCGGGTGACGCGGGCCGGGCCGGAGGGGCGTCCTCTTCGGTAAACCTCTTCTTTTTTGCCTGCCGGAAAGCGGTTGAGGTCCAGTTCCGGTGCAGTGAGGTTCAATACGGCGCGGAGCTTCCCTTCCGTATGGAAGAGGAAGGGCAGGAACCCTTCGATGTGGCCCCTGGCTCTGGCCTGGTTCCCGTTCAACAGGAGGTCCATGCTGTCGATCATCAGAGCCTGGGCATCAAAATGGAAAGCGCCGTTGAGGCGGCGGAATTCATAGTGCCGGGGCAGGTAGTCGGCCCCGGCGCCGGTTATGGATCCTGTGCCCTGCCAATTGCCCCGGAGCGCGTTGGCGCCCAGCTCCGAATAATCGTCCAGCCGTCCTTCGTAGCGCATCTCCAGTTTCAGCCGCCCTCCGTTCAGGCGCAGCTTATCCGGCGGCAGCATGGGGTTGAATTCCGGCAGCGGAGCATCCAGCTGAAGAGCCAGGACAAGCCGGGGGTTGTCTAATTGATCCAGCCGTATAGCGGCGCGCACCGGAATGCCTCCGAAAATCCGGGCGGAAAGGCTGTCGGCCCGGATGCAGGGCCCCGGCCCACTTTCGGCGCAGGCATTCAGCAGCCGGCAGGTAAACCTGGCGTCCGAAGCCTGTAGCTTGCGGTAGGTAACTGATCCTGCGCTTACCCGGATTTCTGCCTCCAGGCCGCCCGGGATGCCGCCTGGCCGCCTGCCTTTTCCGGCGCTCCGGGTTTCGGGCGGCCCGGCGTCCAGGAAGGGATCCATGGCCAGGTGAGGCGCCTGCACGTCCAGGCTGGCGAACAGCCGTTTTCTATCCCCCAGAAGAGAAGCCATGAACCCGTAGATCGTGCCCCGCGCCTTGCAGGGGTTTTCGCCCAGGCGAAGCTCCAGGTTGTGAATGTTCAGGTTGGACGCATCGAAGCTGAAATCCCCGTTGATGCTTTCCATTTGTATCCTGCGGGGGAGGTAATCCAGGGCAGCCCGCCGGACGCGGCCCGTACCCTGCAATGTCAACTCCGGGCGGGCGGGGGCGGCCAGGGGGTTGTCCATCCTGCCGGACAGCTTGAAATCCACTTCTGCCTTTCCGCTTCGGAACCGGAACCCGCCCGGCGGGAGATGGGCATTGATATCCGGAAGGGAAGCTTCGAGCCGGCCCTCGACCGTCGCCACCGGCGCTTTCATATCCTCGGCGTGATAGGTGGCCTTCACGGGGATCGTATCAAAAAGCCGGGCGGAAAGCAGTTCGATGCCGAGGCAGTCGCTGTGGGCGGTGATCGGCCCGGTGGAGTCGCAGTTGTTGACGTAGCGCCCCCGCAGGGAACTGCCGGCAAACCACAGGGTGTTGGCAGACAATACCGCGCTGTCCGCCTGGAATTCCACCTTCAGCGGCTGGGGTTTGCCCGGCAACAGGGGGCCGTCGATAGTGACGGTGGTGGCCGCCGGCCGCGTCAGGGAAAACGGCCGGAGGCTCTTTTGCAAATTATCGGCGAGCAGGGGGCGGGCGTTTTCCAGCAAAATACCCCGGCTGCGGATGGACAGCCGCAGGTGGCTGGTATCCCCGAACTCCAGTCTTCCCTCCAGTAGCAGGCTATCCTGCCCGAATACGGCCAGGGAGGGCGCCAGGCGGACGCCTCCCTGCCGGCCGCCCCATCGGGCATTCAGGGCCAGGCGGCACTCCTGGTTGCGGAAATAGGGGCCGTTCTCTACCTTGAAGTAGAGGCCGTGAAAGAACCAGTTGCCCCTCAGTTTCATGCGGATGCCGCTTTCTGAAGAGGAAAGGGCAATGTCGGAATGCCGGATTTGAAACCGAAAATGCTTGTCCCGGAGCGCATCCTGAAAATCGAAAAATATGTTTTTCAATTTTATCTTATCCAAAGAAAAGGAGGCTGTACTATCCCGTCGGCTAAGGTCAGCGAGGGAATCCTCTTCCAGGAAAGCAGCGTTGAAATACCCATCCTCCGCGCGGTAGAGCTGTACGCGGGCGGTGTCGAGGGTGACGGACTTTAGTTCGAACTCCCGGCGCAGCATTTTCCAGGGGCGGAAAACGGCGTTCATTTCTTTGATGCGCAGCAATTCCCGGCCGTGGTCTGAAAAGCAGGGGTCGCGCAGCACCACATCCTCCAGCGCCAGGGACAAGAACGGGAAATGCTCCAGGTATTGAAACCGGTAATGGGAAAAAGTAGCCTCTGCGCCCAGGTTCTTCCGGCAGATTTTCTCGACAAGGGCCGGCACCCGGTCCTGATCCGAGACGGCGATATAGTAGGCCACGCCGGTCAGGAGGGCCAGCCCCAGGAGCAGGGTTCCTGCTGCCAGGAGCAGGTAGTGAAGCAGGGAGCGGAGTTGTTGGGGAATTGGCATTTTGGTTGATTCCGTTGCCGGCTTGGGAACCGATAAAATGAGCTGGCAGCAGGCCCGGAAACGACATTACAGGCCGGCTGATAACAATGAAAACTACTATATAACGTCCAGGGGCGGGTGTTTGCTCGAATTGGAGCGTGGGTTTAACGTCTGTTGCCAGGTCAAGATAAGAAAATTATAATGATGTTAAAAAGGCATCACTTCACCGTTATTTCCAGTTTCTGTACGATATTGTCAGAAGCAGTGCCCACGAAAAGGATGTAGGCCCCCCTTTCCAGTTTCCACCCGGAGATGGATTCATCGTAGAAGGCGAGCTTGTTCATCTCTATGGGGATTTCCACCCTTGTCTTTTTCCCCTTTTTCAAATGCACTTTGCGGAACCCCTTCAGCTCCTTCACCGCTCGTTCTACTTTGGAATCCGGCTTTCCGACGTACACCTGCACCACCTCCGCCCCGTCGGCATCGCCAGTATTGGTTACCTGGCAGGATACGATAGCCTGCCCGTCGGCGGAATAGGATGGTTTGTCCGTTTTGATATCCGACAATTCAAAGCTGGTGTACGACCGGCCATGCCCGAAAGCAAACAGGGGTTTTATCTTTTGGATGTCGTGCCAGCGATAGCCCACAAAAATGCCTTCTTTGTAATGCTGGTTGATGCTGTCTCCGGGGTAGGAAAGCTCGCCGAAATGATGGGCGGCGTTATCGCTGAGCTTTGCCGGAAAGGAAAAGGGCAGTTTCCCGGAAGGGTTGACATCACCGCTGATCACATCCGCCAGAGCGTGGCCGGCCTCGCTGCCCAGGTACCAGCCCTGCATAAGGGCTTTCACTTTTGATAACCAGGGCATGGCCACGGCGTTGCCGCTGATCAGGATCACGCCGATGTTTTCATTCACTTCTGCCAATTGAGCCAGCAACTCTTCCTGTCCGAAGGGAAGCCCGAACTGCCGGCGGTCGCCCCCTTCGCAATCCTGAAAGTGGTTTTTGTTCAGTCCCCCAAAAAACAACACCACATCGGCCTGCCCGGCGGCCTTTACTGCTGCATGGCGCAACGAATCGGCGTCGAGGGCCGAGGGCACTTCCCGGCCATACTGCGGCGGCCCGGAGGCATAGCCCATGGCATGAATAATGGTGGCGTTCCTGAACCGCTCTTTTAGTCCTCGCAGCGGCGAGACCTCATCCCTGGCCTTGAGCTCCGAGGAGCCGCCGCCCACGGTCATGGCGCGGGTGGCGTTCTCCCCGATTACGGCAATGGTTATCTCTTTGTCCGGATTGATGGGAAAAAAGCCATCGTCATTTTTCAGAAGAACAATACCTTCGCCGCCAACGGCCCGGGCCACCTGCAGGTGTTCCTCGTTGTTCATTCTGCCCGGCGGCCGGTTGGGGTTCATATTGGTGCGGAACATCAGGCGGAGTATCCGGCGGGCCTTCTCGTCCACGACCGATTCCGGAACCGCTCCACTTTTGATCATGCTGAGGAACGGCCGGGCGAGATAGTAGTAATCGTAAGCATTGCGGGTGGAGGTGGTCAGCCCGTCCGTCCCGGTGCCCATTTCGATATCCAGGCCGTACAGGGCCGCCTCGCGGGTGTCGTGGGCGCCGCCCCAGTCGGTGACGACTACCCCGTCGAAGCCCCAGTCTTCTTTGAGGATTTGGTTCAGCAGGATTTCATTATGGCAGCAGTGCTGGCCCCGGAATTGGTTGTACGCTCCCATAACCGACCAGGCGCCGCCCTCTTGCACTGCTGCTTTGAAAGCGGGCAGGTAAATCTCGTAGAGGGCCCGGTCGCTCACTTCCACGTTGATGTGATCGCGCCAGCGTTCCTGGTTGTTGAGGGCATAGTGTTTCACGCAGGCCGCCACCCCGTTTTGCTGTACGCCCTGGACGTAGGGCACTACCAGGGTGGAAGCCAGGTGAGGGTCTTCGCCCATGTATTCGAAGTTGCGGCCGTTGAGCGGTGTGCGGTAGATATTGACGCCCGGACCCAGCAGGATGTCTTTCCTGCGGTAGCGGGCCTCTTCCCCTACTGCTACGCCGTACTGACGGGAAAGCTCCGGGTTGAAGGTAGCCGCCAGGCAAGTCAGCGCCGGGAAGGCGGTGATCGAATCGTTGGTCCAGCCGGCGTAGCCCCAGTTGTCCCAGTTGATCTCCGCCCGGACGCCGTGCGGGCCATCCGACATCCAGAGTTCAGAGATGCCCAGGCGCGGCACTCCGGGGGAGCTGAATTTCGACTGGGCGTGGCACATCGCTACTTTCTCTTCAAGGGTCAGCAGGGAGAGGATGCTGTCGATTTTAGCGTCCATCTCTTTTTCGGAATGCTGGGCATGCAGGGTTGTGGCCCGAAGAGCCAGCATCAATAATAACAACAAAGCAGCTCTTTTCGTCGCCATTTTTTTGGGTGAAGCTACCGAATTTCCAACGTCTGGAAAACTCCCTGGTGGGTGTTTTGAAGAAAAAAGGGCACGAGGGGACGGAGCGCGTATCTACTGCGTCAAACTCTGAGAAAACAACTTCCCGTTTTAGACTTGACAAGTTTTGGCTCTAACAACGATCCCTTTTTTGTCTCTTGTTAAGCCGAAGTCCTTTTCCAGGACCGGGCCCAGGATAGCGCCCGGGCAAATGGCGACGAGTTCCAGGCCGCTGCCGTCTTTTTCTATAAAATCCCAGGCGGCCCGCTCGGCCATCGTTTTACTGCGGAAATAGGGGGTGGTGTCGGCTCTATTGGTTACATCCGTCCAGTCTGTTTCATCGTAAGTGCCGCTGCGGTTAGCCCTGTCTTTGCCATAGAGGATGGCACCGGTCGAAGAGGTGAGCACTACTCTTTTCACGCCGTTTTTTGCGGCGGCGCTCAGCACGTTCAGCGCGCCCTGCCTGGCCGGAACGATCAGGTCGTCTTCGCTTTTGGGCAGTTCCCGGGGGAAAGGGGAGGCGATGTGCAACACGTAATCCACGCCCTTCGTCAAATCCGGCCAGACGGCAGCGTCGGTCAGGTCGGCCTCTGCGAAGCTCAACTTGTCTATATTGGAAGTGTGCTGAGCAATGACTTGCCTGATCTCCTCCGCCCGGGCCATGTCTCTTAACGTCCCGACGACTTGGTAGGATTTGTTGAGCAATTGAATGGCAGTATGGGAGCCGAGGAAGCCGGTGACTCCGGTGAGCAGGGCTTTAGAGTTTTGTGGCATGTGTTGGCAGGGTTTAAAATTTACTCCCGCCTAACAGTTACCGGGTTGTTTTGTTGGGGCTGCGGGAGGTTAATTTTGTTCAGGAATTTCATTTCCTCCGCACCAATCGCAGGCCATCCTTTCTCAACTTACGGATTCCAAAAGCACTGCCGCATCATTAAAAAAGGGGCTTTCTTCAGCCCAAAGCTTGACCGGCTACATAGACGGAGTAGCCTCTAAACAAACTCTGAGGACTCCAACCGCCTGCCACAGGCTACAATCCAGGATATTTTTGATAATCTCACTCGGTTCAGAGAACGTACGGTAATTTTCCATTTTGCTGGCCACGCGGATGGGCAACATCTGCAATTAGGTGAAGATCATGCTAAATCTATTGGCCTTGCGCAATTATTTGGCCAGTTAAGTCAATTGAATTTAGTTTTCCTGAATGGTTGCTCTACGAGGAATCAGGTAAAAGCATTGCTGGATAATGGCGTGAAAGCTGTGATTTCTACTTCCGTGCCTATAGAAGAGCAGCATAGTACAGCTATTTTTCTCCCTCCACCTCCCTCTTCAACCTCATGACCCTTTGATAAGCCTCCTCGATGCGCTCCGGCCTGATCCTGCCCTCTTCCACTGCCTTCAGCACGATGGCCTGGAATTTCTCCGGTATTTCCTCGTCGTAGCCCAGGTTGTTGCCAAAGCAGAGGACATCCACGCCGGCGTTGATGCACAGTACGATAGCCTCTTCCAGGCCATACTCGCTGGCGATGGCCTCCATCTGCATGTCGTCGGAGAAGATGACGCCGTCGTAGCCGATGCTGTCGCGCAGGATGCTGATGGCCTTTTTGGACAGGGTGGCCGGGTATTTGTCGTCGATCCTCTGATTAAAAACGTGGGCGGTCATAACGGCTCCTTCGTAGCCTTGTTCTATTATGCGGCGGTACGGCTCCAGTTCTGTCCCGCCCCAGGTGTCGGTCACGTCGGTCAGGCCCTTGTGGCTGTCGTTGCGGGCGCTGCCGTGGCCGGGGAAGTGCTTGAGCACGGGGATCACGCCGTTGGACAGATGAGCTTTAATCACAGCTTGTGCCTGCTGCGTTACGACTTCCGGATCGTCCGAAAAGCTGCGTTCCAGGCGGCCGATCACGCCGGAGTCCCGTTCGATGTTCAAATCCACCACCGGGGCGAAGTTGAGGTTGATGCCCAGGCTGGCCATGGTGCGGGCATTGAGTTCGGCGTAGTAGCGGGTAGAATCCAGGTTGCTGAGCTGGCCCAGGTAAAAAGCGGAAGGGATGGCGGGGAAGCCATACTTTGGCTTCAGCCGCAGCACCCGCCCGCCTTCCTGGTCGATGGCCACCAGCAAGGGCGTCCTGGCGTATGCCTGCAGGGAATCCACCAGCGCTTTCACCTGCGCGGGCGATTTAATGTTGCGCGCCGCTTCCTTTTTCATGACGTCATAGTCGAACAGGATCACGCTGCCCACCCGGCCGGCTTCGATGTGCTGGATGATGGGGCTGGAGGTATCCACGCTCATGCCGCGGAATCCGAGCAGCAGCATCTGGCCGATCTTATCTTTCAGCCTCTTCTTCTGCCATCGCGCTCCCAGTTCTCTCCAGGTGACGAGCCGGATGTTTTCTTCTTCCAGCATCTGTTTGCACTGCTCGCTGGTGAAAAAATCGAAGTCAGCCTGCCGCCAGGCGCTTCCCCATTCCGGGTGATCGGCGGCGACGCCCTGAAATTCATGATTGTCGTAGGCGCAATGGATCAGCAGGACAGACACGCCCGGAGAGAGGTTCCTCAAAACGCTTTCGTAGTAACCGGCCATGCCCAGCTCGTTTACCAGGCCCGGCACTTCGCTGGCCGGCGCGACCGGCCCCCGGCGGAAGTGTTTCCATTCGTTGGTCAGGGTGAGGTGGATGCCGAGGTCGTGGCCGGGGTTTTCCTTCGCCCAGTCGGCCACCTCTGCCATCCACGGGCAGGGCGGCATGATGCTGGCCGAGCTGACAGCCCCTTCCGCCAGGGCCCGGAAACTGGCAGCGTTCCCGGAATGGGCCATGCCGAGGTCGTCGGCGTGGATGACGAGCAGTTTGGTGGCGGGGGGATAGCCGAGTTGTTCGGCCAGGGTGGGCTGGGCATTGCCATCCACGTAGAAAAACAAGGATGCCAGGAGGAAATAGAGCCGGTTCATGCGTTTCGGTTTAGGAACGAAAGGTAAGTATTGCCAAAAGATGAAGGTAGGAAAATTGGAAATGAAAAGGAAAGGAACTTTTCTCATTGCATATTTGCCTGGGAATTGGTAATATTGTGGAGCTTTAAGAAAAATTCCAAAGTCATCCGCCTGCGCCAGGGCTTCGGCGGATAAAAGCGGCAGTAGCTCAGTTGGTAGAGCATCAGCTTCCCAAGCTGAGGGTCGCGAGTTCGAGTCTCGTTTGCCGCTCGGAGAACGAAGCCCCTCGGCCTTTGTGGGTCGTAGGGGCTTCGTCGTTATTCGTTATTGGTTATTCGTTATTGGTTCATCGGCCTTCATCATCATTCATGGACGTCGAATTCATTTTTATCATTCCTAAATCAGAAAAAATATATCTTACTTTGCGACATCTACTCCTCCTCGTTCTCACGCTCTCTTTCCTCCCGGCCCTCGCCCAGAGCCCGTCGATCACTGACAATTTTGAAGGCGGCGCCGCCATCGCCACCTGGTACGGCGACAACTGTGGAATAGACCACTCCTTTCCCAACCCCTTCCCCCAGGGCGTCAACCCCTCCGCTACGGTCCTGAAATACACCGACACCGGCGGCGACTACGCCAATGCCGGCTTCGATATTCGCGGCCATTTCGACCTGTCGGAACAGGCTGTCTTTTCCCTGAAGGTGTACATCCCTTCGAACAGCCTCACCGGGGATCAACCCAACCAGATCTCCCTGAAATTGCAGAACGGCGGCCTGCCCGAACCCTGGCCTACCCAGAGTGAGATCATCCAGCCGCTCGTCCTGGACCAATGGCAAACCGTTACCTTTGATTTCGCCAATGGCCCTTTTCTGAACCTGGACCCCGACTCTCCCCCACCGGCCAGCCGCACCGACTTCAGCCGCGTGGTCATTCAAGTCAACGGCGAGAACAACAATGATCAGGTAACCGCCTACCTGGATGATTTCCGCTTTGCAGGCAGTACGGTAAATGACGCCGGCTTTGACCAACTGGTTTGGTCGGACGAATTCAACGAGGCGGGGGCTATCGACCCGGAAAAATGGCACCACCAAACGCAGCTGCCCAATGGGGTGAGCTGGTTCAATGGAGAATTCCAGCATTATACGGACCGGCTGGACAATTCCTACGTCGAGGGCGGCCTGATGCACATCGTAGCCCAAAAAGAGACCTTCACGGACCAGGGGCAAACCAAGAACTACACCTCGGCGCGCCTGAATTCCAAATTCGCCTTCACCTACGGGCGGGTGGAGGTAAGGGCCAAGCTCCCCTTCGGCCGGGGCACCTGGCCCGCCATCTGGATGCTGGGGAAGAACATCACGGAAACCGGAGGGTTCTGGGCCAGCGAGTACGGTGCCGTTTCCTGGCCGGCCTGCGGCGAAATTGACATCATGGAACACTGGGGGCACAACCAGAATTACATCCAAAGCGCCCTCCACACGCCCTCTTCCTTCGGCGGCACGGTCAACCACGGCGGTATCATGGCGGAGGACGTCTCCAACCTGTTCCACATCTACGCCCTGGAGTGGACTCCCGATGACATGCAGTTCAGCATTGACGGCCAGGTGTACTACACCTATGCGCCCGACATCCAAAATGCCGATACCTGGCCCTTCGACGCCGACCAGTATTTGCTGCTGAATGTGGCCATGGCCGGGGAGATCGACCCCGGTTTTACCCAGAGCCCCATGGTGGTCGATTATGTGCGGGTATATCAGCAAAGGCCTGTCTCCTCCTCCGGCACGGAGCAGAAGTACCCTTTCCGATTGTTCCCCAACCCCGTGGAAGACACGCTGAACATACAGGCGCCGGAAACGCTTTTGGGAACAGCTGTAAAGGTGTATTCTCCCTCCGGAAAATTGCTGCAGGCCGCCACTCTGAAAGACGGCCTTTTGTCGCTCGACTGGGCGGACTATCCCAGCGGGGCTTATAGGGTCATTTTTGAGGTTGATGGAGAGCAGGTAGGGTATACGGTGGTGAAGATTTGAGGCGCCGTTCCTGTTTTATGCATTTTATGGCGCTAATGCCTTCACTGCCAACTCCTCACCAAACGCCCTCCCGCCCACCGGCGGCGGCGCCCATCATTCAGGCAGGCGAACGGCCGCTCTGCTATCGGCGTATAGGTTCGGATTTTCAGTGGGTCATCTTGCAGATAGTAGCCGCTGCCGCGGAAACCAAAACCATTATCCATAGGCCAGCCGGAGGTATTGGCCTCTCCGGTATGGGCGAGCTGCCCGTCGCCATGCTGGCCGGTAAAGGCGCGGCCCTCCGGGTGGCCGATGCTAACGGCCCATTCCCAGAGGCTGCCGGAGAGGTCCATCACCCAGTAGTAGGAAGCGCCGAAGATCGATAAGGACCGGATATGATGATCGAGCTGGCCCTCGAATAGGAACCGGCCGTTATACAGGAAACCGTTTTCATCCAGGCCACGCTGAAGGTAGATACGGGTAGCAGCCCCCCAAGGGTAGCCGCCGGCGATGGGCTCGCGCGTTCCACGGCAGGTTTTGGTATATTCCAACTCCGTCATTGGGCGCAGGCCGGCCCAGTCGGCGTAAGCCAACAGGTCTTTCCAGCCCAGGAAACCGCACGGCTGCTCGGGATAGAGCGCAACCCGGCGGCCTCCGCTGAAGCGGATGGATTCACGGCTTTTCTCTCCGAGGTGGCTGAAATAGGGCGCCTCCTGGGCGCCACTTGTTTCAATTGGGCTGCGATTTCGCGCCTGATCCGGGGACAAGGCATTGAGGAAATCCACATACTGGCCCACCGCAAGTTCGTATTTCATGATCCAGAATGGCGCTACCCCCTTTGGAAAAGAGGCCGGTATGGGGCCTTTGCCGTCACCAGTACTGGCCGCCGGAGAATAGTATAAAGCCCCGGCAGACGGGCCAACTGGAATTTCCTGATCTTCATGGGTAAGCTCAAACAAGCCACCGTAATTACTGTTGCTCCCGGCAAGATAAAACGCCCCTGCTGACAGGGCCACAGAACCAGGATTTCCCAATTTGTTGGGGCCGCCGGGTATGAAAACCATTTCGAGCCCATATACTTGTAGGTTTTCTATCGGCTGTCTTTCCTGCAGGCATACATTGACCGTGGCATTCACTTCTCCGCGAAACTCCTTACCGGGAAAAACCAGCGCGCCAGCTCCATCTTCCGATACTTCCATAGTGAGCGATGCCGGCCACTCTACCAATTCATCAACCACCTGATGCCCCTTGGAGGCCAACCAGGCATGCCGGTAGCTTCCCTCCGGGCTTTTTGTTTTGAAAAATAACCAGGCGCCATCGTGGTTGCGTTCGTTTCTCCAGGCATGCTTCCAACTAAGAGTGAGCAGGGCGCATAGCTGTCCCTCGTTTCGATACAGAGTGGCTTCATCGGCCTGCAGGCCGGCTGCCATTGTCTGGCAGGGGAGGCAAGAAGATAGGAGAATTAAGGCGGGCAGGAATATCCATCTCAGAAAATCGGGCCCAGCGTCAATCCATTTCATTCGGTATTCGATTTTTACTCAAAATTTATTGGGGAGCTTGTAACCGTTCTCTCTATTAGCCGATTGAAGATAAACTTCAGTCGCCCCAAGAAACTCCCTTCCATGCTCATCAGTAAATTTTTCCACCCTCACTTCAGTGCCAGGCTTAAAAAACTCGTATTCATCATCTTCAGTCAGGTTGTTCTCCGTAATAATGAAGATACCATCCTCTTTGTCATCAGCTATAGCGTCAACCGGCGCCCAGGCGCCAAACCAATATTCTTCGGAAAAAACACGCACGTATATTTTGGTCAAGCTTTTCATAATCCTTTAAAATATAATATAAAGTGTGCTGGAGCAATCTGCCAGATGAGGCAATCTACAAAATCAACAATAATACAACTGCCGTCTGGGTGGATAATTCTTGTAAAATTGGTGCCGCTTCTATGATTGTATACCGATCGGGTGCCGATTTTTAAGGTTTCCCTGATCTTGGATACTGTAAATCCTCTTTGCTTAAACTGATTGATCCATTTATTTAGTTTCTTAAAACCTGTTAATTTCAGTTTCTGGCAGGGGTCATTCGGATCGTCACCAAACTCCAAACCATCATTGTAAAGCGCGGTGATTTCCGTTACCTGCTCGTTTGTAAGAGTGATCTCGGGTGTTTCGGAGCGTAGGATGAAATCGGAAATGGATAGGTCAAGGCTTTCCCAATAGGATATTGAGGGGCTGATTGGAACCGGCTTTGACACCTGGGTAATGATCAAAAAAAGATAAACGATTAAACTTGTCACGAACAGCAGTAACAAAAGAGGAAACGTCCCTTCTTTTTGAGGTACAAGACTTTCCATAGTTTTGGGATTGATGATTTAAAATCGGAAAACCTGCTATTCAAAGATACGGAACTTTTTCATTTCTAACGGGATGGCCACAAAAACCAGGACTATAATGCCCAAAAATGGAGGTAGAAGAAATGGAACATCTGACATTATCATTCTAGTGGGGCAAACTCAATCTTGTTGCTCAACTTATGCCGCTCGGAGGCACAAAACCCCTCTGGCCTTTGTGGCCCGGAGGGGTTTTGTCGTTATTGGTTATTCGTTGTGGCTAAAGGGGGGGGGCTGTCTTCCTAAGCCAGGGCACGGTAGTAAACCGCACCCTGGCGTGGGGCCGCAGCTGGCAAGCCAACAATATAACCATTTCACCCTGAGCTTGTGGAAGAGGCAGCCATATAACCAGTTAAGAGCAGGTAACAAGCGTTACACCCCCCAAATACAGGTTACAGCAGATACGCCCCGCTCTCCCTCCTACCACAACGCCAGCTTCACGCCGCCCATCACCTGTATTCCGCGGTTGTACAGGTCAACCGTGCTGTTCTTTACTGCATTGATGTTGGACAAGCCGTAGTTGTAGCGGCCTTCCACGAAGACGAAGATCATGTCAGATGCTTCGATATCGAGGCCGAGGCCGCCGGTGGCCAGGAAGTCAAGATCTTCGAAATTATCCTTTACATCTACGCCCGTGTGTTTGGCGCTCAGCATCCATCCGAATTCGGGGCCGGCAACCAGATAAGGCCACAGGGCGCCGAAGTCGAAAGAGTACTTCGCCAGGATCGGCAATTCAATGTAATTCATCCTGAGGCCCGTTTCCGGACCGTCGGTCTCCGACTTGATCGGGGTTTTTACCGATGCGCCTTTCTGTACGAACAGCGGCTCGGCCTGAATGGCAAACCCGCTGACTCCGATAGGAACTTCTGCGATCAGGCCCGCTTTGAAGCTGGAGCGCATGTTGTACTCCACACCGCTGTTATCGGCATTTTCCATCCGAAGATCGGAAAAGTTGGCGCCGCCGATCACGCCCACCTTGGGTTGTGCCAGTGCTGAGGGAAGAAAAGCCCATAGGATCAACGCAAGCGATACAGCCAGCAACCTGTAAAGGGAATACTGGCCATTTTCGAAAAACTGAAACGTTTTTATGGTTATGGTTTTAAATGAACAGCCCCGCCGACAACAAAAGGGGGGCTGCCGGACGAAGCCTCAAAATGGGGGGTAATAAGAGTCTATTTTGAAAAAAAGAGCGCTTTTGAAGAGTGGTTCACAGAGCAAGGTATTCTGAGCCTGTAAAAAAATAAATGATTATCGTCACTGTCAATTCTCGCAGGACGAGCCTTCAGTCCGTTACGTGGAAACAGTCAATAACCGCTGGGCGCCGGGCCGCAGTAAATAACCAACAACCACAGGCCCGGCTGAATAAAAATGAACCAATAACCGGCCCGCCTACCGCCCCGGCCCCTCCACCAGCGCCCGCACCAGCTCCGGGAAATCCGTCAGTTCATCGGTATTCCAATCGTATCCGTCATACTGAGCGATCAGGCGGACGGCCACCAACTCCGCTTCCGGCCAGACGATGAGGTGCTGCCCCAGGTAGCCGAGCCCGGCGAAGGCCCATTGTCCCCCCGTTTCCTTACGCCCCAGGTGCAGCCCGGTGGGCCAGAGGTGGCGCTGGAATGCCTCCCGCCAGCTGTCGCCGAACACTTCCCGCACCTTGCCGTAGTAGGGGCGGTAGCCGTCGTAGCGGCCTTCTATCTGCCGGGCCCTGGCCAGAAAATCCGGATGAACATTGGCGGCTTTCAGAGCCTGCAGTTGGGTTTCGTCCACCACAAATTCAAAGGTATCGGTGTAGAGCTCCCACAGCAGGCCGTAGTTGGGCAGGAAAGGCGCCGCCGGGCGCATGGCCTCTTCGATAAATGCCCGGCTGATGAGCTGCCGGCCTTCCCACTGCCCGTTTTGCAGCAGCAGTTGCCCAATCTTTGCCAGATCCCGGGGGCGGATCTCCAGGAAGGCCATGCAGTAGGGGTTGCCGGCCGAGTCCTTGCGCCAGTAGGTATCGGTAATGCCCAGCGGCCGGAACAGTTCTTTTTCCATCCATTCATCCATTCGCATACCTGCGGCCTTTTCGATGATGCCCGCCAGCAGGTTGATGGCCTTGTTGTTGTACACGTGGTACTTGCCCACCGGATGAGTGAGCGT
>JAGFJD010000270.1 GCA_024102975.1 Phaeodactylibacter sp. | reverse complement strand
GAATTTGCCGAAACCCTGCAGGAAGCAGCGGAGAAATTGTTCGGAAGATCGTTCCGGGTTTTTCCGGCTTTCCGGTTTTTCAACCCGGAGGAGGTGGCTGCTGCCCTGGCGGAGGATTACCGGCTCGAATCGGCAGGGCCCTTTGCCCTGGAAGAATGGCTGCAGGGTGTTTCCCTAACCCGGGAAGACAGCCAGCAGTATCATCAGTACTCTCTGTTGCGCGAGGCGGCTACCGGGCAGGCACCGCCGCCTTTGCAGCCGCTGCAGTTCCCGTTTATGCCGGAGGGATGCCCGGGATGGTTCGGGCTGCCGTTGCCGGAAGGGGAACAGGTGCGCCCGGGTGCTGTTTCCCTGGCTTTTGAAGTGCCCGAAAATTTTCAGCCCGCAGCCGAAAATGCCGGCATGCTGGTTGACGAATGGCTGGAGACTGTTCCGGACGCCACGCTGGATGCCGGCCTTGCCCTGCATTACAACCAGCCTAACGCGGAAGCGCCCCAGGTTGTCCTGCTGGCTGTGTCTCCCAAACTGGAAGGCCGCTGGACGCTGGACAAGCTGATGGATACCATAACCGAAACCATGGAACTGGCCAAGGCACGGGCAGTGGACGCCAAGATCATCCAGCAGGAAAGCGTGGCGGCGCACTACCTGCCGATGCTCCTGGCGCCGATCGATTCGAACGGGCATACCGCTTTTACTGATTTCGGGCGGTATTTTTAAAAAAAAGTGATATGGCTAAAAAGTTTGTTTTCTGGAACCGGCTCGAACCCCGCCCACAGATGAAGTCGCTGGAGCGGCCCCTGCGCGCTGAGGTGCGCGATGCGCTCTGGATGCTGTCGCGGCAGTGGCAGATGGGAGAATTCATGGGAGAGGATGGCGGTACGCCGGCTTTCGCCAGCCTGGTTTTTCATTCTACCCCTTTGGGCCGCATCTCGCTCAACCGGAACAAGGCGCAGCCGGTTCAAAGTGGGCGGCCTTTGCAGGCTGAAGTTGAGCAGGAGTCCATTGCGCTCAGCCTGCAGCAGCGCCTGGAAATGGGGCGGCATTGGCTTCGCATGCTGAAAAAACTGTTGCCCGGGGGAAAGGGTGAAATGGCCGCTTCCGCTTTCCGGGAAAATAAAATGCTGCACTTCCGGGTTCCCGCCGACTATAGCCCGCGGGAGAAATTCGACAATGGGGAAACCCTCAGCAATGAGAACTATACCGAACATCTCCGGGCAGTTGCCGAAGGGCGCATGATCGACGGGGGGCGGCTTTTTGAAATATTGAAAACCGAAAAAGCCTCTGTTTTCCTGGATGCCTACGATGCGGGAGTGGATGCTGTCGGCGGCCAGTTCCTGGACTGGGCGGCAAGGATGTACGGCCTCAGCGCGGAAAGCGGTGCGGGCTGGAATGCCTCCCGGTTGGAATACCGCTTCGACTGTGCCTTTTCGGAGGACGGAGATGCGGCGCAGGTGCTGCGGGCCGACGAGTACCGCGGCAAAACGATGGACTGGCACAGCTTTCGCACCGGCGCGCCGGATTATGTGGGCGGTGCCAGGGGATTGACGGAAGGATTGGAAAAAGGAGGGCGCGCTCACCGGAGTACTGTCATACCGGGTAGGGTGGCCTTTCCGGGCATGCCGGCTGCGCGCTGGTGGGAAATAGAAGACGGCGAGGTGAATTTCGGCAACCTCGACCTCGATGTTACCGAGACCGGCATGATGATGCTGGGCCAGTATCTGATGATGTTTGGCAACGACTGGCTGGTAGCCCCGATGGCGATCCCGGCCGGCCAGGTTTGCCGGGTGGAGGAAGTCCTTGTTACCGATGTTTTCGGGCAGCAGGTTTGCCTGCGGCATTACCGGGAGACGCCGTTCGGGAAAAGGGAGACGGATTGGGGCTTGTTCGAAGTAGCGGGGGATACGGCAATGGAAACACAGGCCAACCAATGGCTGCTGGTGCCGTCGGCGTCCGGCTTCGTTCAGGAGAGCGCCCCGCTGGAACAGGTAGAATTTGTCCGGGACGAGCTGGCCAACATGGCATGGGGCATCGAAAACATCGTGCCCGACGGGGTGCGCAAGGGCGAGAACGGCTTTGAGCGCGCCCTGCGGGTGCGCGAATATTTCCGGCAACTGGCGGCGGACAGCCAGCCAGAGCCTCCCCCTCTGCCCAACGAGGCGAAGCTGCGCTGGCAGATCGGGACCAGCGTTCCCGAAAACCGCATTCCGCTCTTGCCGGTACAGATTCCCGACAGCCGGCCGGCGCAGCGGCGGATATTGCTGCTGCAGCGTGCCGCCATGCCCCGTATTGTTCCGGGGTTTCCCAACCGCCGCATCCGCCCGCAGGCTCATATCCTCCGCAAAGGGCTGGACGGGCACGAAAAGGAACCGTATTATATTTATGAAGAAGAAGTGCCCCGGACGGGCCTGGTTGTCCAGTCCTGCTGGCGGCGCACCCGTTGGTACGACGGCAGCATCGCAGTCTGGGCCGCCCGTCGGAAAACAGCCGGGCGCGGGGAGGCCGACGGGCAGCTCCGGTTCGACCTCCTGGTGGAGAAAAACAAGGAAGAGGTTTAAAACGCCCACTCCCAAAGCAGGCTTCCCATCCACGCCCGGAGGCCGTCCGACCGCCGGTAATGGGCAGCCCGCAGGCTGATGCCGGTGATCTCGCCGAGCTTTCTTTTCGCCAGCAGGCGCCAGCGCCAGACGGGGCTGAGCCGGATACCCAGGCCCATTTTGTGGCTGCTGAAGGCGGACAGGTCGAAATCAGAAGTGTAAAAGGCCGCGCCGTTGCGGTGCCCAAGGTAGGGCTGAAAAAAATCGGCGGCGCGTTGCCGGTGGTAGCGGTAAACCGGCGTGAGGGAGAAGGCAGGGTTCAGCTTCAAGGCAAGCTCCAGCTCCAGGCTGTGGGCGCGGATGCCAAAGCCGTCCAGATAGTAGCGGTAGAAAAAGCGGGTGGCCACCCCGCCTCCGGCGAAGTGGTGCAAACGCAGGCTGACGGGCCATTGCCAGCGCCGGCCCGGCAGCCGCTCGATGCGCGGCAGCTCTTCCTCCGGGAAGTAGACGCGGTGGAAAGGGGTGGACAACAAGCCGTGCTGGTAGGAAAAACCGGTGCTCAGCGCCAGGCTCGTGCGCCGGTTGACGGCCCGCTGGTATTGCAGGTTAAAGTGATAGGCAAAGCGGCGGTCAGTTGTGATGAAAGGTTGCACGGTATCCCGGAGTTCCTCCGGAAAGTACAGTACCCAGCGCCCCAGGAAAGCCTGGGCGTCGAGGTAGAGGGCGCTTTGCCCATCTTTCAGGGGCTGGTAAAAACTGCCGTGGATATTCATGGAGAGGTAATCAGACTCGGCCGACCCACCCATTCCCCAGCTGTAGGCTTGTTGGGTCTCCGGCTTTTCCTCTTCCCAACCCAACTGGACGGACGCCCGGATGTCGCTGCTGGAAGCGGAAGACATCCGGCTGTCGATGCGGTCGGTCGATGCGGAGGTATACGTGTTGAAGCCCGCTTCGGCCGACAGCCGGCTGGCGCTGTCCACCGGGATGAAGACGATGATCCGGGTGTCGTAGTCGGTCAGTTTTTCGGTGCCGATGCCGCCGGTGACGGCGCTGTGGTTGCCTTCCTGATCGTAATAATTGAAAAGGATATTGACGTCGATAGGTTTTCGGGCGGCGCTGTCCGGCGTAGGTTGGCCCGCAGCATAGCCGTAGTCGAGGAGCAGCAAGAGAGAAATGAGGAAATGTTTAGAAATGCATGGAGATGCGCCGGTGACGGCCGCCGGGCTTGGGCGGCCATGTATTTCCACGCATTTCCAGGCATTTCCACACATTTCCACGCATTTCCACGCATTTCCATGTATTTCCATGTATTTCCATGTATTTCCACATCGGTCAAAAGCAGCATATACCCGTTTTCATGGGGCCTCACCGCACTATCCATCCATTCCCCCAGCCTTTTTCCGGGCTTACGAAGGCCAGTTCGCCTTTGTCGTTCTCTGCCATCAGCACCATGCCCTGCGACTCTATGCCGCGCAGCTTGCGGGGAGCCAGGTTGGCCACTACGACTACCGGTTGTCCGGGCAGTTCTTCCGGTTTGAAGAATTTGGCGATGCCGGCGACGACGGTTCGCTGTTCGCTTCCCAGGTCTACGGTGAGCTGGAGCAGCTTGTCGGCTTTGGGCACGGCTTTAGCG
>JAGFJD010000472.1 GCA_024102975.1 Phaeodactylibacter sp. | reverse complement strand
GTGACGGTGAAGGTTTCCACACTGTTGGTGAGCAGTACGTCGTCCAGGAGGAGAGTGGGTTCATCCAGGACGTCTATAGAAGCGTCGAGGGTATTGGTGCAACTGCCGTTGTCGACGGTCAGGCTGATGGTTCTCTGTCCTACGACGTTGAATACGACGTCTACCGGCCCGGGGCCGGTGTATGAACTCGGAGTAGCTCCGGTAAACGACCATTGGTAGCTAACGATATCAGGGTCTTCCGTGGCCTGGAAGGTGACGGTTTCGCCCACGCAGGTCACTTCGGCGGGCATCTCGATGGCCGCTGCCGGGGCAGGGCGGGTGGTTATGGCAATGGATTGATCGGGGGAATTGCCGTTCGGGCAGCCGTTTTCCCGCCGCACGTAGTAGGTTTTATCTTCTGCGGAGCTGATGGGGAGGGTTTTTCCCGGCCCCAGTTCCATACCCGTGCCGTTGGGACCGTCGTACCAGACAACCATTTGACCTACCTGGTCAATCCCGCCGCTGGCCGTCAGGGAAATGGGAGCGCCGGTGCAGGGTTGGGCGTTGCTTGCTGTAATGGTGGTGAAAGGCTGGGGGGGCGTCTTTACTAGTACAGTTACCTGCCCATCTGCTGTAGGAGTGCCGCATCCTCCTGCTCCTTCTCGCCGGACATAGTAGGTGGTGCTGACGCTGGGCGACTGAATGATACTGGAGCCAGTGCCCAAAGCTGTCCCTCCGCCGTTTGGCATGCTGTACCAGTGCAGGCTGGTGCCGGCCCCTGCTACGCCGCCGGAGGCCGTTAGCATTATGCTTTCTCCTGCACAGATAGTATCAGGGGTAGCCGTTACTGTTGTCGGTGCAGTGGATGCGGTTTGGAACGTTACTTCCCTACTTATGGCAGTGGTCGTGCCGCAACCTGCTATTTCTCTTCTGGCGAAGTAGGTGCCGGATGACGAGGCATTATACGGATTCCCGGTGAATACTTGCGTTCCTCCGCTATTGGGGTCGCCTCGGTACCAGACAATCTGGGTGGGGTCATTTGTGGGCATTGCTGTAAGGGTGTAGTTGATGTCGGGGCCAGGGCAAAGGCTACCATTAGCAGGGTTTATGCTGATGCTGGCCAAAGGGTCGGCTTGGTCGCCAACGGTGATCGTGAGCGCCGCTGAGGTGCCGGTTAGATTGTCACAACCTATGACCATGCTGGTAGCAGTGACTACCAAGCGGAAAGAATAGCCGTCGAAACCTATCGGAATGCCCATCCCGGTAAGTTCGAAGGAGTTAATACCTGAAAAATTAGAGCTGGAGGGGATGTTTTCCCAATTTGCCGAAGGGTCCTCTTGCCATTGCCATTGAAAGATGGAGAGTGCATACGCGCAACTGTCAGGCTGTAAATTGGGGTCATTGGACATAGAAACAGCAAATCCTCCTCCCGCACAGAATGAAGCAGGCGTATCAAAGCGGATTTCCACAACAAAATCCTGCGCCTTCCCACCAATCCCCAGCCCCACGACCAGGACAGGCAGGAGCAGCCCCATTTTCAGCGTGTTTGAAATCAAACCGGGTTTTTGTATTTTTTCCTTTGTCATGATCGGGGTTTTTGGAAAGTTTGGAAATTCGGTTGTCAGGACTTCTGCAGGTATTTAAAGACGGTATCGCTGTTGCGGCCCAGGCGGATGATCTCGCCGCCTTTGATCAGCATGGACTTGCCGTTTTGCAGGCGGTCTTCGTTGATCCACAGCTCGGCCTCGCCCAGGGGTTTGATGTAGACCTGGTTGTTGGCCAGGCGCAGTTCGGCGTGTTTGGCCAGCACGTAGGGGTCCTCCCATTTCACCCGCACGTCGCAGGTTTTCATGTCTTTGCCGATGAGGATGTTTTTGCCCGCCAGCAGGAAGTTGTCGAGGGCGAAGACGATGCCGCTGCGGTAGGAGGGGGAGACGACCTGCAGCTCGATCTTGTCGAGCCGTTTGACGACCTGTATCATGCCCTGTCCCAGGATGCCGCCGGCGACGATGAGGGTGATGATCTTCACCACCGACGCTTCCGGGAACAGCAGGGGGATCAGGTAGTAAACCACGCCCGACACCAGCCCGGCGATCAGGCCGCTGAGGGCGCCCCGCTTCCAGTTGATGGAAGAGTTGAAGGAGATCACCAGCCCCAGCAGCACGCAGAACACCAGCCAGGTGATGGCGCCGAGCCAGTTGGCGTCGCCGATGAGGGAAGAAACGTAAAACAGCAACGCGCCCATAGTGGCGCCCATAAGGGTGCGCAGCAGGATGCGGCCCACCGAGAGGCTTCGCCCCTGGCCGATCTCTTCCACCCACGACAGCATAAAGGCGTAAGCCAGGCCCATAGAGAAGCCCAGCAGGGCGTATTCATACTCCTGGTTTTCAGCGGCGGAACCTGCCAGGGCGCGCTCCAGCCCCACGTTGATGAGCCAGGCCAGGGCGCCGCCCGCCGCGCCGAACCAGAGCCAGTTCAGCTTCTGGGCGCCCCCTTTTTGGGAGAAGAACTCTCCGGTCCAGACGTGGGCGTCGCCGTCGCAGTGTTCCGGGCAGTGCCAGCAGCGGTAATGCCTGTTTTTCCAGATGCGGAAAGGGACGTCGCACATCGCCCGGCCGCACAGGTGGACCACCATCTCGTTGGGTTCCAGGGCCCTGCCGGTGATGGGGTTGAGCTTGCGTTCGCCCTCCTTTTTGACCTGAGCATACGGAACGACGTACTTCTTTTTGAACTGATAGATGTTGATCCAGGGAAACAGTTCGCTGAGGGCCAGGAGGGCTGCCGCCAGGATGAACAGGGCCAGCACGAGCAGGTCCCAGAAGCTGAGCTGCCGGGTCAGGGAGAAGGGCGTGAGCAGCGACCAGTTTTTCTGGACGCTGATGTCGGCCAGTATCTCTTTTTGATTTGGGTCCGGGCTTCGCCAGGTGAGCAGGTAAGTGCGTTTTTCCCGGTGGTAATCTCTCTTCGACTGAGTTTTCACCTGAAAAACCTCGCCCTCGCCGAACAAGTTGGCATCGCTGACCCTGCCCTGGAAGACGACGGGCAGGTCCAGGGTGTCTTCCCCGACGACTTCCCTGACGACCAGATTCTTCTCGTCGAAATCCCAAAACTGGCGGTTGCCATCCCAGGCCCGGAAGAACAGGTCGATGGTTTTGGTCTCCTTGTCGTGGTATACCGCATCCACGTTGGACGCCGTATCCACCCCGGCGGCTTCAATCCCGGGGGCGTTGGCGTCACTGCGCGACGCCCAGATCAGTTTCTGGTCCCCATTTTGCTGCGCTCCTGCCGGCGACGGGCAGGACAAGGCCAGCCCGGCGGCCAGGAACAAAGCAACAATATTTTTACGCCATATCATTTGAGCCATTTCCTCAGGTTATATAATGTTTGATCGTTTTTCCAGATCCAAAAAGCTCCACCACCGGTTCATCGCCCGGTCATCCCGGTTGTTGATCTTTCCCGTCTTCTGCCAGGAAAAAAAGGCGACGTCGCAACGGGGGGTCGTGGGGTCGATCTCCAGAGCGAACTGGTATTTTTTGTCAAATGAGTATTTGTGCACATCGATGTCGGCATTTGACAGGAACAGGCCGTGTCCGGGGTGGGTATGGAACCAGCCCAGCAGCCGTTGCCCGGGGTACTGCCGGAAAGCGTCGTCCAGCTCGCTCCAGGCCTTGTCGCCGAATTTTACCGTGTACCGGTCGTTCTTCTCCGGCGTGATGGGGATGAAAGTCGTGACGGCCACCTGATAATCCCCGTTTTCCGAAGGGTAGAAGTGGCCCAGCAGGAAGCCCCCGATCTCGGAGAGGTCCTCGACGTTGTCCTTGCGGATGTCAAAAGCGTTCTCCTCCCGGAGCATCAGGCTGATGTCGCGCACGCTTTCCTTGCTGAAATAAATCCAGCTCACGCTGGTGTCCCGCCAGCATTCCTTCAGGTTGAGGCGTATATAATCCGGGCTGCCGGCAACCTGGGCCAGGGCGGGCTGTTCCACGCCTCCATGCCGGCTGTCTTTTTCCACTTCCTGGAACTCGATGGCGCCTTCCTCCTCTTCCGGCACCACCCCCTCATCCTCAACCTCAACCTCCTCCTCACCCCCCTCCCGCTCGTCCGGTATCGTCGTCCGGGCGATGCGCGGCCTGCCGGAGGGTTGGGCGGCGGCCGGGGCCTCTGCTTGTTGCTGCATTGCCGTTACTGCCGGTTTTTTCTTCCTTCCGCTCAGGGCGGCCAGCAGCAGGAGCAGCACGGCTGCTGGCAGGATGACCCACCAATAAAGGAGGGCAACGGCCAGCGCTCTGCGGTAAGGAGAAGGCCCGGTTTCCCGGTAAGCTTCCAACCGGGCCGTCAGGGTAGTGTCCAGGTTGAAAACATTCGGGACGTTAAGCAACGGGGCTACGCTGTCCTGCCAAAGCGAATCTGCAATAACCATAGAGGTATCAGTAACCGGGGTATTGCGCTGAATCTCCGTAGAGTCGTCGACAATAACCAGGGATGGCTCCGGCTCATCTTCTTTGGGAGGTGGATTTGTTTTCTCTTCTTCCTTTTCCGTCTCACCCGGCTTTACAACCGAAGGCTTTCCGGCTGGGGGAACATACTTAAGGTAAAAAGTCCGCTTTGCCAGGCCGGGCCATTGGCGGCTGGTGATCTCGGCTGTGATAGTTTGCCGGATATTGTCCATCATCCAGCCTTTATTGCCGGGTGCTTTTCGGGCGTAATGCGTCGGTTTGAGCGTCAGGTTGAACTGGCTCGCCTCGCAGCTTATACAGGTCAGGGAGTAGGAGTTGGTGCCGGTCACGCCCATCCGGAATTCATTCAGCCCCTGCTGAGCCAGGGTTTTCTGCGCCCTGAGCTTTTCGATCTCGCCGTTGGCGGCTGCTGTTTTGGATGGGAGGTTTTCCAGGCAACCGAGCCGGCCCTCCGGGTCCTTTATTTCCAGGCAGGCGGCAAGGGGGTCTGCAGTTGCGGGCTTCAGGGGTTTTAACAGGATGTTCAGCCGGTAGTTGCCGATGCTGCGCTTATCCTTGTCCTGCACTTCAATGGAAAGTCCCGTATTCATCTGATCAGGCCCGAAATCCAGCCGGAATTTTACCGTGGTGAAGATATTTTCCAGCGGCAGGCCGGTGCTCTCCTTCAGGCTTTGTATGCCGGTTCCGGCGCGGACATTGAAAGAAAGGCCCAGGTCGTCTTTGCTGCTGTTCACCCGGAAGGCCAGGTTCAACACTTTATTGGGGATGACGCCATCCGGCACAACGAGCGTATTCCCTTCGAAAGCGACTTCCGGTTCATAATTTAAAGTTTTCACCAGAAGCTGCATAGATTCCCCTTCATAAGTCAGCGAAGCGAGCGGTATCTCTTTTTTTTGCCCCAGGCACCAGGCCGGCAACAGCAACAAAATGGCGATATGATTCAGCAAACAGCTCATTGGTCCGTGTTGGGAATATTTCGGTAAATGATAAAGCCGGTGAGGAAGAGCAGAGGCAGGAGCAGCGCCATCCACAGAGAGAACTGCAGGCCTCTGGACAGCTTCACCTCCGGAAGTTCCCCTCCCGTTTTCCCGTTGTTGTCGACGACCTGCATGGTATATGCTCCGGGGAAGTTTTTCGCCAGCGCTCCTTTATCCAGGGTATCGCGGGGGGTCTTCAGCTTCATGGAGAAAGCCCCGCCTTCGTTGACGAAGCGGGCATAGTAGGGCGCGCTGCCGTTCTCCAGCTCGATGATGAGCAGGTTTCCCTGTTCCTCTATCCGGGCATTGAACTGTTTCCAGGTCAGCAGCCGGCCCGCTTCCTCTCCGGTCGCTTTGGACCGGAAGGTGAGCTGATATTCTTTCTCATTGCTGTCCACGATGATGTGAAAGGCTTTGTCTTTCTTTTCCCAGTTCACCGACCGGACTTCACCGGAGCGGAGCTTTTGTTCGATATCCACGCTGTCGACCTGGTAGAGGAGGAGGTTCCTTCCGGATTCGAAGTGAACGATGTATTTGTACAGGCGCCGGCCGGTGATGGAGTCTCTGCCGGCTTCCAGCGGCCCTTCGTCGCGGTCGAATTTGATCAGCGGGATGCTGTCCAGCAGGGCCTTGGCCTCTGCTTTCACTTCTCTGCATCCGGCTTTGTCGGCCACCTCTTTCAGCAAAGACCTTTTCACGCCGATATTGGTTTCCGCGATGGCGCGTTCTATCTGCTCCCGGCAGCTGAGCAATTCAATTTTTTGCCGGATGTCGTCGAAGAGGGTATTCGGGCAGCCGTTCTTCTCCGAATCTGCCAGCAGTTTTGTCAGCGTATTGATATTGGAGGTTCTTTTTGAGCGGGAGGCGATGCGGTCGCATGGATCCACGACGACATCGCAGGTTTTCCGGGCGGCGGCGAAAGCAGCGTCGCCGGAGCGGGCGGAAAAGTATTCGGACTTCTGGATATCTTCCCAAACTGAGCAATAACCGGCCTTGTCCCCGCTGTTTTGTGCCCACTCCTGGATGAAGCCGCTGATCCTTGAGTTGAACTGGCTTTTGAAGCGGCAGGCATATCCTTCTACCGCGCAGAACGACTTCCGGTAGTTCTCGGATGCTCTCTCCAGTTCGAGGATGGACTGCAGGCCTGCCGATTTTTGATAAGAGGCCTCTTCGGCGGCCTTCATGTCGACAAGCGCCGACTCATAGTAGTTTTTAGTTATCGAATAGTTTTTCAGGGCAGGCTGCCCGAAGATCCGGAATTTGTCGATGGCAGAGGTTGGCCCCTGGCCGAGTTCCCTGTAGGAAGCGTCGATGCGTTCCCTGGCATTTCGGAGGACCTGCCGGATGGCGTCATATCCCGCCGCTTCCCGGTACCGGTCCTGCAGGAAAAATTCGTATAGGTCGTAGGCCTCGGCGTTTTTGAGTACGAAAGCAGCTTTGCTGGCCACCGTATTGTTGGGAAGGGAGTAGAGTTCGGCGAGGTTGCCGGTGACTTTCACTTCATACTTGTACGTTCGGGTGGAGGCTTCGCCGGGTTCTATGTTTTTGCCATCGATGGAGAGGAAGGTAAGGGTAATGGCGGCTTTCCCCCAATGTTGGATATCGATGGTATAGGATTCCTTATAACCCTGGTTTTTTTTAAGGGTGAAAGTTTCGGTCGATTCCCCTTTTCCGAAAGCTCCCTGCCTTTGGATGCGCACCCGAAGCTCCGATTTTCTTTCGGAAGGCGGGCCGGGGCAACGGTCCAGCTGCAGCGTCAGGCGGAGCTTGGCGTAGTCCGGAATGTGGGTAGGGATAATTCCTTTCCTCACATCATTGATATTGACGGAGGCGGCCACTTTTCTCTTGTACAGGTTATCGTCCTTATCGATATACAGGATTTCCTGCCGCAGGTTGAAGGCACATTCTACCGAACCGGTGAGGGAAGTAACGATCTGTTCGTCCTGTTGCCCCCGCAACATAGCAGGCAAGAGGATAACGGCAAGCAGGGCTGTTTTTTTCAAATATTGCATGATGGTTCCGGTTTAAGAAGCTAAACAGGGGGCAATCAGGCATCCGGAAAGAGGAAGTTGCCGTCATCGCTCTGCCGGGATTCGCCGTTCTGGTTTCGGGGCGGGGTATCCCCTCCCTCCTTTGGGTTGTCCGGCTCGGAGGGGGGAATGTCGATGCTGCCGGGTTTATCTCCCGAATATTCCGTTTCGGTGAAGGTGATGATGTCGTCATCTGCCGGTTCCTCCGGTTCTACGTCGTCAAAAAAGACATTCCAGGCGTAGTTGTCGATGTAAAGCCCCTGGTCCTTGTTGACGATTTTGTTGGGTTCGGCGAAATCCCTCACCCATTTGGCCACGGTGCGGTCTTCAGGCCAGGGTTTGCGGTCTTCGGCCAGGTAGCGTTTGTACTGGAGGTACTCGCCGATGCGGACGATCAGCTCGTCCAGGTTGTAGAGGCTGCCGAAGCCCTTGTGGTTGGTGCAGATGTCGCCGATGAAAGGGCCGGAGGATTTGATGTTGGGGTGCCAGGTCGGGGAGAGCATCTTGCTTTCGGCGGTCTGCTCCGGGAAATTCCGGGGAATCTTTATCCGAAGCTCGTGCACTTCGCCCATGACGGGCTTTTGGTTTTCATCGATGGCGACGATGCTTTTCAGGAAGTATTTGACGTGGTATTCGGTGGGAGGGTGGGGATATTCCGGGTCGTTGGCCATCACCTCATACGCCAGCACCTGGCTGTTGGCCTTCGCCAGGCGGTCGATTCGCAGGTGTTCGTCGATCTTCCGGCGCAGGTAGTCATCTTCGATCTTTATTAATTCTTCCATTTTATAATTGGGGTTATTCATCTCATTAAATGATTGCAGATTAACAATAGGCCTTCGGTTGCTTCCGGAGAAAGGCATGGGAAAAGGCTTTTGCGGCAAACCTTCGTGGTCAGCACCCTCCGGGGTCCAGGTCTTTCTTGACGATGATCGTATCGCCTTCCCTGACGCCGATGTCCTTCAGGCTGACATCCCGGTAGTCGGGATAAACCTTCTTGCCCAGGCGTTTGGAGAACAGTTCGAAAACGTTCTCGCCGCCGTCGTCGGATTCGAGCAGGTCCTTGGTGCGCTGCAGCAGGGCGTTGTACAGTTTCTCTCCGGAGACCGTATCCGGTACGTTGACGTCGTACTCCTTTTCCAGATGGGGGATGCTCACCGAAATCTTCATTTGTGCCATAGCGGTGTGTATTTGTGGTTTTATGATTCTGAGCGCCGAAGCCTCATTCAAAGTTCAGGAAGCCCTTATCGGCGGACAGTTCTACATAGTTCTTCTTTCCTCCTGCGATCACCTGCAATATGTGATAGGGCGGCACGCCGATGTCGCGGAGCCGGAGTTCGGGGTAGGAGAAGCCGGCGTCGACCGTGTCCGTCCATTCCAGGAAGCGCACCTCCTCTTCCGGTATTTCGCGCAGGCCGTCCAGGTCGGCTTCGGTAATGTGGGGGCGGGCTTTGACGAACCTTTTCACTTTTTCGCTCTGTCCGGTGGCCGCCTTCAGGACCACCTGGTGGTGCAGCAGGATGCTGATCTCGCGGGTGTCGAAGCGGCCGGCCAGCCATTCCAGGGTTTCGGCCACGGAGTGCTCTGCGGACAAGGGCGCTTCGACGATGTCGGCATAAGGGACATGGCTGCGGCAGTTTGCCCTTCTCGGCGTGGCCTTCCCGAGTTTGTCGTAATAATTGGACCGCCCGTTGAAGTAGAACTGGTGGCCGGCGAGCGACCTCGACGGGTCGGCAATGAGCTTCAGGGCTTCCTGCACCTGTACGGCACCGACGATGGACGCCACGATGGCGTTGGTGTTGGCCAGGCCGGCGGAAGCATAGCGCTTCATCCGGTTGACGCATCCGTTGCGGTACTCGATCAGTTCAAGGGCCCTTGGCCCCAGGCCGCACTCATAACAGTTGACCCCGGGGGCGTATACGTCCACCTGCCCTTCCAGGCTCAGGATGCCGCCGTCCACCCAGGGTTTGCCCAGGGCAAAACAGTAGCGGTTGAGCCACATCCGGGTCATCCGGTTGTCCAGGCAACCGATCACTACATCCATTTTGCGGAACACGCCCAGGCCCACATCCAGGGTGGCGTCCCCGTTGATGGCCATCAGCTTCAGCTTCGGGTTGAGGTCTTTCAACCGCTCCAAAGCAATTTCGACTTTGTGCTTTTCTCCGGTACAATCCCGTTCCCGGTAGAGGACGGATTTGGCAAGATTCGTTTTTTCGACCACGTCGAAGTCGACGATCAGAATGTTCTTCACGCCGATCAGGGCCAGGTTTTTGAGGACTTCGTTGCCCAGGGCGCCGGCGCCGACCACCATCACCCGGGCATTCTCGATGAGCGCCGCGTCCCAACCCAGGTTAGCCTTCCCGGAAGGCGCCTCTTCCCCTTCCTGGACTAAAAAGCTGAGGTCTAAAATTTCTTTGGATGCTTTTCCCATTTCTGTTTTTTGAGGCACTTGTCAAATTGTGCTATTGCCGTTTCTCTGCTTATTGATACCCGGAATCCCGGAAAAGTTACCCGGAAAAGTTTTTTTTTGTTGCCGGCAGTTGGGTTGCCTCTAAAATAGCAAGGATTTTGCATTAAAAAAAAATACCCAATATATTTTGTGCACAAAAGGAGTGCGCCTAATGTTATTCTTCCATTTTGGGCAATTATACTGACGCACGGCAGGTTTTGTCGACTACAAAACCCGCCGGGTCAGTATATACTGGCATCGCTGGTTTTGTTCCTGACAAAACCACGCGTTCGCCAGTATAAAACGCAATTTTTCCGGGTGCAGAAGGCTTCGTGGCAGGATTGCCGGATGGGGGATTGTTAAGCCCGTCCAAAGTCCAAAACAATCCCACACTACCAGACATTTTTCTGGACACAGAGTCACACAGAGGCCTGATTATCAATGGGAAACACTCCGTGTACTCTGTATTGGTCTCAGTGCTCTCTGTGTCCAAAACCATTTTGTCCAGTGGTGTGAAACAATCCCCCACACCCTACCCCCCAAACACCTCCTCCATCCCCAACTCCCTCACCGGCCCGATACTTTCCAGAAAGCCCCAATCCATGTGCTGCCGGCTGCCCAGCACGAGGTATTTAAAGGCCCGCCCCCGGACGTACTGCTGCTGAAAATCGAGCAAATGGCCGGCCGTGCTGGCCTGCAGGCGCTGGTAGAGGTCGCGGCGCAGGTCATGGCCGAAGCCCAGGCGTTCCGCTGCCCGGGCTTCCCAGTACAGGCGGGAGGGGGTGATGCGCTCGCTTTCCAGGCGCAGCAGGAGCGATTGGCGGGCATGCTCCGCCTTGTCGGCTACGAGCGGCATGGATTCGATGATGGACGAGAGGGCCGGGATGGCGTCCGGCAGCTTGTCGGGCTGGGTGCCGACGTAGGCCTCCAGGTAGTGCGCTTTGTGCCGGTGGTCGGGGGAGCCGTAGTAGGCGTAGGTAGAATAGGCCAGGGCTTTGGCCTCCCGGATTTCCTGGAAGACGACGGACGACATGCCGAAGCCGAAGTACTCATTGTAGAATTCCCGCATCAGGTGCTCTTCCAGGTTGAACTGCGGCGTGCCGCGGGAGACCATCATCACGTCGGCCTGGACGATGGGGAAGTCCAGGAAGAGGACTTCGTTTTTTTCCGTAGGCAGCTGGCGGAACGGGCGCGGCGGCGGCGGCGGCGCCAGCTGTTCCGCGGCGCGGTGGTGGCGGCGGATGAGCCGTTCTGCTTCCGAAGCGGCGCGCGGGCCGTAGTAATAGAGGCGGTGTTGGAAGGAGGGGAGGCGGCGCAGCCAGGAGGTTAGCTGGGCGGGATCCAGCTGCCGGAGCGCCGTTTCCGACAGGCGGTAGGTGAAGGGGGAATCGCTGCCGTAGCGGGCGAAGCTGCCCATGGCGCTGCGCAGGATGTGCCGGCGGTCCTTGCGGGCGTTGGCCCGTTTGGCGAGGATGTCGGAGGCCATGTTCTCCAGGGCGGGCGCGTCTTCCTGCATTTCGGCGAGCAGGTGTTCGACGAGGCGCAGGCCTTCCTCCAGCGACCCGTCCAGGCCGCTGAGGGTGAGGTAGGAGTATTCCGTGCCGCCGCTGATGTCGAACGACAGGCCGAGGCGGAAGAACTCCTGTTGCAGGGCGGGTGCCGAATAGCGGCTGGTGCCCAGGTACTGGAGGTAGATCAGTGCCAGGGGCAGGAGCCGGTCGTGAACCTTTCCCATGGGGAAGACATAATCCAGCCGGAACAGTTCATTGTCTTCATTGTGAACGTAGTCGAACCACAGGCCGGGCTGCAGCTCGGTTTTGCCGATCAGCTTCCCGAAGTCGGGGAACTCCGGCTGCAGGCGGCCGGGAAGCTGTTCGAGGAAAGCCTGGGCGAACTCGGAGGTGGCGTCGCGGCGGAGCGCGATCGGGCTGATCGGGGGCTTTTCCATTTTGATGACGTCGGGGTCGTCGCCCTGCTGCTTGTAGACGATCACGCAGTTGCTGTTCAGGTGTTTTCTGGCAAAGGCTGTGATGTCTTCTTTGCGCAGGGCGTTCCAGAAGCTGAACCGGTTCACTATGCGCGCCCAATCGATGCCCAGGATAAAGGCGTGCGCCATCAGGTCCACCCGGTACCGGATGGATTCGCTGCCTCTGGTATCCACCAGGCGTAGGTCCCGGATGACTACTTCCGGCAGCCAGTCTTCAAAGTCTCCTTGCCTGAGCTTTTCCACTTCGCCCAGCAACAGCGTTTCCACTTCTTCCAGGCGCTGGCCTTCCCGGGGTTTGCCGTACAGGCCGAAAGTGGAGTAGTCTTCGTAGGCCCACACCCAGGCGTGGGAGCTCAGCACGCGCTGTTGCTGGTTGAGGTGGAGGTCGAGCAGGCCCGCCTGTTGGTTATAGAACAATTCCTTGATGATGGCCAGCATCAGGGGGTGATCCGTTCGGGCGCCGCCGAACCGCCAGCCGATATCCACATAGGCGGCCTCCTTCCCGAAGACTTCCCGGCGCAGCGGCCCGTTAATGACGGGTTGCCCGGGGCATTCGAACGGGGGGATCGGCGCTGGCCGGCAGGCGCCGAAGTATTGCTCCGCCAGCCGGACGGCAGCGCCCGGGTCGAAGTCGCCGGAAAGCAGGATCGCCATGTTGTTCGGGACGTAGTAGGTGCGGAAGAACTCCTGGATTTTGGCCTGGGACGGGTTCTTCAGGTGTTCGGCCGAGCCGATGGTGGACTGCGTTCCGTAGGGATGCTGCGGAAACAAGGCTTGCCGGATGGCGTCATTGGCTTTGCGCGTATCCTGGTCCTGGCTGATGTTGAACTCTTCATATACCGTTTCCAGTTCGGTGTGGAACAGCCGCAGGGCGAGCATGCGGAAACGCTCGGCCTCCAGTTTCATCCAGCGTTCCAGCTCGTTGGCCGGTATTTCGTTGACGTACACGGTCTGGTCCACCCAGGTATAGGCGTTGGTGTGGCGGGCGCCGATGGCGCCGGCCAGCCGGTCGTACTCATTAGGTGCCACCAGGGCGGCGGCTTCCACCGACAGCCGGTCGATCTCCCGGTATATTTCCGACCGCTTTTCGGGAGATCGGGTCTGGCGGTAGCGCTCGAACAAGGCGGAAATTTGTTCCAGGTACCGGGCTTCCCGCTCCCAGTCCAGCGCGCCGATCCGGCTGGTGCCTTTAAAGAGCATGTGCTCCATGTAGTGGGCCAGCCCGGTGGTGTCGGGCGGGTCCAGCTTGGAGCCGGCCCGCACGGCGATATGGGTGTAGATGCGCGGTTCCCTGCGGTAGGGGCTCATGTAGAGCTTCATGCCGTTGCGCAGGGTGTGGATTTTCACGTTGAGCGGGTCGCCGGGGATGCTTTCAAAGTGGTTTGCTGTCGTCATTTTGGGCGGCTGGTTTGAGTGTGTAAATGTGTAAACGTGTAAAGGTGTAAATGTGTAAACGTGTAAACGTGTAAAGGTGTAAATGTGTAAAGGTGTAAAGGTGTAAATGTGTAAATGTGCATTGCAGTCCGGGCCTTTATCCCGGCGTGGCACTTTTACACTTTTACACTTTAGCACTTTTACACATTTTTTCACTTCCCCTTCCCCTGCAGCAACACCAGCACGGTATAAAAAAGGATTTTGAAATCCAACGCCAGGGACATATTCTCGATGTAGAGGATGTCGAACTTGAGGCGTTGCAGCATCTGGTCGATATTGGAAGCGTAGCCGTACTTGACCTGCCCCCAGGAAGTGATGCCGGGGCGCACTTTCAGGAGGTGTTTGTAGTGCGGCGCCAGCTTCATGATCTGGTCGATGTAGAACCGGCGTTCCGGCCGCGGGCCCACCAGCGACATGTCGCCGATGAGCACGTTCCAGAACTGGGGCAGTTCGTCGAGCCGCCATTTGCGCATGACGCTGCCCCAGGGCGTGCAGCGGTTATCGTCGTCGCGGGACAGCTGCGGGCCGTTTTTCTCGGCGTCGGTGTACATCGACCGGAATTTATAGATGGTGAACGGCTTGCCGTTCAGCCCGATGCGCTGCTGCCGGAACAGGATGGGCCCCTGGGAAGACAGGCGGACGCGAAGGGCGATATAGAGATACATGGGGGAAAGCACCAGCAGCATCAGCATCGCCACGGCCACGTCGATCAGGCGTTTGACAAGGCGCTGCCACTTGGGCATCAGCCCCTGTTCTATTTCGATGAGCACGGCGCCGAACACGTGGTTCATCTTTACGGAGCCGAGCATGATATCGTACATATCGGGAATGATCTTGACCAGCAACGCTTCAAAGTCGAAAAGCACGTTGAGGATTTCGCGCAGGCGGTTGTGCTCAGACGTTTCGATGGCGATAATCGCCTCTTCGATATTGTGGCTTCTGACCACCTGCTCCAGGTCCTCCAGCAGGCCGAGCGCGGGGAGGTGATCGGCCAGCTGGTTGCCATCCTGGCTGTTGACATCCACAAACCCGACGAAGTTATAGCCCAGCCCCTTTTCCCTTCCGGAAATCTCCTGATACAGTTCCAGGGCATTCTGGTTGCCGCCGATCAGCAGCGTATTGTAGGTGATCTGCCCGGCTTTGAGCCGTTGGCTGGCCCGGGTCAGCAGCACCATCCGCACCGTGGCAGTGAGCGTGAAATGCAGGGAAAAAAGCGTGACAAAGGAATTGTAATAAGTGGTGTAGTTGGTGACGACGTCGTCCAGGATGAGGGTGAAGAACAGGAAGAGGACGCCGAAGAAACTGAGGAAGAACGTCCGCGTAAGCGTGGCCAGCCGGGAGAGGCGGTAAATGTCGCTGTACTGGTCGAAGATGGAGTAGAACAGCAGCCATCCGGTGGGGATGACTACCACTCCGTACCAGAAATTGGCGTCGTTGAGGATGCTCCAGTCCAGTGCCGCTCCTTCCAGGCTTTTTCGGTAGAGGAAAAAACAAGCCCAGGACAGCATCGCAGTAACGAAATCCGCAACCTGATAAAACAGAGTGTGCCTGCGGCGCCGGCGGGTCATGTTTTGCTGCATAGTCGTTGTGTAGTTAGTTGCCGGGGTTGGGAAGGTGTTGAGGTGTTAAGGTGTTGAGGTGTTGAGGTGCGGGAGTGTTCAAAGTTCTGTGTTTAATGTTCAAGGGTACCTTGGAAATCAGCCGTTTATAACCTTGGTGACACAGTTTTCTGAATAGCCCCTCCCAACTTAACCAACTGATTTTCAAGAATGCCATTGGACCTTAAACACAGAACCCGTCGGCAAAACCAGGTAAACTTTGGACACTCCTGCCGCAGCTTCCCGCACACTTACACACTTACACATTTACACACTTACGCACTCCCCCCCTCAAAAATGGACCAGCTTGATATTATCCAGCCAGATGTTGCCCGTATTCCGGGCGAGGCCTCCGTTCTCAAACGGGATGAAGGCCTGAAGGGCGACCTGATACTCCTCCCGGTTCACCCCTACGATCAGGCTGGAGAGGTTGAAATAGATTTTGTTCCATTCCTCGCTGGGGCTGAAGCCGGGGTTGAGGGCGGCGACGCCCTGGGATGCCGGCGCGCCGGCCTGGTGCCCGATGACCCCAAAGACGACCGGGACGTCGGAGCGGTAGTTGACTTCCAGGTAAACCAGCGGGCTTTGAGCGGTCAGGCCGCTGAACCGTTCCTCGGTTGCCAATTCTACGATGGAGCTGGACGTATCCAGGCTGATCTTCAGGGATTGGGCGCCCTCAAATGCGCCTTCCGTCACCAGCTGGACCTGGCTGAGGCTGCCCCGCCCGACGAGGTCCTGGAACAGGTGGCCGCTGCGCTCGAAATTCTCTATGAAGGCAAACTTGGCGGCGTCCTGATAGGAAATGACGGGGCGTATGGTGTCCGTCCGGCCCGCCTCCAGCGTCAGGGAGGTGGTGTACGCCTCGTAGAACGGGTAGATGTCCGGCGTCGAATTGATGCCGTTGTCTTTGATGCCGGCCTGAAGAATGATTTCCCGGCCGCCGGTTTCGAGCAGGGGGATCAGGGCGGGCAGGGTGTAAGCGCCGAGGAAACTGCCGTCCACGCTGAGCCAGGCATCGGTGATCCGCTCCGAACTGGTGCCCTGGGTGACGCTGTTGGCCTCCAGTTCGATATCCGGCACATAAAGGTAGCCCGGAATGCTTTCCTCCGGGTTGATGACATCGCAGGAGGCCAGGGCCGCCAGCGCCAGGAGGCTCATCCCGGCCTTTGTCCATAATGTATTATTCATAGCTTCTCGGTTTTTTATTATCACACACGCACTCACTCACTCACCCACTCTTCCCTCCGCCCCATCTCCCCAATGATCTGGTGGGCAAGCTTCAGGGCCTCGTACCCATCCTCGATGCTCACGATCGGCCGTTTGTCCTGCGCGATGCTTTCGGCGAAAGCCTCCAGTTCCATTTTTATGGCGTTTACGGGTTCGACCTGGGGCATGGAGAGGTGAATGAACTTTTTGCCGTGGGGCGTTTCGAGTTCCAGCAGGTTATCGGCGGAAGGGCTGTCGCTTTCCCGGTCGAAAAGGCGGACGACCTGCGCTTCCTTGTCCAGGAAATCCAGGCTGATGTAAGCGTCTTTTTGAAAAAGGCGCAGTTTGCGCATCTGTTTCAGGGATATCCGGCTGGCGGTGAGGTTGGCCACGCAGCCATTTTCGAACTCGATGCGGGCGTTGCAGATATCGGCGGTATCGCTCACTACGGGGACGCCGCTGGCGCTCACGGATTTTACCTTTGATTTGACCAGGCTGAGCACGATGTCGAGGTCGTGGATCATGAGGTCCAGGATGACGGAAACGTCGGTCCCTCTGGGGTTGAAAACCGCCAGCCGGTGCGCTTCTATGAACATCGGCGCCAGCGGCATGTCATTCAGGGCGAGCAGGGCGGGGTTGAAGCGCTCCACATGGCCGACCTGGGCTTTGACGCCGTATTCCCGGCACAGTTGCAACAGGTGTTGCGCTTCTTCCAGCGTATTGGCCAGGGGTTTTTCAATAAAGATATGTTTGCCCTTCCGGATGGCGCGGGTTGCCAGTTCGTGGTGCGTGGTAGTGGGGGTGACGATGTCCACCACATCAACCGCCTCCAGCAAGGCGTCGAGGCTGGCCCAGCGGCGGGCGCCGTATTGCTCTTCCGCCTGCCGGGCCGCCTGTTCATCGGGGTCGTAGAAGCCGGCCAGCTCGTAGGCGCCGGCCGCCAGCTGTATGCATTTGAGGTGGATCTTGCCCAGGTGCCCTGCACCTAAAAGCCCTATTTTGAGCATAGTTTCGGTTTTTATCAGCAGTGCAGCGCATAATAGCCCCCTGCCCGGGGTGTTGCCTTCCGCGACACACTACTGGACAAAATGATTTTGGACACAGAGCGCACTGAGTCAAACACAGAGGTACGCAAAATTTTTCTGTTGATAATCAAGCCTCTGTGTGGCTCTGTGTCTTCCCTGCCTGCAAGGCCGCGCCTCGCGGCAGGCAGGTCGGCGTACTCTGTGTCCCAGAAATGTCCAGCAGTATGCTTCCGCGATACAGGGATAGACAGCTCCCCGGCAGCCGTTTGGCCGGGTCAAAAGTAAAAGATTTTCGACAACTGCATGACGCTACTCCCGGAAATACATCAAAATGGCGCCGAACAAGGTGATCAGGGCAATCAGCACGGTCGCCATACGTATAGAATAACGCATGTGGCTGGAAAACGCTTCGATCTCCTTCCGCATGTGCGGATACAGGGGCATGATTTCCTCTTCCATCTTATCCCGGTTGAAGAGGTGGGCTGCTCCGAACTCCACGCGGTTCTCTACCAGCTTGCGGTAGGTGCGCAGTACCCGGACCCGGAAATACACATTGAGGAACAACATGGCTACAAACAGGCCGATTACTATAGATATAAGGAGTACAAACATGGCTGGGTCTTGATTCGCTGCGAAATTCAGGAAAATATTCGAATTTTTTGGCAAAAAGGTTGCGCGGTAACATTTGCCCCCTTACATTTGCCCCGCTTCTTAAAGAAGCTCCTGCTGAAAATGTTCAAAAGGATTTTTTTGAAAAAAAACTTGCAAAGGTGTTCAGGTTTACTTACCTTTGCATCCGCTTTGAAAGAAGGCAGGATTTTGAGGTTGCGGCGACAGAGGGCTAAATGCTCGAACAGCATGTTTACGCGACGGAAAAAAGGGCGAGAAAGTTGCCTGAAAATTTTGCGGGCACCAGAAGTTGAATTATCTTTGCAATCCCTTTGCGGACGAGTAAAGGAAAAAAGAGAAAATGAGGAGCGGCCCGTGGTTATTGGGCCGTTCAAAGATAAAAGCGGCGACAGGCGAATCCTGTGCAGCAAAAAGTTCATTGACACTGTGAGAACAGAAGGTAAGCACTAAACGAAGCGAAGAAGCTTCGGATTTTAATTTTAAATCGCGTTAGATTCAGTTGAGTTAGAAACAATGCCGTAAAGGCATCAAACTTATTCACTATGGAGAGTTTGATCCTGGCTCAGGATGAACGCTAGCGGGAGGCTTAATACATGCAAGTCGA
>JAGFJD010000268.1 GCA_024102975.1 Phaeodactylibacter sp. | reverse complement strand
CCGCTGTCGCCGGGCTGGCCCTGCTGTTGTGGCTGGCCCGCCCGGCGCCGGAGTGGCAAACCGGGCCGGCCGCCAGGCAGGCCGCCACCCTGCCCGATGGCTCCGAAGTAGAGCTCAACGCCGATTCCTATCTCCGGTATGAGGACAGCTGGTGGGGGCCCGCCCGCCGGGTCGTGCTGGAAGGGGAAGCTTATTTCTCGGTGACAAAAGGCGGCGCCTTTGAAGTCCGCACAGCGCTGGGCAGCGTCCGGGTGCTGGGCACGAGTTTCAACGTGTATGCACGGGGACAGCGCTTCGAAGTATCCTGCCAGGAAGGCCAAGTGCTCGTTTTGACCACTTCCCGGCAGGACACGCTGCTGCCCGGGCAGGGGTTGAAGAAAGACGGCACTGTGGTTGACACCTTCGCCGCCGAAGCCGCCCGCCCGGGCTGGACGGAGGGGCAGAGCAGCTTCCAGTCGGCGCCTTTGGGCGACGTCTTCCGGGAGATGGAACGGCAATACGGTATCCGGGTTGAGGCACCCGCCCTGGCAGGCCGCACTTTCACCGGCCGTTTTCCGCATGACAACCTGGAAGTGGCCCTTCAGGCAGTCTGCGGAGCAATGGGGCTGAAATATCAGATACTGGACAGAGAGCGGGTGCAAATTTCCGAATGAAAGCATTATGCCAAAACTGTTTTTTTGCCATTCGCAACTGAAATTTGTGCTGTCCGCGCAGGATGGTGTCCCGATGCGGAAAAACCTGTTGCAGTGCAGCGCAATAGCCTTGCTGTTATTCTTTCCCCTCCTTGCCGGCGCCCAGCCGGCCGGCAAAGCCCCTCTCCGGCAGATCCTCCGGCAAATTGAAGCCCGCTTCCAGGTATCTTTTGCCTATGACGACGCCCTGGTGGATAACATCGAGGCCCTGCCCCCGGCAATGGACAAAGGACTGGACGCCGCCCTGGCGGAACTGCTGGGAGGCGCCGGCCTGGCCTACGACCGGATCGGCGAGGCGTATATTGTCCTCAAAACCAGCCCTCCGGAGCCGGCGCGCTTATGCGGCAGGGTGCTGGAAGCCGGCACGGGCGCTCCCCTGCCCTACGCCACCCTCTACCTCAAGGGCACTGCTGCGGGTTGCTCCAGCGACGAGGCGGGCTACTTCGAGCTGTCGGCCGTCCTGGGCGCCAGGGATACGCTGGTGGCCAGTTATGTCGGCTATGGAGCCGTCTCTTTGCCCGCAAAGGATTTTGCCCGGCAGCCCTGCCCGGCCATCCGCCTGTCGCCGGCCCATACCGAATTGACGAGCGTACTGGTCAAAGAATTCACCATCGACATGCTGGAACGGGAAAGCGGCAACCGCTACCGGTTCAACCCGCAACGGATCCCAACCCTGCCCGGCTGGGGGGAGCCCGACCTGCTGCGCGGCCTGCAGCTGCTGCCCGGCATCCACGCCGCCGACGAATCGGCGGCCAACCTGAGCATCCGGGGCGGCGCCTCCGACCAGAATCTGCTGCTGTGGGACGGCATCCCCATCTACCACACCGGCCACTTTTTCGGCTACTACACGGCGGTCAACCCCTATGTCGCCCAGCGCATGGACGTCTACCGCGGCGGCTTCGGCGCCGAATACGGCGGGCGCGTCTCCGGCGTGATCGACATCACCGGCAAGCCCGAACTCTCCGAAAAGCTGCGCTATGGCATTGGCATGAACCACATCAACCTGCACGGCTTCATGGAAATCCCGCTCAAAAAGGAACGGTCAGCCCTGCTCCTGGCCGTCCGCCGTTCCTATACCGACCTGATCCAGAGCCGGGCCTACCAGAACATCTTCAACCGCATCTTCGCCAAAGGAAGGGTCTATGAAAACCAGGAAGCTCAAAAGGAAACAGGGGGCGAAGCCCTGTCCCTTCCCAATTTCCACTACGCAGACATCAACGCCAAATGGCATGCCCTGCTCTCCGAAAAAAGCGAGCTGTCGGCAAGCCTGTACGCCGGCAACGACCAGTTCGACTACAACTTCAGCTTTGCCGATGAGCTGTTCACGCAGGATCAGCTCCGGGTGGAAAACTCCGGGCTGAGCATCAATTACCAGTTGAACTGGAGCGACAAATTCTCCACTAAGGCCCGTGCCGTGGTCAGCAACTTCCGGAACGAATACCGGTTCCGCTACAGCTTCCATCCCGACACCCTCTTCGAATTCCGGTTCCGCACCTACAACGAGCTGCGGGACTGGAGCCTGCACCTGTCCCACGACTGGCAGATCAGCCCCCGGCATCACCTCCAACTCGGATGGATGGGCCAGGGGCAGCAGGCCGATTTCCAGTATGAGGAGGAACGCCGGAACGGCGCCCCCATCCCGGGATCGGAGGCCTTCGCCGGCAACACTGCCGCCCTTTTTAGCACCTATACCTACCGGGTGCCGGACAAACTGGAAGCGGCCCTGGGGCTGCGCTACGAACGGTTTACGCCCGTGGTGGAAGGAGCGCCCCAGGCCAATCACCGCGCCCTGATGCCTCGTTTCTCGGCCAGCCTGTATCCCTTCGGCAAGCATTTCTTCTTTCAGACCAACCTGGGTGCCTACCGGCAGTACGTCTACCAGCTCCCGCCGTTTTACAGCGACCTGGGCGCCGGGGAAGGCATCTGGGTGATTGCCGGGAAGGGCTTCCCGCCGCTGTACGGCGCGCAGTGGTCGCTCGGCCTGGGCTACCGGCTGGGGCGCTTTGAAATGGAGGTGGATTACTACCAGAAATCCCTGGGCAACCTCTCCTCCTGGAAGGTCACCCTGGAGGAAGATGTGGAGAACCCCTTTACGCACGACGGCAGGTTGTGGGCCTCCGGCCTGGATGTGCTGCTGAAGCACCGCTGGCGCAGCTACACCCTCTGGCTGGGGTACTCGCTGGGCGCCGTGGCCAACGAATTTGACGTGTTCAACGGCGGCGAAGCTTTTCCCGCCGACAACGACCAGCGCCACCTGCTCAACATTACCCAAACACTGCGCCTGAAAAAATGGAACCTCTCCGCCACCTTCTTCTTCGGCAGCGGCAAGCCCTTTACCACCCCCACCGGACTGGGCGCCCGCCCGGATGACAATACCGGCCAGCCCGTCTTCTTCCTCGAATACGACAAACCGAACAACGGCCGCCTGCCCGCCTACCACCGCCTAGACCTGGCCGCCGACTACCGCTTCGACACCGAACGCTGGACAGGCAAGCTGGGCTTGTCCGTTTTCAACTCCTATAACCGCCGCAACCTGTTCGACATCGACTTCTTCCCCGTGCCGCCCCGGTACAACAACGGGCAACCGGGAACGTACAGCCTGGAGCGGCCCATGCTGGGCTTTACGCCGAATTTGTTCGTGCAGATAGAATGGTGAAAAAATCCCGGAACAGTACTGCAGATGCTCTTTTGGCAGCACTGCAGCCTGGTGCTTCCGGAACGAAGTCCCGGGGCAGTTATTAACGCCACCCCAAGTCGGGCGCAGTTGCTGGTTATTGCTGGCAATCAACCGCTAGGGAGGCCAGACAGGATTTACAAGATTGACAGGATATGTACGCACCTATGGCGCAGGCCTCTGCGCTGCATCTTGTAAATCCTGTTAATCCTGTCTGCTTTTAACCTTTCTGCACAACCCGGGATGCTGAAACAAGGCGGCTAATCCTGTTCATCCTGTTAATCCTGTCTGCTTTTAACCTTCCTGCCCAACCCGGCATGCTGAAACAGGGCGGCTAATCCTGTTCATCCTGTTAATCCTGTCTGCCTTTAACCTTTCTGCCCAATCCCTCCGGTAAATCCTGTCTTTATTTGGTGTTTTCCGCCGCCGCCCACTTCCGGACCGCCCCGTCCGGCCCGAGGAAGAACAGGATATTTTTGTATTTCATGATCTCTCCGCCCGTGCTCAGCAGGCTGGCCTCCGGCTCTCCGTACTCGGTTATCACCTGTTTCCTGCCAGAACCCACCTGGACTTCTTTCCTTGTTTTCCCTTTATATCCCTTGCCGGTAAGGTGGTACAGATACAGCACCCGGCGGCTCGACTCCAGGCTGGATTCCAGGATCACGACTTTAGAGTTGTCCGGAGAATCTTCCAGCACAAAACCGTAAAGTTTGAGCTTGGGGTTCAGGGCCAGGGCAATCTTTTGCTCGCCCCGGGGCCGGCGGGTGAAGTTGATCAGGTCCACCCCGTCGACCTCTTCGGTTTGGTCGATGGAGAAGCTGAGGACTTCTTCTCTGCCCACTTCTTCCCCCTTCAGGATTTTCCGGTTGTATTCCCCCATAGGGTTGTTCAGGGCGGCGGCCTGCCTGAAGTGCTTTTCCGCTTCCGCCGCCTGGCCTTCCCGGGCGGCGATGATGCCCAGCAGCACCTCGACGCTGCCGGCCATATAGGCGTCGGCGGCGCCGGCCCTTCCCCGGGCTTCAGTGCCGGCGTAAAAGCGGGCGCGGCCGTAGTCTTCCAGCAGGGTGAGCACGCAGGCCTTGTTGAGGTATGCAGGGGAGTAGCCGGCGTCCAGTCCAATGGCGTAGTCGAAGTAATTGGCCGCTTTGCGGAGCAGGGCTTCCCGTTTCTCGGCGAAGCCGCTGCCGCGGGAACTCCTGAAGTCCAGTTCCAGTTGCAGGGGAAAGCGGTATTTGACCTCGTTTTCGTTGAAATAGGTCAGGGCCTCATAGGTGGCCAGTACGCCGAGGTTGTTGTAGAGTTCCCGGCTCTGGTAGTCCTCCAGGATGTATTCGTAGAGCGCCTGGGCGATCTGGTATTCTTCGGCGGACTGAGCGGTGACGGCCATGAGGTTGGCGGCGTCGAAAACATCCGCCAGCTCGCCGACCCGGGCGGCCGAGCTGCGGGCCATAGCGCGGCGGTCGGACAAACTGGGATAGCCTTCGGTGTGTTCTTCCAGGCCGTATTTTTCGTACAGGGCCGCCATAAACGCATCGCCCTTCCTGAACACATCGTAGCCGGCGGAGTAAGCCAGGAAGCCGCCCAGGTAATCCGCCTGGGTCTCGTTGATGATCTTGGTGCTCAGCTTGCCGATGGTATTGCCGATCTCCAGCCCGGCAAAAGAGCTGGAGAACTTGCTCGTCCAGCCGTGCTTTTCGTAGAAGTGGATCAGCTCGTGGGCAAGCAGGGTGGCCAGGGCGTTGGTGGAATCGGCCCCGAACTGGGTGCAGACGTCGTAGGCTTTCTCTTCCAGGATGATCCGGTTTTCGGGATAAATGATCTTGGCGCCGTTGTTGATGGTGCCCGCCAGCTCGAAAGTGGGCGGGTTGAAGCGGTTATCCCCCCGGGCTTCCACCAGGCGGCTGTAGACCTCCCGGGCAACCTCTTGTTTATAGGCCGTAGGAGAAACCGGTTCTTCCTCCCCTCCCAGGGGACGAAAAACGAGGGCGTCGCTCTGCGCACTGGTGAAAAAAGGGGCCATTGTCAGGATGGCGAAGCAGATCGCTCGGGCAAATGGTGTGTTCATCAGTTCTGTTATTTTGGTGTAATTTAGCGTTTGCCGGGGTAACCCATCGGCTATCAGCCAAATAAAATGTTATGTATGTTGAAAAAAGTCAACCCTCACAAATGCACGCATAGAATTGGTTCCTCTGCCATAAGTATTTGCTTTCACCCAAAAAAGTTACCTTCTATGAAGGCCTTATTGCCGGTTTTATTACTTCTTCTCGCCGCCCCGCCCTTGCCGGCCCAGATCGGCGCCATGGCCAACAAAGGGACTGCCCGCGCCGTGATCATCGGCATTTCCGACTACCAGGACGAACGCATCCCCAACCTCCAGTTTGCTCACCGCGACGCCCGGGCGATGGCCGATTTCCTGTTATCTGAAGCCGGAGGCAACATCGCTCCGGAAAACATCAAGCTGTTGCTGAACGAAAAGGCCACCCGCGGAGAAATAGCCATGGCCCTGTACTGGCTGGTGGAAGAAAGCAAGGCAGGCGACCGGGCCATCATCTACTTTTCCGGCCACGGCGACCTGGAAAACAAGATCCTGATGGACCAGGGCTACCTGCTCGCCTACGACGCCAAAGCCTCCAACTACATGGGCAGCGGCACCTATCCGGTCGAGATGCTGCAAAAGGTGATACAAACCCTCAGCCTGCGGCTCGGCGCGGAGGTCCTCCTGGTCACCGACGCCTGCCGGGCCGGCAAGCTGGCAGGCAGCGAAACCGGCGGGGTAGTCGCCACCAACCAGGGCCTGGCACAGCAGTTTGCCAAAGAGATCAAAATCCTCTCCTGCGAGCCCGACCAATCCTCCCTGGAAGGCGAACAGTGGGGCGGCGGCCGGGGCCTGTTCTCCTACTACCTCATCGAAGGCCTCAAGGGGCTGGCGGACAGCGAAGCCAACCCCTACGGCAACCAGAACCTGAAAGTGGAACTGCGGGAACTGGAACGCTTCCTCGGCGACGAGGTTTCCAAATGGGCTGAGCAGTACCCCATGACGGTTGGCCCGGGCAGCACCGAGCTGTTCCGCGTCGATGAAGACACCCTGCTGGCCCTGCTGGAACGCCGGAAGGGGCACCGGGAAAATATGGCCTTTGCCACCCCGCGCAGCTCGCTGCCTTCCAGTGGAGATACGATCATCCATCCCCTTTACCAGCAGTTTCAACAGGCCATGGCCGAAGGGCGGCTGCTGTATCCGGAGAATGGCTCCGCCTACGCCTTATTTCAGCAAATGCAACGGCAGCCAGGCCTGCAACCTCTTCTCAGTTCCCTGCGCCTCAACCTGAGCGCCGCCCTTCAGGACGACGCTCAGCGAGCGCTCAACGCCTACCTGGAAGCCAGCCCCGAAGAAATGGCGCGCCGCTGGCAGCACGACGCTGGCTACCAGCGCTACCCTGAATACCTGGACAAGGCCGCCGAACTGCTCAGCCCCGGCAATTTTCTCTACGACGACCTCCGGTCCCGGCAGGCTTATTTCGAAGGCCTCGTGCTGCGCCTCCAGGCGGAAACCACGCCGGATAAGGACTCCTTACTCCAACTGGCCCGGCAAAAGCAGGAACAGGCTATCGGGCTGGATTCCCTGGCCGCTCATGCCTACAACGAGCTGGGGCTCGTCTTCACCTGGCTGAAAGATTATCAGAAGGCCCGGGCAGCCTTTGAACAGGCGCATGCCTTGTCGCCAACCTGGGCGGTCCCTGTGGGCAACATCAGCATGGCCTTCCTGGAAACCGGAAAGTACGACGATGCCGCCCGCATAGCGGAGCAGGCGCTGGAGCTTCGCCCGGATTATGCGCCGCCCCGGCACAACCTGGCGGTCATCGCCTATAAAACAGGGGATTTCCGAAAGGCGGTCGAACTGTCAGAACAGGCCATCTTTGTTGACAGCCTTTATGCCAAGGCCTATTATATCCTGGGTAAAGCATGGCAGGCGCTGGACAGCCTGGATGACGCCCGGGAGGCTCTCCTGGAGGCCCGGCGCCTCAACCCCGAAGATGCGCTGGCAAACGCCAGCCTGGGATACATCGCTCAGAGAAACAAGCGCTACGAGGAAGCGGCGGCCTATTATGAGGCGGCGATTCAGTTTCATCCTTATTTTGCCAACGCCCATTACGACCTGGGTTTTTTATTTCTGTCGGAACTGCACCGCTATCCCGAAGCCGAAGAGCGTTTCAGGGCCTATGTCCAGTTGCAGCCTGGCGATGCAGAAGGCAAGGTACTGGTGGCCTGCGCGCTTTCGCAACAGGGGCAGGCCGAACCGGCGCTGCAATGGCTGGAGCAGGCGCTGGAGGAAGGCTACCAGGGTTTTGACGACCTGCGTTCCACGCCGTTCCTGGAGCGCCTCCGGGCCGACTCCCGGTTTGAGGAGTTGATCGGGCGGTATGAGCACTGACCGGACGTGCCGGACATTTTCCAGTGCAGCCGGAACGAAGGCGGAAAACCCCAATTTAAGTTCAAGTTCAAGTGCAAGCGCAAGTTCAAGTATAAAGGCCGAAATCAGGGCGGTGCCGGCATTGAACTTGAACCTGACTCTTGAACTTGAACTTTAAATGAGATGTAAGGCAAAGCATTCAAGTTTTTTATTTTGAACAACCTGCCCAATACTCACTCCACCCGCCGCCGGACCAGCGCCTCCCGCATCTTCCCGGGCAGCTCGTCCTTGCCCGCCAGTTGGGCCGCTTCTGCGTAAGCCTGGTCCGCAGCATAGTAAAACCCGGCATCTTCGAGCGAAACCGCCTCCATCAGTTTTTTCATCACCGGCTCCGCCTCCTGATAGATGGCTTCAGCCTGCAGGGCTTTTATCGCCTCCGCTTTTTCTTTATCTTCCGCTACCGTGAAAAAGTACTTGCCGGAAGCAGCGCCTCCGCCCGGCTGCATCACTCTCATGGCATATTTCCTGCCCGCTTTAAGCCCCAGGCTGCCGGGGCTGAACGCATACTGCTTTTCGGTTACGAGGGCGGAGTGAACCTCTTTGCCGCCTTCCTCTTCGATCAGGAACTGGTATTCCGGAATATCTTTCGCGCTTTCCCATTGAAGGCGGATGGTTTGGCCGGCTACGGCCTTCCCGACCGGAGTAGTGACGCCAATATCGAAACGCTTATTCATCGCGCCCGAACCGGCAGGTATGGAATCGGTTCCTTTCGGCCCTCCGATAGCCGCCATGAGCCGGTCGTTCAACAGGTTGGCATAGCCCATTGGCGTATACCGCAATTCTTCCTGAAAAAGGCTTCCGACGGCGTACGCTCCTTTCCCGTCCAGCTCCTTGAAAGCACCATTGCAGTAAAGACGGGCTGAAGACTTGCCGCCGAGCTTCAGCACTCCTTTCGCTTCCAGGGATTTGACGGCTTCTATCTTTGTGAATTTGGCGCCTTGCTCCGGCGCGTACCTGACCTTTTTATACGACTTGGTAAGCAGTATGGGTACATCTCCCTGGCCATGCAGGCTAAGCGCCAGCAATAATATGCCGGCGATCAATACGATTGGCTTGCTCATAGTAAATTTCTTTTAGGTGATATGGAATTCGCAAAAAAAATCAAATTGTGGTTGTATGTCCAGTCATTCTTCTTCCTTCAGCCGGATTCGGAATACAGCCCATTGGTCGACTTTTCCCTTGAGATCGAACCGGAAAAGGAGGTTTTCTTTGGGAAAAACCAAATAGGAGCCCTGCCGGCTCCCGACAGCGCGGGAGCCGGCAGCATACTTTTCCCGCACTTCCTCCATGCCCGCGCCCCGGCGGATGCCCAGGCGGGTGGCCCCGTCGTAGCTGTCGCCGGCAAGGTGAAAAACGGCGTATTGTTGGCCGTCCTCTGCATAATGCACCAGTATTTTGGAATGCTCCAGCCGTTGCAGCCCGCAGAATACGTTGCCGCCCATCTCCACCTGCAGTTCCGGTTCCGGGTTTTCCAGGTAATCGTCCAGCAGCAGGCCTTCGATGCGCTCTACCCCTTTGGCGAAGTTGAGCGGTTCCGGCTCCGCCGGGGCAGCCCCTTCCAGTACGGACAGGTTGAGCCGGGCAACCAGGCTGCCCCCCTCCGCCAGGGGCCGGAGCAGGGCGCGGGCCGCCTCGTTGTCTCCTTCGGCAGCGGCGATGATGCCCTGGAGTACCTGGGCGTATCGCATTTCGACGCCCAGCGCCAGCTTCTCGCTGAGCTTCCGGGCTTTGCCGGCCCAGTAGCGGGCGTCGTCCGGCGCGCCCTGCAGCAGGAACACACAGGCTTTGTTTATCCAGGCGGCGGGGTATTCCTTATCCAATAGTTCTGCACGCCCGAAGGCTTCCAGGGCGGCGGCCAGCAGGGCGGCCCGTTTTTCGGCATTTTCTTCGAACCCCTTTTTGTCCGGGCGGAGGCGGGATTCCATGTCCAGCTCCAGGGGCAAAATATACGGCATTTCTTCCCTTGCAAAAAACGGCAAAGCGGCCAGCACGTGCAACACGCCGAGGTTGTTGTACAGCTCCCGGCTCTGAAAGTCGCGCAGGATGTAGTTGTAGTAACCCAGGGCCGGCTCGTAGCCTTCCACCACCGTCAGGCAGTTGGCCACCTCGAAGGCCAGCTGCAATTCCTGCAGCCGGCCCATCGCGTTGTTCGCATAAGCGATGCGGTCGGCGAGGGAAGGATAACCGGGGATTTCCTCGGGCAGGACATAACCCTCGTAAACCCGCGGCAGCAACTGCGGGATGATGCCGTAGGTATCGAACCCGGCAGACAGGGCAAGGAATCCGCCGAGGTAATCGGACTGCACTTCCATTTTCAGCCCTTCATCCAGCTCCGCCAGTTGTTCGCCGGCCCGCGTATTGGCGTTGTTGCGGGAGAAGTGGCGGGTCCAGTCGTGCTTTTCGTAATAATGGGTAAGCTCGTGGGGGAGCAGGGCTGCCAGGGCGTTCAGGGAGTCCGCGCCAAAGGAGGTGCAGATGTCGTAGGCTTTTTCTTCAATGCCGACCTGCTGCTTTTTCGAGTTCATCCAGGCGACGTAGAGCTGGCCGTCGTTCATCACCAGTTCGGGAGCAGGCAGGCGGAAGTCGCCGCGGGCGTCCAGCAGCTTCTGATAGACGGAGGCAGCGGCGGAAAGCTTGTAGGCCGGCACGCCGGAATCGGGCTGTTTTCCTTTGGGATTCCGGACATAAGCAAAGAGCTCGTCTTCGTGATAGTGGATGGCCGCATGGCTGCATGGTTGCAGGGCTGCATGGGCCTGCGGTTGTACGGCTACAAGGGCGAATGGTTGGAGAAAAATCAGGAAAAGCAGGAAAGACATAGGTTTCGTTTAGTATTCTTTATTTGTTCAGGCCGCCAGGGGTTACCTTTTCCGGGCCCATCAAATACATTTGTGCAGAAAAATCAAGGGCGAAAGATGGTTGCTATGTTAAATGTTCTAAATTTAGCACCTATAGCCCAAGTTAAATACAATTCGATGAAAACTTTCTTCTTGTCCGTTCTTTTTCTGTTGGCCGCCCTTTCGCTGCCGGCTCAGGGCCTGACGATCCGGTACGACGTGCAGGCCGACTCCATCAGCTATCTCCGGGATGGGCAGCCCGTCCGGAGAGCGCAGGCCCGCAACGGAGACCCGGTGATGCTTCAGGTCCTGAACTACAACAACTATCTCTACAAGGTTTCCGTCCGGGAAGAGAACGAAGAGGCCCGCGTAGCGCCGGTGGCCGGCGGCGGCATCAGCGGCCTGCTCGGCGGGCCGGGGGGCGGCGCTTCCCCCTTTGCGATGCTCTCGGGCCTGTTCGGCGCGCCGGGCGGCGGCCCCAGCTTTCCGATTGACGATTTTGGCGGCGGCTTCGACGAAGGCGACGGCTTCGTGACCGACGCATCGGCCAAAACGGCCAATGCCCTGCTGAAACAGTTCAGCCAGACCGCCCGCCTGATCGACAATACCGAAAAGGACCTCGGGGAGATCAGCCGGGAAATGAAGCGCCTGGCGCAGGCGCAGCGCATCAAGGCCATTGCCGCCGGCGAGATCGAAAAGCTGCGCTACAACCCCGCCATACCGCCTACCGAAATCCGCCGCCTGTCGATGGAATACCTGGAGACCATCCTCGGCAGGCAGTCGGAGGTGGAGAGCCTGGAACAATTGCTGGAAAAGACCAGCGCCCGCGAAGAACTAAGCCGGAAGCTGGAACAATTCAACAGCTATACGGAAGAACTGGAGGGCTATTACCAGGCGGTGGCCTGGATTCGGGATTCTCTCAGCACGATACCCCTATCGGGAAGCAAGTTCGGCGAATTCCAGGCCGCCGTTGCCTCCTTTGAAGGGGCCGGCGAAGGCCGCCTGGAGCAATACCACCAGGCCGCCGAGGCGGCGGCCGAGGCCCTGGCCGACATGGAAAATTACAACCTGGAACAGCTCATCCAACTGCGCTACATCCTGGAAGAGCTCAAGGCCAACACCTTTTCCCATACTTTCCGGACGCAGGCGAAGGGGGACAGGCTGAGGCTGAGGCTGAGGTTAGACCCGGTCGACAGCATCAGCATCCCCGGCATTTCCACCCGGCAGCTCTCCACGGTGGAGGTGCCGGTCTACGGCGGTTTCAAGGTCAACGCCAGCATCGGCGTCAGCTTCGGCAGCTTCTTTGAGCAGCCGCAGGGCTACTTTCTGCGCGACAGCCTGATCGTCTCAGAAGACAGAGACAGCTACCTGCCGATCATTACTTCCTTCCTCCACTTTTACCCGCAGAGCGCAGGCAACGTCTCGGTGGGCGGCGCTTTCGGGCTGGGCCTGGGCCTGGGCGGCGACAGCGGCGCCCAGTCGGTCCACTTTCTGCTGGGGCCCAGTTTTATCCTGGGGCAAGGGCAGCGCATCGCTCTCAGCGCCGGCCTGATGGGCGGCCGGGTGGAACGCCTCGGGCAGGGCTATGAGGTGGGAGACAACCTGGTTTCGGAAGCGGGGGCGCTGCCGCTGCGGTCGGTGTATGAGGTGGGGTTCTTTGTGGGGTTGTCGTTTAATGTTTTGTGATTTGCCACAATTGCTTTTAAATTTCGGCAGGTAATATAGGCGGTAGGCGATCCGGCAGAGCGCGCCGGTATCTATGTCATTTTCAAAAAGGGTAATGCCCGTCTGCAAGTACTGCCGCGAAGTTTTCGTCGCCCGTGCCGATCCCGGCAACCCGCTCTCCGTTTTTGTTCAAAAAAAACTTCTGTGCTAAAAGCGGGGTTCCAAAAAAATCCCGGGCAGTCGCACGATTTGCCAAATAAGGGTTTTTATTTTTTCCTTCAACTACCTACTTTAGCCTGTGACGCAAAATATCGCCCAATGGCAAATCAGCAGCTTAACAACCACATAGAAACAGAACTCAGCCGCGATCTCGGCCTGCCCTCCGCCCTGGCCATCGGCATCGGCACCATGATCGCCGCCGGCATCTTCACCCTCTCCGGGCTGGCCATCCGCAATGTGGGCTCGGCCGCTATCGCCTCTTTTCTGCTGGCGGCTTTTGTAGCGCTCTTCACTGCCCTGACGTACTGCGAGTTCGTCTCCATCTATCCCCGCACCGGCGAGGGGTATCTGTATGCCCGCAGGACGTTTAACCCGCCCATGACCTATTTCGTGGGCTGGGCCCTGTTTCTGGGATACACGTCCAGTTGTGCCTTCTATATCGCCAGCCTGTCCAGCTATTTCAACGAGTTCTTCTGGCACAGCCCCATCGAATCGCTCTTTGGGATAATCATGCTCGCCGGGCTTACCCTGCTCAACATCCGGGGGACGAAGGAGAGCGGCAAATTCCAGATCGTGGTGACGGCGGCCAAAGTCCTGTTGCTGATCTGGTTCATCATCGGCGGCCTGAGCTTTGTCAACATGGAAGAAGTGGTGAATCGATTCAGTACGGACATCGTTGCCATCGGCACAACCAGCGCTATGGTGTTCATCACCTTCTTCGGCTTTTCGGCCATCGCTGCTTCAGCCGGAGAGGTCATCGATCCGGTGAAGAACATTCCCCGGGCTATTTTTATTTCAATGGGCGGGGTGACGGTTTTGTATACGGCTGTCGTCGTGGTGCTCCTTTTCGCCGGCCTGTCGAAGTACGACGAAGCGGCCATGGGCGAAGCGGCCCGGAAGTTTCTCGGCTCGGCCGGCGGCTACGTCATTATTGGCGGGGCTATCTTCTCCATGATCTCTGCTTCCAACGCCTCGGTAATGGCGGGCTCGCGGGTGATGCTGTCCATGAGCCAGCTGGGGCATATGCCGGAGGGTTTCGGGCTGATCAACCCGCGCACGCGCACACCCATTATTGCCGTCCTGTTGGTGGGCGGCATGATCCTCATCTTTGCCCTCTTGCTGCCCCTGGAAGAGCTCAGCTACTTTGCCAATACCGTTTTGTTGCTGGCCCTCATAGCCGTCAATGCCGCCCTGATCGTGCACCGGCGGAAGTTCCCGGATATGGAACGGCCTTTCAAAGTGCCGCTGGTGCCCCTGCTGCCCGCCCTGGGCATCCTGGCCAACCTTTACCTGCTCAGCCAGATTTTCCAGCAGCTGTGGCCCTTCATACTGGCTATCGGTGCCCAGTTTTTTGGCCTGTTCGCCTTTATCGCCTGGCGGGGCTGGCAGCCGGCGGAAGAAGCCATTGCCGGCCGGGCCTCCCATGTGGCGGTCAGCGAAGGGCGGAGCACGCCAAAGAAGCGCCGCTTCCGCATCCTGGTTCCCATCGCCAACCCGCAGACCATCCGGCGGCTAATCCGGCTGTCTTCAGCCATTGCCCGAGAGAAGGAGGGCGAAATCCTGCTGTTGCGGGTGCTAACCGTGCCCGAGCAATTGCCGCCCACCCAGTTCGACGAAACAAAGCTGGAGGAGGAACGGTCTGTCCTGCGCGAAGCCCGAAAGGTCTGCGAAGAAATGGGCGTACCTTCCCATGGCGTCATCCGCGTCGGCCATAAAGTGGCCCGCGCCATCCTGGAAACCTCCACCGACTGGCACTGCGACCTGACCATCCTGGGCTGGAAGGGCCACTCCCGCAGCGGCGAGCGCATCCTGGGCAACATCACCGACGCCATCGTCCGGTATGCCGATACGGACATCATGCTGGTCAAGTTCGTCGGCAACGCCCCCATCAACCACATCCTGCTGCCCACCGCCGGCGGCGAACACGCCCAGTGGGCGGAGCAATACTGCGCCACCATTGCCCGCGCCGTCGACGGCAGCGTGACCGTCTGCCGCGTGGTGCCCGAAAACGAGAACCGGACGGATGCCGAAATCCACAAAGAAAGGCTGAAACCCGCCGTGGAGCGGATCTTCGAGGAAGGGGGGTTCACCATCAAAAGCAAAGTCATCCGCAATGATTCCATCTCCGACGGCATCATCTCTACGGTCGATAACTACGACGCCATCATGGTGGGCGCCACCCGGCAGAGCATCTACCCGCAGATTCTCTTCGGCAATATTCCCGAAAAGATCGCCCGGGGCGCCAATAAAACAGTCATCATGGTGAAACACCACGATCCGGTTAAAGCGTTGCTGGGAAAAGTGGTGGGAGAATAAGCTTTGAGAAACTTGTCTATGCCCGCCACTGAGAGTTTCTTAAAGCTCGTCGGTGGAATCCGGCCCCGCCAGGTAGGCTGTTAAAAATATTCTATCTGGCATTTTTTGAAGTTCAAGTTCAAGTTCAAGCATCAAGTTCAATACTGGCGCCGCTCTGGTTTTGGCCTTGATGCTTGCCCTTGGACTTAAATTGGTTGTTTCCGCCCATTTTAGTATTTTTAATGGCTCAACGGTTCCCCAAATTCATTAATCAAAATGCCGCCCTCCCCTACCCCTCCCGCCAAAAAGTTCGGCACCTTCCTCGGCGTATTCCTGCCGAGCATCCTCACGGTACTGGGCCTGATCATGTATCTGCGCTTTGGGTGGGTGGTGGGCAACCTGGGCCTGGGGCTGACCATCGCAGTGGTGCTGGTGTCCAATGTGATCACCTTCATCACCGGACTGAGCGCTTCAGCTCTATTGCGACGAACATCAAAGTGGGCGTAGGGGGCGTTTATTACCTCGTCTCCCGGAGCCTGGGGCTGGAAACCGGAGGCGCCATCGGCATTGCCTTTTACATCAGCCGCACCCTGAGCATTACCTTTTACTGCTTTGGCCTGGCGGAATCCATCCTCCTGTTCTGGCCGGCAGAATCCTGGGGGCCGGAGCCGGCTTATGCCCTGCCGGTATTTACCG
>JAGFJD010000456.1 GCA_024102975.1 Phaeodactylibacter sp. | reverse complement strand
GCCCTCTTTCACTACCTGAACCGGGAAAAAACGGAATTTTACTCCGGCTTTCGGGTGGGCGTATCCTTCGTCCGGCGGTCCACCCATTCCGGTTACTACGAATACGACCTGCCGCCCACCACTGTGCTGCCGGGGTATCACGCCACGATCAAACCAAAGACGAACCCCTTCAGCGCCCAGCTGATCCTGTTCGGCGCCCGGCATTACCCGCTGGAATTCCTCGGTTTTGGCGGCGAGCTGGGCCTGGGAGCGCCTTACTACCTGGGGCTTCAGGTATGTTTCCGGTTGCCTTCGACGGAAAACCTTCCTACTGATTATAACCAGAATCGATGAAGAACGTCCTTTTGTTACTGCTCTGCCTGCCCCTGTGCGCGGGGGCGCAAACAGACGCGGCGGCGGGCTGGCAACCCGGCCTGCGCTTTGGCCTTTCGGCGGGCCCCAGCCTCAGCCAGTTCCCGGAGCCGCAGGCCGGCCTTCTCAGCGGGCAGTCCGACGCGAAAGCGAAGTCCGGCCGGCATGTCGGCTTCCAGGCCTACGGTATCGCCGGCTATGCCTTTACTCCCCATTTTGAGCTGGAAGGGCGGGCCGGGGTGGGGCACAGCCGCCTGTATGGCGTTCGCTCTTCCACGGGCAACGCCCCCAACTTTCTGAACGGCGGGTCTACGAGTTATACCAAACGTGATACCCTGGATCAGCAATCTACCTGGCTGGAAGTCCCGCTTTTCGCCCGTTTCCGGCTGTTCAGAGAGCGGGAATTGTTCCTGGAAGGCGGCGCGATCGCCGCCCTGCCAATGAAAGTGGCGGGCAGCTTTGCTTCCTACCGGTCGAATTCCGCCGCGGGGCCCCTCTATGAAGCCGGGGAAGCGGAAAGCCGCTTTCAGGCCGGATTCCATTTCGGGATGGGGTTCTTTTTCCGGGAGCGCTATCAGATTTCCATGAGTTGGGCAAGGCGGGCGTTTACCGGCGGGAGCAGAGAAGGCGACAGCCTTCCCGTCCGGCTCTGGCGGCTGACAGCGGAGCGGTACTTTTGATGGGCCGGACAAGGCGTTGCTGCCTGTTGCTGTTTACTTTTTTAGAATAGCGAACGGCCGGGAGTCGGTAATGGTAAAGTTGGCCCACTACTTCCACTGATACTGCACCATGGCCCGGAAGACGATGGACTTGGCGTCGTCCTTCGCCGCCCCCTGCACGGCCAGATCCACCTGTTTGAAGGAGATCAGGAAGGTCGGGGGGTATACGTTGCGCTCGCCCGGGAAGAAGGCCATCGGGTAGCCGGAGACGGTTTCCAGCTCGTATTCGGCGCCCATATTGCGGGCCTGCCACTCGGAAACCAGCTCCTGGAACCGGCCGGCGTCCTTGCCGGCGTTGCTTTTCAGGACGCAGATCACCAGGTCGTCGCCCACGGCGCGGCCAGGCAGGGTGAAGGTGCAGGCCGAGTGTTCTCCGGCGTTGGCGCTGGTGGGCACGGGGTTTTCCACCGGCTCCCGCAGGATGTCTTTCAGCTGTTTCAGGGTCAGCATTTCGCAGGCGGCAGGCAGGGGGGTGCCCTGCTGTTGGTGCCCCTCTCCGCAGGCGGCAAACAGCAACAAACAAACGACAATAAAACCGGGGTATCTCATGGCGGCAATTTTTCTGCGAATATAGGTTTAGTATTCTTGAAAAATACTACTTTTTTCGGTGGCGGGTTAAATCCGTTGAAGTTCCTGTCGTGATAGTCGACAGGCGAACTCAAGTCGCCAGCCGACATCATTTCCCTTTATTGATTTTTGAAACTCAATCGGGCCCGCTGGACAGATCAACGGATTTAACCCACTGCTCTTTTGTACTCCCTTTGCTTTCAATGGCGCGATTCTGCGGGTGGAAAAATCGGTTTTGGCGGGAGGGCTTGTTAACTTTGCGGGCAAAAAGGTCCTATGAAGAATGTAATAACAGCCCTGCTTGCCCTGGCTGCCCTGTCCTGCGGACAGAACAGTCCCCAATCCGGCGCTGCCGGCCCCGGAGAACGGCAGCTGGAATCCCCGGATATTCAGGTTCAGATACAGGGCACCCCCGCCGGCACGGCCTACCTCATCGGCAGCTTCGCCGACCAGAACTACCGGGCGGATTCGGCGCAGATCGACGCTGCCGGCGCCTTCCGCTTCCAGCGGGAAGAGCCCTACAAGCCGGGCCTGTACTACGCCTTCTACTCCAACAACAGCGCCTTTCAGGTCATGATCGACGCCGACCAGACGTTCAGCATGGCCGCCAACGCCGCCGACGTGGTGGGCAGCATGCAGGTGACGGGCAGCCTCGACAACGAGCTGCTCTACAAAAACCTGCAGTACGAGGCCATGATGCAGCCCCGCTTCCAGGCCGCAGCCCAAAAGATGCAGGGCACAGCCGTCGGCAGCCCCGCCTACCTGCAGGCCAAGGCCGAACAGGATGAGCTGATCGCCCAGCGCAAGGCCCACCTCCGGGAAATCTTCGACAGCCACCCCGACGCTTTTTTTACCAAATTCAAAACCGCAGGCCAGAACCCCGACGTCCGCGACATCCGCAAGCCCGACGGCACGGAGGACACCACCGCCCAGGTGTACCACTACCGCACCGCATTCTGGGACAACGTCGACTTCAGCGACGAGCGCCTGCTCAGTACGCCGGTCATTTTCAACAAACTCAAGCGGTATATGAACGACCTGACGCCCCAGCATCCGGATTCCATCAACCGGGCCGCCAGCTTCCTGGTCGACAAGGTGCTGGATTACCCGGAGTACTTCAAGTTCTTCGCCAACTGGATCGTCCTCCAGTACGAACCCACCAAGACCAGCCTGATGGACCCGGAGGCCGTCTTCGTCCACATGGCCCAGAATTACTTCACCTACGATCGCGCCTTCTGGTCGGACAGCGCCGAGGTCTATGCCATCCAGCTGCGCGCCAACGAGATGGCCGGCAGCCTCGTCGGCCACAAAGCGCCCGACGTGCAGGCACAGGGGCCCGACGGGAAAACCTACGCCATCTCCGGCATCAAAGCGCCCTACGTGATTGTGTATATGTTCAACCCCGATTGCGAGCACTGCCAGGAGCAGAGCCCCCAGCTGGTGCAGTTCTACCGCCAATGGAAAAACCAGGGCGTGGAAGTGTTCGGCATCGGCGTCGACACCAATATGGAAGACTGGAAGGCCTACCTCAAAAAGACCGGCATGGATGCCTGGCCCAACGTCTTCGACCCCACCAACAAAGCCATCTACGGCAAATACTACGTGGACATCACGCCGGAGATCTACGTGCTCAACCCCGAACGCACCATCATCGCCAAAAACCTGAAGGTGAACCAGATCGCGGAGGTGATCGAAAGGGACCGGCGAGGGAGGTAGGGAAGGATAGGGTTTAGGGGGGTGTACGGTGTAGGGGGGGGCACACTACTGGACATTTTTCTGGACACAGAGTACGCCGAGAAGGCACAGAGCCACACAGAGACCTGATTATCAATGGAAAAACTCCGTGTACTCTGTGTTGACCTCAGTGCGCTCTGTGTCCAAAACCATTTTGTCCAGTGGTGTGCCGCAACACCTCAACACCTCAACACCTAAAGAAACCATCAAAACCAAACAAGGAATACAACCAAAAAAAATGTACCTTTGAGAAAACAACACAAATTGTTTCGATGGGTTTGGAAAAGATGATCAATACGATAATTCAGGGAGATTGCCTGGAGGTAATGCCCGATATCCCGGATCATTCTATTGACATGATCCTCTGCGACCTGCCCTACGGCACCACCCAGAATAAGTGGGATTCCCTGATCCCTTTGGACCGGCTGTGGGCAGAATACAAGCGGATCATCAAGGAAAATGGAGCCATTGTATTGACGGCCCAGGGAGTTTTTACCGCCAAGCTGATCCTGAGCAACGAGCAGTGGTTCAAATACAAGGTCGTCTGGATAAAATCCAAGCCGACCAATTTCCTGAATGCCAAAAAGCAGCCCCTCCGGAAGCATGAGGATATTTGTGTCTTTTACCAAAAGCAACCCACCTATAACCCGCAAATGACGGCGGGAGAAGCGTACGATAAAGGGGTGAGAAAAGACCAGTTCACCGGAAGTTACGGCGATTTTAAGCCGCGCCATGTAAAAAGCAATGGAAAAAGATACCCGCTCGACGTCATAACGTACGAAGAAGCCGGGCATGATGATTTTGTCTATTGCAAAACGGCAGAAAGCGAGGGCACGGTTTATCACCCGACCCAAAAGCCGGTAGAGCTGGGAAGATACCTCATCCGGACGTATACCAATGAGGGGGACATCGTCCTGGACAATGCCTGCGGGAGCGGCAGCTTCCTGGTGGCGGCAGCGAAAGAGAACCGAAGGTATATCGGCATCGAGAAAAATGAAGATGTCCTGCTGCACAAGAAAGACCCGATTGATTATGTTAAGGTGTCAGAAAGTCGAATTCGCGAAGCGGTGAATCTATAATTTCCTACCTTTACAGCCACCCAAAAACTGTTTGTTATGAAAAGAGTTATGCTGCTGGCGCTTGCCGGCCTTTCCTTTCCTTTGTTAAAAGCCCAGGAGGACATCTCCGGCATCATCAACGCCTACGCGGCGGTCCAGTCGATCGATTACTGCAACAACGCGCTTCAGGTTTCCACCACCGATGGTTTTGCGGAAGGAGAAGCCCTGATCCTCATCCAGATGCAGGGCGCAACCATAGACGTCAGCAACTCGACGGCCTACGGCACGGTCACTGCCCTGGGGCAGGCGGGCCTGTACGAACGGGCGGTAATTGCCTCCATCAACGGGTTGGAGATCACCCTGGAAAATACCCTGCTCAATGAATACGACCCGGATGGCGCCGTGCAGATCGTCAGCATGCCCGGTTATCCGTCCGGCGTTACCATCACCGATGTCCTGACCGCCAGAGCGTGGGATGGCGCCACCGGCGGCGTCCTGGCCTTCGAAACCACTGTCATAGAGATGGAGTCGGACATAAGCGTCGGCGGCAAAGGCTTCCGCGGGGGCGATGCGGCGCTCGATTATACCGGCGATTGTTTTTTTACCGATAACTATAACAGCTTCGCCTACCCGGAGACCAGCATCCGGGGCGGCCGCAAAGGGGAAGGCATCAGCGCCATAGCGAGCGACCGGGCCCGCGGGCGCGGTGCCCAGGCCAACGGCG
>JAGFJD010000455.1 GCA_024102975.1 Phaeodactylibacter sp. | reverse complement strand
AAGTACCCCTTCTACAACACCTCCCCCTTCACCATGGGCCAGAACGGCCCGGCTGACGCGGAATTCAAATTTGTGTCGCTCAAGTCGGAACCAGACCGGGTCGACACCAACCTCAAGAATTACCTCGACGGGTTCAGCCCGAACGTGCAGGAGATCATCAGCAAATTTAAAATACGGAACCAGCTGGAGACCATGGAAGAGGCGGGAATCACCTGGTTGCTGATCGAAAAGCTGACGTCCAACGAGATCAACCTGAGCCCGCATGAGATTGTCAACTCGAAGGGGGAAAAGCTGCCGCCGCTGACCAACCTCGGCATGGGCTATGTGTTTGAAGAGCTGATCCGGAAATTCAACGAGGAGAACAACGAGGAGGCTGGAGAGCACTTTACCCCCCGCGAGATCATCCGCCTGATGACCCACCTGATGTTCGACCCTCTGAAAGGCCAGCTCAAAGAATATGCCGCTTATTCTATTTACGACCCTGCCTGCGGTTCGGGCGGCATGCTTACGGAGGCGGAGCATTTTGCAATGAAAATTACGGGCGACAAATCCCGCTTCCACCTCTACGGGCAGGAGGTGAACCCGGAGACCTACGCCATCTGTACTTCCGATATGCTCATCAAGGATAAGGACCCCAAAAACATTGCCTATGGTTCGACCCTGGGGAAGGATGGCTTCTACGGCGAATCCTTCGACTTCATGCTGTCCAACCCGCCCTACGGCAAAAGCTGGAAAATTGACTACGACAGCATTGTAGGGCCTAAAAAGAAGATCATCGACCACCGCTTCACCGAAGGGGTGCCCCGGAGCAGCGATGGACAATTGCTCTTCCTGATGAATATGGTGAGCAAGATGAAAAGCACGACCGAGCTGGGCTCCCGCATCGCGACCGTCCACAACGGTTCGGCTTTGTTTACGGGCGATGCCGGCAGCGGGGAGAGCAACATCCGCAAGTACATCATCGAAAACGACCTGCTGGATTGCATCATCGGCCTGCCGAAGAATATGTTTTACAATACGGGCATCAACACCTACATCTGGCTGCTGACCAACCGGAAAGATGCGCGCCGGGCCGGCAAAGTGCAGCTCATCGACGCTACGGATATCTACCAAAAAATGCGCAAAAGCCTCGGCGCCAAATCGTACGAACTGTCCAAAGAGGACATCAAAAAAATCACAAAGGCGTACCTCGACTTTGAAGAAGCCGAGATCTCCAAAATATTCAGGAACGAAGATTTTGGCTACCGGAAGGTCACGGTAGAACGCCCCCTGCGGTTGTCCGCCCAGTTTACCGATGAGGCGATTAGCAAACTGCGCTTTCACAAGAGCCTTTACGATGAGATGGCGTGGATTTATAAGCGCTTTGGGGATGAGGTGTATGAGAGCCTGAAAAAACACAAGGACCTAATCTTTAAACACTTTGAAAACGAGGACATCAAGATCAAAACCGCAGACCGGAAAAAACTCCTCGCCCCCGCCTTCTGGAAAGCGCAGCGGCGGTTGATGGACGTAGCCAAAGCCCTCAAAGAAACGGTGGGCGAAGCGGTATTCGACGATTTCAATGTGTTCAAGAAACAGGTGGACAAGGCATTAAAGCAACCCGGCCACAAGCTCAGCGCTTCGGATAAAAAAACCATCC
>JAGFJD010000418.1 GCA_024102975.1 Phaeodactylibacter sp. | reverse complement strand
TTGTCAGCTGACGACAGATAACTAATCCGTATGGAATATTTAGAAATTAAACATACAAACATCCCCGTCCTCGGCCTGGGTACCTGTTACATCCCCAATGAGGTGACGGCGGACATTACTGCCCGCGCCCTGCACCTGGGCTATCGCCATATCGACGCCGCCCAATGGTACAACAACGAACAGGAGGTGGGGACGGGCATCCGGAATTCGGGCGTACCCCGAAGCGAGTTGTTCCTCACCACCAAAGTGCAACGCAGGAATCTCGGTAAGCAGGAATTCCTGCCTTCTGTGGAGGAAAGCCTGCGCCGCCTGCAAACGGATTATGTCGACCTGTTGCTCGTCCACTGGCCGCACGCCGAACTACCCCTGGAGAGCTACCTGGAAGAACTGATGAAAGCGATGGAACAGGGTAAAACCCGATTCGTAGGGGTGAGCAATTTCAACATCGCCCAGCTGAAGCGGACGATGGAACTGGGCGTTCCCATCATCACCAATCAGGTGGAGTTTCATCCATTGCTGGATCAGTCTAAACTATACGGTTGGATGAGGCGCCAACAGCTGTCGCTGACCGCCTACTGCCCCCTGGCGCAGGGAAAGGCCGTGCGGGATCCCGTGCTGACAGCCATAGGGGAAAAATACGGCAAGAGCGCCGCACAGGCGAGCCTGCGGTGGTTAGTGCAGCAGGAAGGCGTGATGGCTATTCCCAAGACAGCCAACCCCGGCCGGCTGCTGGAAAACCTGGAAGTCTTTGATTTTGAACTGACGGATGAAGATATGGCCGCTATTGCGGAGTTGAAGCATTGCAACGTGCGCATCGTGCCCGCCTATCACGGCGCGGTATGGGACGATAAGGCGGCGGTTGCAATGAAATGACCCAGGTTGCGGCCAAGCATTTTCGCCCTTTGTTTGCCCCAAACCCTAAAGGGAGCAAAGGGCGAAAATGCTTGATCTCCCTTTCAATACCTCGCAACTTGAATTACATAAAAGACAAACAATGATCTCCGTCAACATCGTACTCACCGGCAAACAACAGATAGAGCTTCTCACGGAACCCGTGGGGCTCCTGCCGGAAGACGGCATGCTCGTCAAAACCCGGCTCACCATGCTCAGCACCGGCACCGAATGCATCTGCTACTGCGGCGAGTTGGAGGCGGGCAGCCACTGGGCCGACTGGGTGAAGTATCCCTTTTACCCCGGCTACAGCAACGTAGGCGTGGTGGAAGAAGTAGGGCCGGCGGTGGAGGGCTTTCAGGTAGGCGACCGCATCTTTTGTACCTCCCACCACCAGCAGTACCACATTGCCCGCCCGCCCGCCCGGAAGATCCCCGATGAGGTCAATGACGAATCGGCCGTGTGGACGAAGCTGGCCACCATTGCCCAGACCGCCGTCCGCCGCGCCCGCATGGAACTGGGCGCCAAGGTGGCGGTGATCGGCCTGGGACCGGTGGGGCAGCTGATCGTACAGTACTGCCGGCTGATGGGCGCCGAGGAAGTGCTGGCCATCGACCTGATCGAAAGCCGCCTGCAGGCAGCAGTGGCCCACGGCGCTACGCAGGCCTTCGTTGGCGGTGCGGCGGAGGCGCTCCCCTTTGTGCAGGATCACACGAATGGGCGGCTGGCCGACGTGGTTTTTGAAGTGACCGGCCACCCCGCTGTTTTCCCGCTTGCGCTCAAACTGACGCGCAACTTCGGAACTATGATGCTGGTCGGCGATTGCCCCCAGCCCGGCAAGCAGGTACTCGCCGTAGACATCATCACCCGGGGGGTGGAAGTGCGCGGCGCGCACAACGAAAAGCTGCCGCCCAATGAGTCGGAAGAATGGAGCAAAGTACGCCAAACAGAGTTGTTCTACAAATACATTTCCCGTGGCGAAATGCGCGTGGATGGCCTGATCACCTCCCGCCACTCGCCTCGCGAAGCGCCCGAGGTGTACGCCCGGCTGGCAAAAGATCGAGCAGATAACATCGGCGTGGCCTTTGACTGGAGCCGGCTCTAGGCTAAACTGGAATCGCATAATTTAACTATGAAAGTTTTCCCCAAATTCCAATCGGAGAATCGCCCCCTCCCTCGGAGGGGGTTGGGGGAGGCTTTTGACCACAACAACAATACCGCGATGGAAAAATCAAGAAGAGAAGAAATACTGCAAAGCAGAAAAAGGGCCCAAAAGAAGGTACCCTTTAAAAAGAGGTTGGCATTGTTCTGGCTCGAGTTAAAAGCCTATTATTCCCATTTTGTCAAACCCAAGCCGGCTTCCCAGGTACGGGCAGTGATCTTTGCCCAGGGCAGGACAGGAAGCTCTTTGCTCGAAGGCTTGATCTGTTCTACCGGACATTTCAAGGAGAGAGGAGAACTGCTCGGCGGATACCGGAACCCCTTTGTTTCCTGCCCGTATCCATACCTCTCGGGGCTGTCCAGGGCCTCGCCAAAAGAAAATTTCATTTTCCACCTGAAAATTTATCACCTGACCAGAGACCGGATAAGAAGAGGGGAAAAACCAATAGATCCAGGCCCCTTTTTGAAAAAACTTGCTGACGATGGGTGGAAGATCATCTATCTGAGACGAAAAAACACGATAAGGCACATGTTTTCCAATTTCATCGTGGGCCAACGGGGCCGGTATGACAAATTGGATGATGCCAGGGAGCATATCAAGATCGAGGTGAACCTGGAGCTGTTCGAAGCATCCGTCGAGCAGGCGCTGGAGCATCAACGTGCCGAAATAGAAGCCCTGGCCGGCTTAGATTACCATGAGGTTATATACGAGGAAAATCTGGAAAATGCGGCTAGACACCGAAACACGGTCAACGCTATTCTGGACTTCCTTTCCCTGGAACACAGGAAAGTGAAGACCTTCTTAAGAAGGATAAACGTTAAAAGCCTCGAAGAGCAGATCCTTAACTACGGTGAGTTCTGTGATCTGCTGGAAAGAAGGGGTTGGATGAAATACCTGCATCAGGAACAAAATTAAAGTAACGATCGAACTATATCCACCCGGCATTTTCGGCCCTTGTTTGCCCCAACCCTATCGCCTATGCGCCAAAGCCGCTTCGGCGACGGCGCAAAGGGAGCAAAGGCCGAATATGCCTGATCACCCTTTAGGGTTGGGGCAAAATCAGGCATTTTGGGCCGGGGTGGTAAATAGTTGCAAATTAAACTTTCGATATGCTGCCACAACAAAAAATTTTCGGTATCGGCTTTCACAAGACCGGCACGCGCAGTCTGACCCAGGCCTTGCAGAAGCTCGGCATAAAAGCCACGCACTGGCCTTACAAACTCCTCGCCCAACTACCGCCTGACGCTTCTAAAGAGGAGGTGCTGAAGGTGCTGGCGCCGGTACTCGAAGCCAATCAATCCTTTGCCGATGTGCCATACTCCGGCCTGTACCGAGAGTTGGATTACTTATTCCCCGACAGCAAGTTCATACTGACGAAACGCGACAGCGAAAGCTGGTGGGACAGCATCTCCCGGCACTGGTCGCTAGGCGGAGGAACCCGAATCCTGACGCCTTACGAGCGCATCCAATACAACCAGTTTCCGCCCGCCATCAGCGAGGCCACCCTGGCAGACGAAGTGCTGTTGGCCGAAAAGTTTGAAACACATAACCGGACGGTGCAGGCCTACTTCGAACAGCGGCCGGAGGACTTGTTGATCATCGATTGGGAGAGCGAAAGCCACTCCTTTTCCTGGGAAAGGCTATGTGCCTTTCTGGAAGTGGATTTGCCGGAGGACACGTCCGTACCCTGGATCAGGAAAGGGAGAATCCCGGAGGTTAAGGCAAAGGTTTAGGTTAAGCACTGCCTCAACCTCAACCTTAACCTCAACCTCCCTGTACGTTTACCCTGTAGCATTGCGTACAGGGCTAATGCTACAGGGCCAGCAACCTCAACCTCAACCTCAACCCATGTTATACATCTTCAGCAGCGAACGCCCTTGTTTTCCCTTCTTTTATGACTCGGGAGCGGAGCGTACGGTATACGCGGTGATCGAAGGGCTGATCGAGCGGGATATAGAAGTGGTTCAGCTATCGGTTCTGCCGGAGGGCGGCCTCGATGAAGAGGTGATGGGCCTGTGTTGCGGCTTGGGTTTAACGTGCCAGGAATACGCGGCGGGTAACCGGCGATCTCCTTTTACTATCTGTCCGCAACACCCCTGGGTATTGCTGCAAAAAGAGCGGCTCTCTATCATTGGCCTGGCCCCGGAAGACTTCTACGCGGCTGCAGGAAGGCTGCTGGCTGCTTTGCAACCGGATTTGCTGGTAACATACCTGAAAGGCAGCGAACGCCTGATACAAATGGCGCACGCGGCCGGCATCCCATCCGTCCACCGCGTATTTGGCGTGGGGGCCTTTAATTTCCCGGCCCTTTCCCCTTCTACCAGGGTGCTGGCCAATTCGCCGGTTGCCGCCCAGGCCTGCCGGGAGCGATACGGCTATCTTCCGGAATACATCTACAGCCTGGTTGATTTTGACCTATACCGGGTTCAGGGTGGGAATCCGGAATACGTCACCTTCATTAATCCAAGAGAAAAAAAAGGATTATTTCTCTTTTGCGACATCGTCCGGCTGCTGCCGGACATCCCCTTTTTGGCCATCCAGGGCTGGGGCGGCGGCTACAGCGAGGAGGAAGAGCAGGCGCTGGCGTTTTTGCGATCTGCCCCCAATGTCCGGCTGATGCCTGCCGTACAGGACATCCGGCCCGTTTATGCAAAGACAAAAATCCTGATCGCGCCTTCCAAATGGGTGGAAACCTTTGGCCGGGTGATCGTAGAAGCGCAGTTCAACGGCATCCCGGTAGTGGCCAGTGATCGAGGTAACTTGCCGGCGACCACCGGAAACGGCGGCGTTATTCTCCCGTACGGCCACCCGGAATTATGGGCGGATGCCATTCGAAAGCTCTACGCGGATGAGGCGTTGCTGCTCGACATGCAAGCCAGGGCGAGGGAAAACAGCAAGCGTTTCGATCCTGCTTTGCTGATGGGGCAGTATTTTGATTTCTTCCTTCGGTCAGCCCAACAAAACCCTGTGGTGAGTTCAAGTTCAGAAATGGAAGATAAATTCAGATCACAAATAAAAGCGGAACGTTCGCGAGCGTCTACAAGACGCGATGCGGGATAACTTTCCAGTCTCTGACTGGCGTGAATAGGTTTGTTCGGCAGCGTATGCAAGTCAGGAGACTTGCAAATTGTCCCGCATCGAGGCTGTCGCGAACGATTTTGAGCGTAAAGAGACATTAACGAGAATAAAAATGTGTGGAATTACTGCCATAATTAATAAATCCAGCTTAAATGCCGGCTTCCTAGCAAAAGCTAACGCAATTGTTGCCCACCGCGGCCCGGACGACGAGGGTTTCCTGCTGTGGCGCCCCGGCAGCGAGGTGCAAGCTTATGCCGGAGCGGACACGGTCCCGGCCAGCCGGGACGCCAATCAGCTAAAACCGCTTCCCGGCGAGGAAGCCGGCTGGCAGGTTGGCCTGGGCCACCGCCGGCTGTCTATTCTGGACCTGAGCCCCCAGGGGCATCAACCCATGGTGCTGGACGGGCTGGCGATTACTTATAACGGCGAAGTCTATAACTATCTGGAGATTCGGGAAGAACTGAAAGCTTTGGGGCATGTGTTTAAAACCGGTACGGATACCGAAGTCATCCTGCATGCCTGGCGGGAATGGGGCACCGATTGCCTGCACCGTTTCAACGGCATGTTCGCCTTTGTCCTGCTGGATGCCGATCAGGAAAAGTTATACGCCGTTCGGGACCGCTTTGGCATAAAACCATTGTACTACACGGAGCGTCCTGGTTATTTCGCAATTGCTTCGGAAGCCAAGCAGTTGCGCCTTCTGCCGGAATACAACTTTCAGCTCATTGAAAACATCGCCCTCGACTATTTGCTTTCCGGCCTTGTGGATCATACAGATGAAACCTTTGAAACGGAAATTCAGCAACTGCCAAAAGGCAGCCTGTTGGAAGCTAACCTGCGTGCTGGCGAATGGTCGTTGTGCCGGTGGTATCACTTGCATCCCACGCCCT
>JAGFJD010000408.1 GCA_024102975.1 Phaeodactylibacter sp. | reverse complement strand
GGGAACATCACGGGGTTAGGGATGATCCGCTTCATTGTACAGGAACCCTTTGCCGGCGAGGCTTCCCTTTTTCAAATCAGCCGGGACAGCGGGTTGCTCTGGGAAAGCTATTTTAACCTGGCCCCCGACGACAGCCTGTACGCTGATTTCCAGGACCTTAAGCTGGCGGCAGATGGAGGGTATTACGTACTTGCCCTTATTAGCGACACCATTTCAACTACTTATTTTCCGGCGCTTAGAGAACCCGATATCGGCCTGATCAAAACCGACAGCCTGGGCCAGGTGGAATGGCGGCGCAGTTATCCCTATGAACCCTACCAGCCCGACCTTATCAACGCAGCATATAGCCTGCAAACTCTGCCCAACGGCCATGTGATCATTATGGGCATCGGCCAGTCGGGCATCCTGGAAACGGATGCTCTGGGCAATGAAATCAAGCGTTTCAGCGTTGGCCAACACAACGGTGAACCCTATTTCCGGTTTGGGCATATCCTTACTTTGCCGGATAGTTGTTACCTGCTCTTTGGTCATCAACATAGCTCTTCCGGCAGTTCCCAACCTTATTCAGTGGCCAGAAAGATCAATGCTGACGGCCAATTGTTATGGGAAACCGTCCTGGACGACGTAGCCCCCTGTTTCGACAGGGCCGTAACGCTTTCGCAAAGCGGCCGCATCCTGGCCCTGTCCAACTCTTCCGCTCCGTTCGGGCCGCCGGGTATCATCCTCCATGCTTTGGACCTGGACGGCAACAAACTCTGGTGGCGGCATTTCCGCTGGCCATTTTACCAGTCCGGCAGAGGAATTGACGAGGGCCCGGACGGCAGTATCCTCATCGCCGGGAGCCGGACGGTATACGACCCCGATGTTTCCGGCATGGCCAGCCGGGGCTACCTGCTCAAACTCGACTCCCTGGGCCGCCTCTACGGCAGCCTGGCGCACGGCAACCTCTTCGAAGACCTCGACGGAGACTGCGACACGCTGCCGGAAGCCCCCCTCGGCGGCTGGCTGGTAGAACTACAGGGCCAGCAAGGCTACTACGGCATCACCGACTCGCTGGGCAATTACCGCATTCCTGTCGATACCGGCAGCTACGTCGCCCGCCCCATCGCTCCCAGCGCGTACTGGCAGGCCTGTACGCCGGAGGTGCCCGTCAGCATTGCATCCAACGACACCCTCCGGGCCAACTTCCCTATGCAGGCCGCCGTGGAATGCCCCAGCCTCCAGGTCGATATTTCTGCCCCCTTCCTGCGCCGGTGTTTTCCGAGTACCTATACCGTCAGCTACTGCAATGCCGGCACTGTGCCGGCTGCCGGCGCTTACGTTGAGGTCGAACTGGACCCCAGCCTGAGCTACCAGTCCGCTACTCTGCCGCCGGCGGGGCAATCCGGCGACACCCTCGCCTTTCAGCTGGGGCAGGTGGATGTCGGCGAGTGCGGGCAGTTCAACATCACAGTGGAAGTGGGCTGCGACTCGACCGTCCTGGGCCAAACCCACTGCACTACTGCTCATATCTACCCCGACAGCATCTGCCTGTCTTCCCCCAACTGGTCGGGCGCCAGCGTAGCCGTGGATGGCAATTGCACGGGCGATTCCCTGCATTTTATTATCCGGAACGTGGGCACGGCGCCCACCAGCGGCCCGCTGGAGTACATCGTGATCGAAGACCAGGTCGTCCTGCGCCAGGGCACGTTCAACCTGCAGCCCAATGAAACAGAACAGATCAGCCTGCCCGCCACCGGCGCCACTGTCCGCCTGGAAGCTCAGCAGGAGCCTTTCCATCCCGGCAGCAGCATGCCCGGCGTGACTGTCGAGGGGTGCGGCCTGCAGCCCGGCAGCTTCAGCCTCGGCTATGTTACCCAATACTGGGAAGACGACGGCGATCCCTTTATCTCTATCGATTGCCAGGAGAACATCGGCGCTTACGACCCCAACGACAAACGCGCCTATCCCAAAGGCTACGGCACCGGGCGTTTCATCGAACCCAACACCGACATCGAATACCACATCCGCTTTCAGAATACCGGCACCGATACCGCTTTTACCGTCGTCATCGAAGACCCGCTGGACGAAAACCTCGATATCGCCACCATCCGCCCGGGCGCCGGCAGCCACCCCTATACTTTTGAGATCAGGCCCGGCCGCCTGCTGTCCTTCCGCTTCGACAACATCCTGCTGCCGGACAGCACCACCAACGAGCCGGCCTCTCACGGCTTCGTAAAGTTTCGCGTGGCACAATTGCCCGATCTTCCTGACGGGACAACGATCCATAATACCGCCGCCATTTTCTTCGATTTTAACGAGGCCATCATTACCAATACAACCACCCACGCCATCGGCCGGGATTTTATCCCTCCCGCCGAGGTCATCCCGGATGAACCGGAGGAGGAGCGAGCCATCACCGTATACCCGAACCCCTTTGAAGAAGAGGCGCAAATCCGCATCGAAGGTTACGAAAATGCGGCGCCCTTCCGGCTGGAACTGTATGACGGAGCCGGCAGGCTTGTCCGCAGGGAGCAACACGAGGCTGCCCCGTTTGTTTTCCGGCGCGGCGCCCTGCCCGGCGGGTTATATTTCTACCGCATCAGCGCGCGCGGAGTGGCCATCAGCACGGGCAAGATTGTTGTAAAGTAGGGGTTTTATTGGTTTAAACCGCAAGCGCAGCGTGGCCAAACTTTTACACAGAAAAGCCAAAAATGACTGGCAACTTACAGGAGAACCCGGCCTGGCGTACGCCGCCGCAAGGCGAAATGAGTTATATTTGAAAAAAATCATGAAAAGGCACTCTGCTTTCGTCTTTGCTATCCTGCTCGCTTCCGCTTCCACTGCCCAAAATACCGACGGCTTCGAAGAATGGGAATACGTCGGCGAATGGGAAGTGCCGGTGGGCTGGACGGTCAACAACACCTACGAAGTTTATCCCTGTTCCGTTAAAGAAGAGGAGGCTTTTTCCGGGCAGTACGCTCTGCGGCTGCGGAGCTACGGGCCTTCCTTTGAAGGGTATACTGCCGGGGTGGCGACGCGCGAATTCTACGTCACGCCTACCGAAGGGCTGCTCGCTCTTCAGGTAAAGATCGACTCCCTGTTGTCCGGCGGCTTTGCCACAATAGCAGTGACGGGCAAGGCCAGCAATTATGCCGTCCCGATTGGCAGTTGGAACCGCAATACGCTCACCATTGGTTTCGAACACGTTGAAATATTGCTGGAACAAATGAGCCTGCCGGACTCCGTGCGGGTTATCCTGACAAGCAACACCACCCCCGGCCCACTGGGCTTCGAAGGCTACACCGAAATGGTGGTGGACCAGCTGGAGTTCGTCCTCGATGTTTCTGCCCAGCAGGAAACCCCGCGAGCCCAGGCCGCCCGCATCTATCCCATGCCGGTCGGGCAGCAGGCCACCGTTGAACTTGCCGGCTGGGACAACGGGCAGGCGGTTCAGCTGGAGCTCCTGGACGCCACCGGCCGCCTGGTTTTGCAGGCCAATGGGCAGGCCCCCTTGTTCACCTTTCAGCGCAACGGCCTGCCCGCCGGCCTGTACGCCTGCCGGCTGGTCGTCGACGGCGCAGTTGTTCAGGCAGGCAGGGTTGTGCTGCAGTAGTGCTTCCGGAGCGAAGTTGCAGGGCGGATATTTTCCGGCCGGGAGCAGGATGTGCCTGTCGGTTGTCTGTTCAGGCCCAACGAACAACGAACAACAAATCCCCCCCTACCGGTTCGGCGCCCAGTCCGGCGTACCCGCCTCATAGGGGCGGCAGGGTTCGTTCACGCCCGGCACCGGGTCGTAGACGAGCAATTCTTTGCCTACGGTTTCAGAGGTAAAATACCCCAGCAGGATGAGCTGTTTCAGTTTCAGGAAGAAGGGGTAGTCCTCGTCGTCCAGGTCCGGATTCGCGTCGACGATGGCACGGGCCGCCTGGTCCTGCTCGTTGAGGAAGGCCAGTTGCTGCTCCGGGCTGCAGTTGAGGAAGGTCTTTCCGTTGGCCTGCTCGCAGCCGGCCATCAGCCGGGCCATCCCGTCGCGGAACAGCTTTTTGTCTTCCGGCTTCTCGCAGTCGGCTGCCATCAGGTCGACAAATTCATGCACGAAGAGGTCTTTGGCGCCCGGCGAATCCGTTTTGGGCAGGATAACCTCACCGATCTCTGCCAGGGTAAGGCCCTGTTCTTTGGTAAAAAACCGGGGCACCCAGCTGTCCAGCGGGCTCTTTGCCTCGGGCTGGCAGCCCTGCAGCAGGCTGGCGAGGGTGGAGGAGGATATGGCAAAGCCCGTCAGGAGGGCGGTTCTTTTGATGGCTTCTCTGCGGTCCATGGATGGGTGGTTTTTCGCTGTTCGCTGTTCGCTGTCCGCTATTGGCTTGCCTTGCCAACTTCGAACTGTGAACCGCGAACCGCAGCTTACAAATTCATTTTTTTCATTTCGCTCACGGCGTAGTCGGCCGCCCGGGCGGTCAGCGCCATATAGGTCAGCGAGGGGTTCTGGCAGCCGGCGGAGGTCATGCAGGCACCGTCGGTGACGAAGACGTTGGGCGCGTCCCACACCTGGTTCCACTGGTTGAGTACTGAGGTCTTCGGGTCGCGGCCCATGCGGGCGGTGCCCATCTCGTGGATTCCCAGGCCGGGGTAGGACTCTTCGTCAAAGATTTCGACATCGACGAACCCGGCGGCTTCCAGCATCTCGGCTGCGTCGTTCATCATATCCTGGCGCATGGCCTTTTCGTTTTCCTTGAACTCGCAGTCGATGGTGAGGGTGGGCAGGCCGTGCTTGTCGAGGACGTCCGGGTTGAGCGTCACCCGGTTTTCTTCGTAGGGCAGGCATTCGCCGAAGGCCGTCATGCCCAGCTGCCAGGGGCCGGGAACGATGAGCTTGGCTTTGAATTCGGCGCCCAGGCCCATGGCCAGTTCGGCCACGCCCTGCGTCCAGTCGCGGCGGCTGCCGGCGCCCTGGTAGCCGAAGCCGCGCAGGTAGTCCTTGCGTTCGCTCTGCTTGTCGAGGTTGCGGAAGCGGGCGATGTAGAATCCGGTAGGGCGGCGGCCCTTGTAGAAGCGGTCGGCGAAGCCCTCGTGGACGCCGCGGGCGCCGCAACGGAAGTGGTGGTCCATCAGGTTGCGGCCGAGCTGCCCGCTGCTGTTGCCCAGCCCGTCGGGGTGGTGTTCGCTGGCCGAGTTGAGCAGGATGTGGGTGGTGCCCAGGGCGGAAGCGCAGCAGAAGATAACGCGGGCGAAGAATTCCAGGCTCTCGCCCGTCTCGGCGTCGAGCACGCGCACGCCGCTGGCCTTTTTGGTTGCCGGGTCGTAAATGATGGAATGCACGACCGAGTGGGGCCGGATCGTCATATTGCCGGTCTTTTCGGCGGCGGGCAGGGTAGCGGAGTTGCTGCTGAAGTATCCGGCATACGGGCAGCCACGGATGCAGCGGTTGCGGTACTGGCAGGGGCCGCGGCCGAGGTGGGCCTGGGTGAGGTTAGCGGTGCGGCCGATGGTCAGGGTGCGGCCGAAAGCCTGCTTCATGCTGTCGCGCAGGTGTTCCTCCACGCAGTTGAGGGCAATGGGCGGCAGGAATTTGCCGTCCGGCAGGTGGGCCAGCCCCTCGGCCTGCCCTTGTATGCCGGCGAATTGTTCCACATAATCGTACCACGGAGCAATGTCCCGGTAGCGGATGGGCCAGTCCACTCCGTGCCCGTCGCGGGCGTTGGCCTCGAAGTCCATGTCGCTGAGGCGGTAAGAGTGGCGGCCCCACATCAGAGAGCGCCCGCCCACGTGGTAGCCGCGAATCCAGTCGAAGCGCTTGACCTCCGTGTAGGGGTGCTCGGTGTCCTTCACCCACCAGTGCAGGCTCTCTTCCTTGACGGTGTAGCCCGTGCGGTCCTGTTTTTCATAATCCCTGAGCACTTCCGTCGGGACGGTGCTGTTTCGGTATTTGAACTCCCAGGGTTCCGTCATGGCCGTGGGATAGTCCCCGTGTTTGACCATGCGGCCACGCTCCAGGACGAGCGTTTTCAGCCCTTTTTCGGAAAGCTCCTTGGCTGCCCAGCCTCCGCTGATGCCCGAGCCGATGACAATCGCGTCGTAGGAATTCTCTTCCTGCCCTTTTGAATTGAAGTACATAGGTTTATGTGTGTGAGGTTGTGTGAATGTGTAAATGTGTAAATGTGTTCAGGTGCGTAGGTTTGGGATTCCTGGGGTGTGCATGGGGTGCGATGCTACATTGTGCCCCCTCTGGTGTTGGGAGGATTCAGGCATTAGGTTTTGGCGTTAGGTACCTGTTGAGTGACCGATTGGGCCGGGGTTGCCCCCCTAAAACCTATAGCCTAAGGCCTAAAACCGGGCAAGGGGTACAAAAAGGAATCGCGCCCTGTGCATGATGGGGTGCCCGCAAGCTGCGAGCGCGATTGTCTCCCGGCCAACAGCCGGCAACCGGCAACCGACAACCTGGGTAATGGACTTTAGTGGTAACAGGTTTCAGGAACCGCTAATCTATCAAAAAAATAAAAATTCAGGTAGCTGTGGGAGAATTATTAGTTGTCCTTTGTATTACATGCCCACCCCTCCGTTTATATTTGGGGCATGCAAACCTCCCCGGCCCGGCTCTACACGCCTCAGTTTTTCCTGCTCTGCCTGAGCCACGTGCTTTTCGCCGGCAGTTTCAACATGATCGTTCCGGAGCTGCCGTCTTACCTTTCCGCCCTGGGCGGGGAGGATTACAAGGGGCTCATCATCGCTTTTTTTACGCTGACGGCGGGCCTGTCGCGCCCTTTCAGCGGCAAGCTCACCGATACAGTGGGCCGCGTGCCGGTCATGATCTTCGGCACGCTGGTCTGCGTGCTTTGCAGCCTGTTGTACCCGTTGCTCACGTCGGTGGCGGGTTTTCTCCTGCTGCGCTTGTTTCACGGTTTTTCCACCGGTTTCAAACCGACGGCTTCTTCAGCTTACGTCGCCGATATTGCGCCCGTTTACCGGCGGGGGGAGGCCATGGGCATCCTGGGCGTGAGCATGAACGTGGGCGCTTCCATCTTCCCGCCGGTGGGCAGCTGGCTGGCCGGCGCTTTTTCTCTGAACGTCATGTTTTTTGCATCTTCCGGCCTTGCGCTCTTGTCCGTCCTCATCCTGCTGGGCCTGAAGGAAACCCTGGAAAGCCGGCAGCGGTTCAACGCTGCGGCCCTGAAGGTATCCCGGAAGGAGATCATCGAACCGAGGGCACTGGCGCCCTCGGTGGTCATCGCGCTGTCGTACGTCAGCTTCGGCGCTTTGCTGACCATCGTTCCCGACCAGAGCGATCACCTGGGCATGGCCAATAAAGGCCTGTTTTTCACCAGTTTTACTGCCCTGTCCGTCCTGTCCCGGATAATCGCCGGCCGGGTTTCCGACCGCTACGGGCGGGTGCCGGTGCTGAAGGCCGCCTTGTTGCTCTCTGCCCTGGCGCTGGCCCTGATGGGCAACGCCCAAAGCCCGGCCATGCTGCTGGCGGCATCGGGCTTCCTGGGGTTTTCCACCGGCATCGTCGGCCCGGCGGCCTTCGCCTGGGTGATCGACCGCAGCCCGGACGCGCATCGGGGCCGCGCCCTGGCTACCGCTTATATTGCCCTGGAAATCGGGATCGGTTTCGGCGCGCTGGCCTCCGCCTGGGCTTATGACAATGATGTGGCAAACTTCCCCTTTGCGTTTTACCTGATGGCCCTGATGGCGCTGGCCGCATGGGGATACGTGCAGGCGGCCCGGCTGAGAGGGTAGGGAAGGGAGGCATACTGCTGGACATTTTTGGGACACGGAGTGCGCCGGCCTGCCTGCCGCGAGGCGCGGCCTTGCAGGCAGGGAAGACACAGAGCAACACAGAGGCTTGATTATCAACGGAAAAACTTTGTGTGCCTCTGTATTGGACTCATTGCGCTCCGTGTCCAAAACCATTTTGTCCAGTAGTGTGCGCGGTTATTTGTTATTGGGTGTTGGTTATTGCTCAGTTGCGACCTCCAGGGCGTTGATTGGCAATCAACCAGGCCCGGAGCCTGTGGGGGGGAACCAACAACGGAATTCTGCCAGGGGTAAGGAGGAAAAAACATGGGCGGCAACCACGCCGCCACATGCTAACGAACTATCAGGAAAAGGTTAATTTTTGATTTCATAATAATGAGTGGCGGTTTCTTCCAAACGTTACACGGTACCGGAACATAAATGGCATGAAAAAGCCCCGTCAGGCAGCAGTGGAATTGCCGACGGGGCTGGCGGTTTTTTGGGTATCTGGGTTTTAGGGGTTTACATCCACAGGCAGTTGCGGTTTGAGCGCATATTCGAGAATGGGCAACTGCGCTGTTTCAGGTTGATCGGTAAAAGCCAGATGAATGAAGGCTTTCTGTGGGGCAGGCCTTAAGCGCCCGCCGACCAACCCGGCGCCTGCCAGGTTGACCTGCGGAAAGAAACAAGTGATGGCTTTGACAAAATGGCGCCGGCATTCGGCTTCGTCCAGGCAGAGGGTAAACAGCCGGGCAGAATCATTGCCGGCGACATCATCCACTTTGCTTTCATTGGTTTTTTCTTTCCGGAAGAGGGTGTATTGTCCTGGACATTCCCGGACGGTTTGGAAATCGCTTTCCCGGACTGGGTTTTGAAGGCCTGTATTCAGAAGGCAGTACAGTTCCACCAGGAAGTCAGATGCTACTGAAGCCAGCAATTCGTCCCATTTCAACAGGAAAGCCAGGCTGTCGGCACCTTCATCCACAAATTTCTGGTAGGCTGTCGGCTCCATTTCGAGAATGCGTTCCTGCCGGGGCCGGATTGATGTCCCGAATCGCCCTGCCAGGTATTTTTCAAAATGGCTGCCGGCGGAAAACCAGCTGTTGTTTTGTGCGAATATCATTGGGGCAGGTAAAGCCGGCATTTTCACTTTGATCACAGACTGTAAAATTGCGGCTTCTATGGTTTTTCGGATTTTCCGGTGCAAGTAACTATCCGGCAGGATGAATGCTTCAATTATTCCTTTTATCAAATTCTTATAATAAGGTGAAATGCCGCCGGTATTGGAGCCTGAAATCGAAAACGGGTGCTGGTCCTCCACATTGACCTGTTGCCCTTCAATTCTTGCTGTTATACACCAGGGGTTTCCAAATTCTAAGGTGCAGGAACCAAACAGAGTGGCCTGTAGGTTTGAATCCTGTGTTGTGAATTCCGGATGACGTCGGTTTAAGTAAGGCGCTTCAGCAAAGTACACATACAGGAAACCAGGCTCATCGCCGGCAGATAGATCATTGGCCATTTGCCCGAAAGGGGAATTCTCCGGCGAAGCGTGGCTCAGTACTGCTTCAAAGCTGTTTCGCATGAAGCTCTGTGCGTCCTCCACGCTCCCGAAAGCTTCCAGCAGGAGGGCGTAACCATCCAGGATTTGGCTGTAATCCGGCCGGCGGCCCAACAGGGCATTCAACTGCTCCATCCTGTCCGGCTCGAGGCTGCCGTCCAGAAATCTCAGTACTTCCTCATCGCGCAGTCGGAAAATATCATCTCGGTCCTGTTTCATGACGCTGTATCCATTTGGTCGGACGGAATAGGATGGAATGCTGCTTTCGGGATGGCGGAGAGAAGACGATATCTCTCCGGGGCCATTATCTCCGGAGCGCTTCGTTTTGTCGTTTTTCTGTTGGCTGGCCTTTGGTTTTGGTTTGCCGCGCCGGCCATTGCCGCCGCCGCCTTCGGGGTCGTCGTCTCCCTGCAGGAACAGGCGCGCCAGTTCTTCGAGCTTCTTTTTCGCCCGGCTCAGCCGGGTCCTGGAGTTTTGTTCTGTGATGCCCAGCATCCCGGCAATCTCTTTGTGCGACAGTTCTTCGACATAAAACAGGATGACGATCAGGGCATCCTCCTCCGGTTTGAGCATGCCGAGCAAGGTACACAGCAAACCGTCCTGCTCTTTTTCGAACAAATTTTTGAGGATCTGCCCGGAGTCTTTGTCCCTGTCATAACCGTTCAGCGGGATTCGCCGCGCCTGCCTTCGCTGCCGCTTTTTCATGGCCAGGGCGGCGTTCTTCACCATGATCATTAAATATCCGATCGAGTTCTCTTTGGCTTCGAACCTTTCCCGGCCCATCCGGATCAGTTTGATAACGACTTCCTGGAGGACATCTTCTGCCCAGTATGGCCCGACAATAGAGGTTGCCAGGGCGAACAGAGAAGCGTAATATTCTTCGAGCAGATGAGGGATCCATTGCCCGCTGTTTTTTTCGGATGGCCTGGATAGTCCTTTGGATATCATGGTTTTCCCGGATTATGGTTAATAGTTATGTATATTGATCCTCTCCAATTGCCCGCTTGCCGGGCCTGAAAGTTGCCGGCAATACGTATCCTCTGGTTCCAACGGCCGACATATTGATGATTGCCCGCCCCGGGAAAACGTTACACCGGATTTCTTCTTTTTTTATTTTTTCCTGAACGTAGCTTGGATTTGAAATCGCAAACGGACGACCCCCTCCGTTCGCCGGCCGCGTTCCGCGGGGTGAAATGTACGGAGATCAAGGGCAGGACGCGATTACAACAGGCTGGTTTTCCGACCTGATACGATGATACTCGAAGAGAAAAGTAGATATAGATTTACAATGTTACGGTTTTTTCCCCGATAAACCTGCCTGCTGGCGGGAAATTTGACAGGATTGGACCTACCGCTTTCAAGCGGTGCGTTGATATGCATGCAGCATGAAAATGAACAACCTTCCCGGCTTCGAGACCGGGAAGGTTGTCGACTGATGGAAAGAAACGCTACTTACACTCTCGTTTCCGAAGCGACCGCAGAAGACAGGTACTC
>JAGFJD010000394.1 GCA_024102975.1 Phaeodactylibacter sp. | reverse complement strand
TTTTTCCTTTAGCCGGCGTTAAAGAACCGCCTCCCTTAGCACTGCTAAGGTCGGGAACCTTTGCCTTGGCTAAAGGAAAAATCACTTGCCTATCGAAACACGACAGTTATTAATCGCTCGTCGCTTAATATTCCCCGTTCGGCCCTGTTGCTGGATGACGGGGTGACGCTATCTGCAATCCCCCATCCCAATTTGTGCCGCCTGCGGGTTGACACCACCACTATAATAAACAGGACCATAACGGCGAACACCACCACCAACTTGCCGGAATTCAGCGGAAGGAGTTTAATGGCTATCAATTGGATGGCAAGGAAAATACCTTCAGCGACATTTCCTGCCCTCCGGCTAATCTTCCCGGCGGGCTGTACACCAGCACCAGTGAATTGCCCCGGCAAAAACAAATACGCGTTTTTCCAAATCCGACAAATAGATTTCTGTACCTTGAATCCGATGCAGCCAGCAAAATCAGGATTTTTGATGTCCGGGGGCGCCTTCTTGCTTTTTATCCGGAGCCCGTTGAAGTAATTGACCTTCAAAACTTCGAAGATGGAATATACATCCTACAGATGAAAAACAAGCATATAAGCTATGCTTATAAAATAATTAAGCAATAGCACACGCGTCTCCCGCCAGAAAAATACCGGATAAAATAGGCATGACAAGTTTAAAAAATATCTTCAGTGAAAAAACCTCATCAAAATGAAAAACCTGCTATTTGGTGTTCTATTCATTCTGCCTTTCCTGCCGGGCTGCGGAAACGGCGCTGAAAAAGAAACAGCCGCCGCCGCCACAGAAAATACATATTACACCGAACCCCACCGCCCCCAATTCCACTTCACGCCCGAAAAGATGTGGATGAACGACCCCAACGGGATGGTTTTTTACGAGGGGGAATACCACCTTTTCTACCAGCACTACCCCGACAGCAACGTCTGGGGGCCTATGCACTGGGGGCATGCCGTGAGCCGGGACCTGGTGTACTGGCAACACCTGCCCATCGCCCTCTATCCCGACTCCCTGGGCATGATCTTCTCCGGCAGCGCCGTGGTGGACTGGAACAATACCAGCGGCCTGGGAGAGCATGGGAAACCGCCCCTCATCGCCATCTTCACCCACCATCAGCCGGACTGGGCGGAGGCCGGCCGCCAGGATTTTCAGTACCAGAGCATTGCCTACAGCAACGACCGGGGCCGCACCTGGACGAAGTACGCCGGCAACCCGGTCATCCCCAATACGGAACAAATCCGCGATTTCCGGGACCCCAAAGTCATCTGGCATGAAGCTTCCCAACAGTGGATCATGGTATTTGCCGCTCAGGACCACGTGAAACTGTGGGCGTCGCCCGACCTGATCCATTGGGCCCACCTCAGCGATTTCGGCCGGGAGTGGGGCTCCCACGGCGGCGTCTGGGAGTGCCCGGACCTGTTCCCCATCCAGGCGGACAGCACCGGGGAAACGAAATGGGTGATGCTGCTGAGCATCAACCCGGGCGGCCCGAACGGAGGGTCAGCTACCCAGTATTTCATCGGTAATTTCGATGGAAAAACGTTTGCCCTGGATTCCGCTTTCGCACCCCGGGTGAGCGGCGAGAAAGCCGTCTGGCTCGATTACGGGCGGGACAACTACGCCGGGGTGACCTGGTCGGGCATACCAGAGCAGGACGGCCGGCGCATATTCATGGGCTGGATGTCGAACTGGGACTACGCCACAGTTGTCCCGACCCAAATATGGCGCAGCGCCATGACCCTGCCCCGGCAACTGATCCTGAAAAATGCGGCCGACGGCCTGCGCCTGTTCTCCCTGCCTGTGGAAGAACTAAAGGTGTTGCGCGGTGCCGTGTACGCCGCCGAACCCCAAACCGTTGGGGGAGAACTGGACCTGAGCGGCAAGATCGGCTTCCGGCCCTCGCAGATGGAGGTCCTGCTGGAAGTGGAGTTGCCGGAGGGCGCGGAGACGGACGTTGGCGTCGCCCTGTCCAATTCGAAAGGGGAGGAATACCGGATCGGGTATGATGCCGCCAAAAACGAATTCTACAGCGACCGCACAAAAGCGGGCAAGACCGGGTTTTCGGATAAGTTTGCGGCAGAACGCCACACGGCACCCCGCCCGGAAGCCTCCGGCCCCATCCGCCTCCACCTCTTTTTTGATGTCGCCTCCTGCGAATTGTTCGCCGACGGCGGCGAAGTGGCGATAACCGATATCTTCTTTCCGTCGGAAGACTTCAGCAATATGAAGCTGTATGCGTTGAAAGGAAAAGCCAGAATATCCAAAATGCAGGTTTTCCAGCTGAAAAGAGCAGTCGGAAATTGAAAAACTGCAACATAATTAAAGAAAATTTGGCATAATTTTCAGGGCCGTTCCGCCCCGGCCGGATTAGCTTTACCAAAACAAAAACCAACCGCATGAACCACCGCAAAATTTTATTCTGGTCCATTACCGTGGCCTTAGCCGGTTTTTTATTCGGGTTTGACACCGTGGTGATCTCCGGGGCTGACCTGTCGCTGCAGGAGCTGTGGCAGAAAGGAGAGGTATTCCACGGCTTCGTGGTCATGGCCTCCGCCCTGTGGGGCACGGTCGTGGGCGCCATCTTTGGCGGATTCCCGACGGACCGGCTGGGCCGCAAAAAGACCCTTTTCTGGATCGGCGTATTCTATTTCGTGTCGGCGGTGGGTTCAGCGCTTGCCAGCGACCCCTTCGTGTTTGCCTTCTTCCGCTTCCTGGGCGGGTTGGGCGTAGGGGCGTCTACCGTGGCGGCACCCGCTTATGTTTCCGAAATCGCGCCGCCCAAAGACCGGGGCAAACTGGTGGCTTTGTACCAGTTCAATATTGTCTTCGGGATCCTTATCGCCTTCCTGTCCAATTACCTGCTGAGCAATATTGGCGAAAACGCCTGGCGCTGGATGATCGGGGTGGAAGCGCTGCCGGCCTTCATTTACACCCTGATGGTGCTGACGGTGCCCAAAAGCCCGCGGTGGCTGCTCGTCAAAAAGGGCGACCGGGCAGGGGCGGCCCTGACGCTGCGCCTGATCGACCCCAATGCGGATACGGAGGCAACGATGAAGGCACTCCTGGCCGACCACGAAGCTGCCGAAACCGGCGAGACGATCTTCAGCCCGAAATACCGCTTCCCGCTGATGCTGGCCTTCCTGGTCGCGTTCTTCAACCAGTTTTCCGGCATCAACGCCTTTTTATACTACGCCCCCCGCATCTTCGAGATCGCCGGCCTGGAGAAAAGTTCGGCCCTGCTGAGCAGCGTGGGCATCGGCGTCACCAACCTCATTTTCACCCTGGTGGGCCTGTCGATGATCGACCGGTTCGGGCGCCGGCAGCTCATGTATATCGGTTCGGTGGGCTACATCATATCCCTTTCGCTGGTGGCGCTCTCCTTCGTGATGGGCATCAAGGGCATGGTGGTGCCCATCTTCCTGTTCCTGTTCATCGCCTCCCACGCCATCGGGCAGGGGACGGTCATCTGGGTGTTCATCTCCGAAATCTTCCCCAACCACCTGCGGGCCAACGGCCAGGCCTTCGGCAGTTCCGTACACTGGGTGCTGGCGGCGGCTATACCTTCTTCCATCCCATTTCTTTTTTCTAACATCGGGGCGGCCCCGGTCTTCGCCTTCTTCGCCTTCATGATGGTGCTGCAGCTGATCTTCGTCTGGCGCATGATGCCGGAAACGAAAGGGGTGCCGCTGGAGGAACTGGAGAAGCAGCTGGCGATAGCGGGGAGAAGATAGGTGGATTTGATGTATTGCGGCCCCAAACATTTACCCTGACGAATGGAAGGGCCGCAATACCATAAAACCATAAAACCGTAAAACCGCAATACCGTAAAACCGCAAAACCAAAAACAAATGCCAAAACCTACCATTATATGCTTTGGAGAAGTCCTCTGGGATGTGCTTCCGGATAAGCGGGTTGCCGGCGGAGCGCCGATGAACGTCGCCTTCCACGCCAACCAGTTCGGAATGGAGTCGAAAATGATCAGTTGCGTAGGAGATGACGAGCTGGGCAAGGATCTGATCCGCTTCCTGGAGAACAAGGGCGTGTCCACCAGCCTGATCCAAACCGACCCCACGTTCCCGACCGGCACCGTGAACGTGATCCTGGACAACGGCGGCTCTCCTTCCTACGAAATTGTCAGCCCCGTCGCCTGGGATTATATCCGGGCGGACGACAAGACGAAAGACGTTGTCCGGTCGGCCGATGCCCTGGCCTTTGGCAGCCTGGCCTGCCGGACGGAACGCAACAAACGGACGCTGTTCGAATACCTGGAAGTGGCCCCGGTCCGCGTCCTGGATGTCAACCTGCGGGCCCCCTTCTACTCCCGCCCCCTGATCGAATCGCTACTGGCCAGGGCAGACATCGTCAAAATGAACGACGAAGAAATCGCCCTCATCGCCGGCTGGCAACGCGCCAGAGGCAACGAAAAAGCACAAATGAGCTTCCTCCGGGATGCGTTCGGGCTGGATGTGCTCATCCTCACCCGCGGCAAAAACGGCGCCGCCTGCCTGGATGAGTCCGGCTTCCACGAACACCCCGGCTTCCCGGTAACCGTGAAGGATACCATCGGCAGCGGCGATTCCTTCCTCGCCGCCTTTCTGAGTAAATATCTCAAAGGGGCAGACACCCGGGAGTGCCTGGCCTTCGCCGGCGCGGTCGGCGCGCTGGTAGCCACCCGGGCCGGCGGTACGCCGGAGATCACCGCCGGGGATATTCAGGCGATTATGGGCCGGTAGGCCTCATCGGCGGCAGCAATCAAACAATTCAACAATCAAACAATTTAACAATACTGAACCACACCCAACATGCCCAAAGGATTCCTCATCGACATGGACGGCGTCATCTACAGCGGAAACGACCTCATTTCCGGCGCCGACACCTTCATTGCCGAACTCAAAAAACGGGAAGTGCCCTTCCTCTTTCTGACCAACAACAGCCAGCGCACGCCGCGGGACGTAATCAACAAACTGGCCGGCCTGGGCATCGAGGCCGAAGAAAAGGACGTCTTCACCAGCGCCATGGCCACCGGCTGGTTCCTCGCCCGCCAGAAGCCCCACGGCGCGGCCTACGTGCTGGGCGAGGGCGGCCTGCTGACCAGCCTGCACGAGAACGGCTACACCCTCGTCACCCAGGATCCCGACTTCGTGGTCGTCGGCGAGGGCCGCAATTTCACCCTGGAAATGGTCAACCATGCCGTCGACATGATCCTGGACGGCGCCAAGCTGGTGGCTACCAACCTCGACCCCTCGCCCAAAAAGAAAGGCTGGACCAACCTCGGCATCAAGGCAGTGGTCAAGATGATCGAAGAGGCCACCGGCATCCGGGCCTTCTCCGTCGGCAAGCCCAGCCCGGTCATGATGCGGGTGGCCCGCAAAAAGCTGGGCCTGGAAACCGCCGAGACCACCATGATCGGCGACACCATGGACACCGACATCCTCGGCGGCATACAGGTGGGCTACCGCACTGTGCTTACGCTCTCCGGCGTTTCCAAAGAGGAGAACCTGAAAAACTATGCTTTCGGGCCGGATTTGGTGGTGGGCACGGTGGGGGAGCTGGATTTGGACGAGTGGCTGGCAGGGTAACAACGTAGTCACATACTACTGGACATTTTCTGGGCTGTGCATTCGTACATAGGGAACAACTAATGCTTTCGGCACTAATAACGCCGGTTGGCTCCGGACGGGGTGAATAACCCTTTGGAGATTTTGTTCCCAGCGCGGATCCTACCCATCGCTCCGGCTCTCCGCCGCCATCTTCTCCAGTTTTTTCTTCCGGTACTGGGAAGGGGAAAGCCCCGTATTTGCCTTAAAAGCCTTGTTGAATGAAGTTTTGTTGTTGAAGCCTGCCTCATAAGCGATGGCGATCACATACCGATCCTTATGGCGGGGATTGGCCAGCAGGCGCTTGGCTTCTTCGACACGGTATTCGTTGATAAAATCCGAGAAGCTCTTCCCCAGTTGCTCGTTAACTACCTGGGAGAGGTGGTGGATGGAGACGCCCAGCTGGTCGGCCAGCCCGGAAAGGCGCAGTTCATTGTCGAGGTAGGGTTTTTCCTGTTCGACGTACTCCAGCACGCGGTCCAGTAGGGAGCGGGAAGCGGAAGGGGTCAGGGTGGAGTTCTGATACCTGGGCGCCAGGAAAGCCCGGGGCCAGAGTTCGCCGGCAAAGATCGAAGGCTGCCGGTAGCCGAGGTAGCCTACCACGTAAATGAAGACTGTCATGGACAGGGAGATGCCATAGTCCCATTCGACGTGGAAGAAGGATGTACGGATCAATACGTAATAGGAAATATTGCCGAGGACGAACCCGGCATACAGGCCGAGCACCGTACGCGACCAGTTGCGGCGGATCACCGCCTGTTCGTCCTCCTCGCCGGCGGGCCGCCAGAAGCCGTTCCGGCGCAGGTACCAAAAGATCAATACGGCGTAGGCCGAAAGGTGTGCCATGAAAATGTAGTCCTGGATGCTGAACAGGGGGAGAAGCGGCCAGTGTATCTGCCGGGCTACCTCCCGGTCGCCGGCGTGGAAGGCCGCTTTCAGGGCGGGATCCGTAAAGTAGTACGGCAGGCGGTCGATCAGCATCAGCAGGGCGGGCAGGAAGTGCAGGGCGTCCCGCCGACGGATCTCATCTTCGGGGTTGAGGGCTTTAAAATATAAATATAATAAGGGGCCAAAAACAAAGATAAGCGGAATGTAAAAGGTGTCCGCCCAGGAAAAATACAGGAGGTATTTCGTCCAGTGCAATACGTATTCCGAAAGAGTGAGGGCGAAAGCAAGCAGGAAGGCCCCCAGCAGCCGGTTGGCCTGCCGGTTGCCCTGTTTGCTGGAAAAGAGGACAATGGCCAGAAAATACCCATGAGCGGCTGCCAGGATGAAAAAGCTCGTCCAGGTGTCGAGGGAGGGATTCGCAGTTTCCATAGCTTTTCTTTCCTGCGAATTTAAGAAAAAATGGCGGGCCGTGCTTTTGCCCAAAGGCGGGCAAGCGACAAATCCGTGGAAGGCTGAGGAGCAAGACAAAAAAGGGTTGCCGGGCCAGCAGTGGAATCTGCCCGACAACCCGTATTACCAAAATTTTTTCCTTACTGCTTAGAAAGCGTTAGAGAGCCTCTTTGAATGTGGGGCAGGTGTGTTTCCCGGGGGAGCCCTGGCGCTGCAAGAACGGAGTCCCGAGCAGTTATTTGCGCATCAGTAGGCCAGGAAAAGTTATTGGTTATTACATTACTCACATTCTGATAATTCCCGGAAATTGTCGACAATAACCAACAACTGCCTCTGGCATCCGGTGATGCAATAACTGATAACTCTTCGCGTTTCTTTCCCGAAGCGCTAAACTCTTCCGACACAGACCACCCGGGCGAAAATCTCCGCCCCCGGGCTGCTGTCGCCGGCAAGATACCAGTAGCCGTCATCCGGGTCGACATACATCCGGATGCCGCTGGAGCTGCTTTTGAATTTTCCTTTCAGTTCGGCCAATACCGGGATGCCCTGGCTTTGGTGCACCAGGCGGACCGGCGGTTGGCCGCTCTGCCAGGAGAACGGCCCGGATTGGCACAGGCGGGCGGAAAGCTCTCCGTCCAGGTCCATTTTCTGAGCTTCGATGCGCACATTGGGCGCATTCAGCTTCAAGGTATCGGCGGCCTGCAGCAGCATGTCGCTGCCGGCATCCAGGTCAAGCCGGGCCTGCCCGGCGGCGCTCAGGCGGAAGGCCTCGTATCCTTTGCCAAAATCTCCGGCTTCTATCTTGCCGAAAAGGCGCAGAGGCGCCTCTCCCTTGCCATGTTTAAAGGCGAGGGCCGGCGGCGCTCCCCGGGAGGAGAACAGAATGCCTTCCTGCATTGCCTCCAATGCTTCGGCAAGCTGTTTTACCTGGCGTTCGAGCCTGTTTACCCTGGCTTCCACGTCATTCTTTTGCATTGCCACTGTTCCCACTTAGGTTTTCTGAAATCCGGGCTCTGCGCGAACCCTTTCCACGCTTAGGGCTATACAGGTGTTTGTTTATCGTCCTTTATTCTTCTTCCGGTATATAAACCTTGATAATAACAGAATCTTCCGTCCGCATTAAGCCAAACTCGACCTCGTCGTTCAACCTCGTCCTCGTTCTCAGGATATCCTGGTCTTCATCGCCGATGAAATCGAGGATCAGGCCGGCAGGGCTCAGTTTTTCTGCCAGCTTGATATCCAGCGCGAGGCTTTCTTTAAGCTCGCAGGAGGCCGTTTCGTCCGTTAGCCCCTCAATTTCCGTCATGTCGTAATCCTGCCCTCCTCCTTCTCCGGGGGATATGCTTATCGCAAAACACAAGAGTTCCGAATCTGAAATGTCAAAGTCGGTGGCCTGCTCGTGCAGGTCGACAACTCTCAGTTTGGCGTTGGATTCCTGGAAGCTGAACTCCGCGACCGCAGTGAAAGCTCCCGAGCTGTTTTTGTGGGCGATTGGGATAGAAACGGGCATTTTTTTTGTGTTTATTCCTATATCTGGGGTTCTTCAGTGTTATCTGAACATAAAAATAGGCGCCCTGAGAGGCGCTTTCAAGTTGCGTTTTAAAATATTCTAATAATTCTAAACAGCACAACAGAGCTTTTTTTCTATAAAAATCCCTATTTTACAGGCTTTCTGGCTCAATTTATTAAAAATGGTTTAAGCGTTTCAAAATTATATTTAAATGAATCCTTCCGATTATTTATGGCGCCTGGTGCATTTGATGGACAAATCCGAGGCCCGGCATTTCCGGCTGGCAGCCCGGATTCACAACGGAAAGAAGAATGGCGGCAAGAAAAAGTACGAATACCTATACGACGAGATCAAAAGCGTCGAACTGGCAGAAGACTACAGCGAAGACGCTATCCGGAAAAAACTGGACAAAGAGGATAAAGTCCCGAAGGGGAGTTTTGCAGTTACCAAGAATTACCTGACGGACAACCTGCTCCGGGCGCTGCGCTACCTCAATGAAAGCGGCTCCGTTGAAGGAAAGATAAGAGTCCTGCTCGACGAAGCCCAGCTGCTTTTTGGCCGGGGCATCCTGTACAAAAGCGCCAAACAGTTGGCCAGGGCCAAGAAGCTGGCCCGAAAGTATCAGTGTTTCCCGCTATTGGCCGAAATCCTCAGGCTGGAAGTCAAGCAGCAGGTCAGCACTATGAGCCGGCTGGAAAAGCCCTTCCAAAGCATTTCCCGCCTTTACGAGGAGCAGGATGCTGCGGTGAAAAGCCTTGCCCAGGAAACGGAATACAACCGGCTGATGAACCAGGCTTTCGTCCTGTATCATACCAGGAATACCCTGCTCGGAGAAGAGGGCATCCGGTTGCTGGAAACGCTGCGGCAAGACCCGGCACTGAAAAAACCTGAACGCTTCCTTTCTTTCCGCAGCGAACTGCTCTACCACCACGCCTGGGGGCTGATCCACACAGTGGAGAACATCAATCCCAAACTGATTTTTTTCCATTACAGGAAAACTCTGGAGGTTTGGGACAAACACCCTATTTTCAAGGAAGAGTATACCCGCAGCTACAAGCTTTACTTGTTCAACTTCCTGTCGACCTGCCATTCCCAAAAGGATTATTCTTCTTTCGAAGCCATCCTCGGCAAGACTCAGGAAATGGAATCCAGGACCATCTTCGACCGCAGCCGGGATTTCTTCAATACCTGCCAGTACAAGCTGCTGTTCCTGACAAACGCCGGGAAAGCAGAGGCTGCCCAAAACCTCGCCCGGGAAGTCGAGGAAAAAATCCTGCTCTATGGCAAGCTCCGCTACCCGCTGCCAAAAGAAAAGCTGCTCTCTCTTTACTACAATATCTCCGTTATGCTTTTTGTCACCGGGCACTACCAGAGCGCCCTGCACTGGACCGACAAAATCCGCAAAGAACTCCGAAAGACGGCGGCCCGGCTCGACCTGAAGTATTTCACCCGCATCCTTCAGCTCCTCATCCTGTTCGAATCCGGCCAGGACGACCAGCTGGACTACAAGGAGCCCTACGTGAAAAGGTTGCTGAAGGGCCAGGATATGTACTCCGGGTTTGACGCCATGGTGCTGAAATACCTCCGGAAGCTATGCAAATACCGCTATACCCGCGACGAGAAAGAACTGTTCAGGGCGCTGTTGCAGGAAATTGAAGACTCCGAGGCCCAATACCGGAAGATCAGGGGAAGGGAAGAAGTGAAATTGTGGGCGCAGAGCCACCTGGAAGGCAAAAAAATGATAGACCTGATCCGGGAGAACTTCCAGGCAAAGAAAGGAGGGCAGCAGTAAACCCGGAGGGCTTCCTTTTACAGCTCCCCTCCTGCACGGCCGGCAGGAGAAGGCAAAAAGGGCTGCCGAACCAGCAGTGGAATTGGCCCGACAGCCCGGAAATACCAAATTTTTTCTTTACTGGTAGAAAGCGTTAGAGAGCGGTTCGGGGTTTTGAATTTGGGGTTAGGCGTGTTTCCCGGGACAGCCGTGGCGTTGCTGCGATAAAGGATTTCCCCAAGAGCGGTTATTTATGTATCGCAGGCCAGGGGAAGTTGTTGGTTTTTATACTGACGCACGGCAGGTTTTGTCGACTACAAAACCCGCCGGGTCAGTATATACTGGCATCGCTGGTTTTGTTCCTGACAAAACCACGCGTTCGCCAGTATACATTGCGCTCCTGATTCACAGAAATTGTCGGCGACGACCAACAACTGCCTCCGGCGGCGGTGATGCAATAACCAATAACTCTTCGCGCTTCTCTCCCGAAGCACTAAACTCTTCCGACACAGACCACCCGGGCGAAAATCTCCGCCTCTTTGCTGTTGTCGCCGGCAAGGTACCAGTAGCCATCGTCGGGGTCGACATATAGCCTGATGCCGCTGGAGCTGTTCCGGAATTTTCCTTTCAGTTCGGTCAGCACCGGGATGCCGTGGCTTTGGTGCACCAGGCGCACCGGCGGTTGCCCGCTTTTCCAGGAGAAAGGGCCGGATTGGCACAGGCGGGCGGAGAGTTCCCCGTCCAGGTCCATTTTCCTGGCTTCCAGGCGGACCAAGGGGGCATTCACATGCAGGCAGCCGGCGGCCTGCAGCAGGGTGTCGCTGCCGGAGGACAGCTCCAGCCTGGACTGGCCGTCGCTCCTCAGGCGAAAAGCTTCGGTGCCGTCGCCGAAATCGCCGGCTTCGATCGTCCCGTAAGAGCGGGGGGGCGAGCCGGGTTTTTCATGCACGAAACTCAGCGCAGGAGGCTGGCGTTCCCGGGAAGAAAACTGCAGCTGGCCGCCTTCATAGGCTATTCCCAGTTGTTCGGCTAGTTTTTCAACCAGGTTTTCGAGCAATCTCACCCTGGCTTCCATGGTCTTGTCAGGCATTACGGATACCATTGTTGTCATTTTTGGGTTCTTGTAGCTTGTAGTTTGTCCTGAGCTTCCAATGGCTCTTCCACGTTTAGGGTTATACAGATGGCGTTTGTTTATCGTTGTCGTTATTGCGAAGAAGGCTGGAACACTTCCAGCACAACCGAATTGTTTTCTTTCCGGAAACCGAATTCAGACCCGTGGATGAGGCTGTGCCCGGCCATTTCCCGCTGGACATCCTGCTCGTCTTCGCCGACGAACTTCAGGGCCAGCCCGGCAGGCTCCACCGAGTGCGACAGGATGAGCCTAAGGCCCATGGAGGTAGCCAGCTCGAATTTTCCGGTGGTTCCGGATTGAGCCGACTGGTCCGTCACTTTGTAATCCTGCCCGCCCCCCTCTTCGTGGCCTGCCACATCTATCTTGAAACTCAGCAGGCCGCTTGTCGGGATGTCAAAGGTGTGCGTCGTTTCCGTCGTGTCAATAATTTCTATCTTTGTGTTAGACGAGGTTAGGTTGATCTGCCCCAACCTGGTAAAAGCCCCGTACTTTTCCTGTTGGGCAATAGTTGCTGTAGTTGGCATGAGAATAGTGTTCGTTTGTTTCGGTTTCTTCAAGGCAAAGGTAAATCGCTTGTTTGCCCGCCTCAAGAGAACAAAAGAGCCACTATTAAATTCCCAAACGATATTTTTTAAACTCGACTCCGATCCTTCCCTTTATAAAATAGCTTTTAAAAGAAAGCATTCGAAAGAAAATAAATATCCCAAAACTGACTTTTGCCATCCAAAATACTTTTGCGCCCGAATACGCCCTGTTTTGGGGCGATGACGAAATATAAGTGCAAAATAAGCGGAAAACGGGACGGGCACAAAAGGAAAAAAACCTTATAATCAGAATCCCAAACAGCAAATTTCAAACATTCTTCTGCAAAATCCTTCTTTGTTATCTGATTTTCAGTATATTAACCCCGAAAAAATAACCACTAAACAAATTTCCAAAACCCAGCAACAAACACATATGAAAGCCTCCGATCACTTATGGCGCCTGGTCCATTTCCTGGACAAGGCAGAATCCCGTTTTTTCCGGTTGTTTGCCCAGCTGCAGAAAGGCAGGAAGCAATACGAGCACCTCTATGAGGCAGTCAGCAAGGTGAAAAACCTGGATAAGTACGACGAATCCCTGATCCGCGAACAACTGGACCGGGAAGGAAAACTGCCCGCCCGGAGTTTTGCCGTCACCAAAATGTACCTCTTCGACAACATCCTGAAGGCCCTTCGGCTGCTGGAGGAAGACAAAACAGTGGAAAACCGGGTGCGCAAGCTGTACCACGAAGCATCCGTGCTGCTCAGCCGGGGGTTGATCAACAAGAGCTTCAGTTGCGTCCGGGAGGCCAAACAACTGGCGGAAAAATACGAGTGCTTTTCCGTCCTGGCCGACCTCCTGAGCCTGGAGATATACCACAACTTTGTTTACCTCAAACCTTCCGGCGACCCATTGGCCGAATTAGAAGCCCTGTACCGGGAAAAGCAAACCGTCCTGGAAAAAATGGCCCTGGACGCCGAAGCCAACTGGCTGCGCGACCAGGCCTATATCCTGTACCGGACCTGGAACACCCAGCCGGGAGAAAGCCGGGAAGCGCGCATCCGGGAACTCAGGAACCACCCTTTCCTTAAAGAACCCGGAAAACCCAGGACCTTCCGCAGCGAATTGTTCTTCCACCACGCCTGGGCCCTGATCTACTATATCGAGAACAAAAACAAACGCCTGGCGCTTTACCACTCCGACAGAACGCTGGAAATCTGGGACAAATACCCCGCCTTCAAAAAAGAATACCCGCGCCTGTACAAGGTCAACCTCTTCGCCAACCTCGGCACCCGGCATTCCTTTAACAACTACCTGGGGTTCGAAGACACCCTGAACGAAGCCCGCAAACTCGAATCCCGGACCATCTCCGAAAAAACCTCTGACTTCCAGGATACCGCCCACTACCACCTCCTCTTCCTTATCAATGCCTGCCGCTTTGAAGAGGCCAGGCAACTGGTGGCAGAACTGGAAGAAAAAATAAAAGACTACTCCCGCCGGAAATACCCGTTGCGCAAAGACAAAATGATTACGCTGTACCACAACACCGCTGTGCTTTTCTTCCTCGCGGAAGAATACGACGAAGTGCTCCGCTGGGCGCAAAAGCTCCGGAAAATATCCGGCAAAAAATCCATGGCCCGCCTCGATATCCAGTATTTCGCCTACATCCTGAAACTGCTGGTACATTTCGAAAAAGGAGAGGCCGACAAGCTGGACCACATAGAACCCTACGTGAAAAAGAAGCTGAAAACCAACGAGATGCTCTCCGGATTCGACGCCAGCGTACTGAGCCATATCCGCAAACTCAACAAAAGTTATATCGCCGAAGAGGACCGGAAGATATATGAAGGGCTGCTGGCAGAGATCGAAGCTTCTGAAAAAAAACACACAAAAATCCGCGGAAGGGCGGAAATCAAGCTCTGGGTGGAAAGCAAGCTCCAGCGAAAAAAGATAGCTGATCTGCTTCGGGAGCAATTCGAGGCAGCGATGGCCGAGGCCCGGGCGTTATCCCATAGCAACGACAAAGCACCTTCCGCATGAATAAAACCACCCTGCTTCTGTTTTCAACGCTTTGCCTGGCCCTGCTCGCCTCCGGCTGCATCGACCCCAAGGTGGACATCCCGGAACAGGTGGCCGGCCTGGCCCCCATCTACCACCAGGGCGACTGGCGCGACATCGCCGCCGAACCCGCTCAGCCCATCCGCGAGCTGTTCAAAATCTATTACAAAGACAGCATCCTGTTCGCCGGCGAATCCCTGCAGGGCATCCACGTGATCGACAATACCGACCCTTTCTTCCCGAAGCCGGTTAAGTTCATCCGCATTCCCGGCAATTCCGATATCGCCATCAAAGGCAGCACCCTCTACGCCAACAACCTGTCCGACCTGGTCGCCATCGACATCAGCAACCTGGACGACATCCGCGTCCTCAGCCGCGTGGAAAACGCTTTCCCCGGCAACGGCGCGCCCCTGCCCGACGGCTACTTCGGCTTTTTCGAATGCCCCGACCCCAACATGGGCGCCATCGTCGGCTGGGCCGAAAAGGTGCTGGAAAGGCCGGAGTGCTGGCGGTAGAAAATATGGAATGAGGGAATGAATCATTCCTTCATTCACTCCCCGTCCTTGCTATGCTCGGCCGGGTAAAATTCACTCATTCATTCATTCCATCATGGCCCGAACCATCCTCCTCTTCCTCCTCCTCACCGCCCTCTGGAGCTGCGCCGAAAGCAGCAACGACGCGGCGTCCATCTCAGATTCCGGCACCGGCACCGGAGGCTCCCTGGCGCGGTTCACCATCGTCGGCAACTACCTCTACACCGTCGACAACACCAGCCTGCACAGCTTCGACATCAGCCAGGCTGCCGAGATCAAGCCCCGGGAAACGATCTATGTCGGCGAAGGCGTAGAAACCATCTTCCCCCTCAACGGCTTCCTGTTCCTCGGCACCCGCGACGGCATGCTGATCTATCAGATCCTGCCCGGAGGGGTGCCGCAGTTCGTCAGCAACTACCAGCACGTGGTGAGCTGCGACCCCGTGGTGGCCAACAACCAGTATGCCTACGTCACCCTGCGGGCGTCCGGTTGCCGGCAGGCAGGGCCCGGCGCCGCCGACCTGCTGGAAATCATCGACATCCGCTACATCCAGGACCCCCAGGTGGTGGCCAGCTACTCCATGGACAGCCCCTTCGGCCTGGGCCTGGACGGGCAGACGCTCTTCCTCTGCGAAGGCGCCGGCGGGCTTAAAATCTTCGACGTGGCCGACCCGCGGGACATCCAACTGCTCCACCACCTCACTGACTTCAACGCCATCGACGTCATCCCCCTCGGCGGCCTGCTGCTCGTCATCGGCCCGGACCGCATCGTGCAGCTGGATTATTCGAATATCGACGACATTAAAGTGGTCTCTGAAATTGCCATCGGCGTATGAGGGGGGGGAAGTGGAGCATTCTGGTTTTGCTATTGGGGCTTGGGATGGTTCGGGGGGCTTTCGCTCTGGATGGAAAGGTTATTGGTTCCCTCCACTTTGCTCAGGGTAAAACGGGTTATTGGTTATTAACGGGGACTGTTCAAAAAACTGTGCTTTTTGAAGTGATGGGCGTCGATTTCCGGGCACTTGCGAACAACCGAACACCGAATTCCGAACAGCGCTCATTAACGGACAGCTTGGCCCTGCCGGCAATAACCAATAACCAACAACCAATATCTTCTTCCCCCACCCCCCGCTTCAGCCTTAAAAACGGCACCCTCAGCCTGCTCGACCCTTTCGCCCCCAGCTTCAACATCGGCGCGGAGCACATCCTCCTGCCCCGCCTCTACGCCCACCTGGAAGCCGGGCCCCTGTTCAACCTGCGCCTCTTCCAGGAACCCACCATCGACAACCTCCGGGGCTACCGCCTGCGGGGCGCCATCCGGTATTACCTGCGCCCCCCGCAGGTCGGCACCCATGCCGCCTTCATCGAAATCCTCTACGCCCACCAGTACACGGATGTCGACATCGAGGGCGATTTCCGGAGGAACAACGACCTGGGCCGCTACCGGCAGCGCCTGTGGTACCACATGGAGCAGCGTAAGCAGGGCGGCTACTTCAACCTGGGCCTGCAGCAGGTCTACGCCAAACGGTTCCTCTTCGAATTCGGCGCCGGCCTGGGGTTCGGCCACCGGCGCTCCATCTTCAGCGGGGTGCCGCCCGACGCCTCTTTCCGCACCAACGGCGGCCTGGGCTGGGAGTATGACCGTTCGCCGAATTCGCCCAACGTGGCGGCGGTGCAGGTGTATATTAATTTGGGGTATGTGTTGTGGTGAGGGGGAGTTTTTTTTCTTTGAGCTACCCCTGCTCTAAGCAGCCTCCTTCAACGACTCCGTGAATCGCAAAATATCATATTTGAATAATTCAAAATCAAAATCCTCCACCTGCGGCTTTAATTTTTCGATTGCCTTGTCCAATTCGGAAGAGAACTGGTTGATATCTTTGCCAGAAAGCACGGATATGTATAACCTGCGTTTGTCTTCATCGAATCCGGAGGGGTTGGGCAGGAATATTTCGGGTTTCTTAAAGAATGCGACTTCGAAAAAGAGTTTTTGAACCCCTTTGCCATACTTCGACAAATCGAAAGCGCTTGAGAACCCTGGAATATCTCCGGTAATGATTCCAAGGTCGGAATAGACCCTGAACCTGGTTTTTTGCGCGAAGGTGGGATTGGTTTCCACTGCCGCGAGCATGGCCTTTTTCAATGCTTCGAAGTCAAAATCTTCCACCTGGCCGGAAACTTTGTCGAATAGTTCAAACATGGCCTCGCATACCAACCTTTGGGCATCTCTGTCAACATATTTTGAAGCTTTTGAGTAGTCTAAAGGCAAGCTGCCTCTGATCTTTCTGCTGACGGGGTCATATTCCCAGAAAGGTTCATTGATTCCGGTGGAGTCATGGTAAGTCAGGGCATAAAAAGAAATCTTTCTGACACCTTTTCCAAAATCTGATAACTTGATATTGTTGTTTAGGGTATGTCCTGTAACGATTAAATCGGAGGTATCCGATAAGTCGCCCATAGTGGTTATAAAAAAATCTTTTTGTTCCATTTTATTTTAGTTCTTCTAACAATTTCTTCCAATCCTGCTGTGGCATGCCTTCACACCACTAGACATTTTCTGGTCCGTTTAAAAGTGTAAGCGTGTAAAGGTGTAAAAGAAATTGGCTCCCAATCATTTACACGTTTACACTTTCACACCTTTACACAAGTAGCCCCCAAAATGTCC
>JAGFJD010000393.1 GCA_024102975.1 Phaeodactylibacter sp. | reverse complement strand
TTTTTCCTTTAGCCGGCGTTAAAGAACCGCCTCCCTTAGCACTGCTAAGGTCGGGAACCTTTGCCTTGGCTAAAGGAAAAATCACTTGCCTATCGAAACACGACAGTTATTAATCGCTCGTCGCTTAGGAAACCCGCGTGCCAATGGGCATACCTTCTCTGCTCCCAAAAATCCAACCGCAGGGAGCGCGGAGGACCACAGAGAAGGCTGACGCTCTGTGGTCCTCCGCGCTCCCTGCGGTTAATTTTTTAAGTTAACAAAGTAGAATTATTGAAAATAAGCACCATGCACTCCATTTCTACGCTCAAAACCGCCGCAACTATCTGCCTCGCCGCCTGCTTCGCGCTTTCCGCTTCCGCTCAGCCCTGCTACGACATCAGCGGCTGGGACATCCCCTTCGACATCGCCTATGATAATGACAACAACCTCATGGTGACGGGGCACACCGACGGCGGCCTGCTCTTCCTGCGGACCAGCCTTTTCGGCGGGACCCTCGCCCAGGCAGCCCTGCCCGTAGGGCAACATCCCGACGGTTACGCTATGGTTGAAGCCGACGAAGATACCTACATCATAGGTGGAGCAGACTACCTGTACGGCGAGCCGGGAGAAAACCTGCCCTTCCTCCTGAAGGTAGACTCTATGGGCAATGAGCTTTGGCGGCGGACTTTCGCAGCAGCCAGCGAACTTCACCCTTCCCCCATTGCCCGGCACATCATCCGGAATGCTCAGGAAGAAGCCGTTTATGTAGCTACGATAGATACCGTATGGATGATCGGTTACGACGGGGCCACCCTGGCGGCCCGTTCAGCAGAAGAAATGGGATTGCCCTTTTTTTACAGTACAGACATGGTGAAAACGGAGGGCGGGATGGCCGTGCTCATTTTTTCTAATACCATTCTTCATTTTAATGAGAGGTTGGAGTTCCTGGGAGTCAGCGAAATGAGCCTGGATATCCGCACCATTGTTTCTTTTTTTTCAACTCCTGGCGGCGGTTTCCTCATTGTCGGCCAGGGGCATGACCTGCTTTGGAAAGTAATAAAGGTTGACGATCAGGGTACTACCGAATGGGAACGCAGCTACACCTTGCCTAATTATTCCTGGGGATATCCAAAGGATGTTGATGCGTATGAAGATGGCTTCCTCCTTATGGGAAGGCTCATAAAAGTGATTCCTCCCGCTTCCTGCTCGGTTTTGTTGAAAATAGGTGCCGACGGCGCGCCGGAATGGCTCAAAGAGATCACAGAATGCGGTTCCGAATTCGAAACCATAGACGCCTTCGCCTTTCACTCTGAGTCGGGCCTGATACATGCAGTGGGCCGGGCATCCTGTACGCCCGGCAATTCCAATGAGGATGTATTCCTGGTAACCACTGACACCTCTCCCTCGATTATCCTGTCAGAAGAAGAAACAACCGGGCAGACAGCATTCGAGCTTTTTCCAAATCCCGCCAAAGACGAGGCCCACGTCATCCTTCCCGGGGAACTGCCTGCGGGCCACTGGCAATTGCACCTTTACAATACCGCCGGGCAACTCGCCCTTCGCCGGCGAGAGGCCGGCAACCGCTTCACGTTCGATACCGGCACCCTTCAGCCCGGCCTGTACCTGCTGCGCGTAACGGACGGCCTGCGGGTGTTCAGCCGGCGGCTGGTGGTGGAGTGAGGGGATGGGGGAGCCAGTGGTTCGCGGTTGGCTGTTGGCTGTTCGCTGTTCTCAGAGCGGCATGAGGTAGCCCAGGTACATGGAACACACCACTGGACAAAATGGTTTTGGACCCAGAGAACACTGAGACCAACACAGAGTACACAGAGTTCTTTCCATTGATAATCAGGTCTCTGTGTGGCTCTGTGCCTTCCCTGCCTGCAAGGCCGCGCCTCGCGGCAGGCAGGTCGGCGTACTCTGTGTCCAGAAAAATGTCTATTAGTGTGGACACGGAATACTGGCGAAAGCGGAATTTCGGGCTGCTGTCGGCTTCCGAATATTGAAAATCCTTCAGGCCATGTGAGCAGAAGAAGCCCAGCGCCAACCTGCCTTTATTGGAGAATTGGAGATAGGCCTCCACGACGGCTTTGAGGCCGGCGTCCCTTCCTTTCCGGAGGGGATAGCTTTTTTCCAGGTGTGTTTTGCGGGCGTCGCTCATCATCCGCTCCAGGAGGGTTGGCTTTTCGGCCCTGTCGTCTCCGTACATTCCTCTGTTCCACCAGCTGAAGTAGCTGCCGCCATAGAGGGCCAGGCCCAGCCGTCCCTGGAAGGGCCTGACGCCAAACAGCAAGGGCGCTTCAAAGGTGTTGAAATGCAGGTACCGGTCCCCTTTTTCCAGGTAAAAGAGGCCGCACGGCCGGAATCAGGAGTTTTTACGATTGAAATTTACAGCCAGTATGGGCTCTTTTACGTCGGCAATTTTTATATATTTACCCAATAAGCCATTCCCGCATTTGTCCGGTAGCAACAAGCCAGAACAGTTGTGAAACCCCAAAGCCTAACAAACCAGTCGCTGCGATGAAACACTTTTCTTTTGGGTTGTTGTTTCTGATGGCCTGCGCCCTTGGCGGACAGCCACTTCTGAATGCGGACAGCCTGCTCCGGCTCATCGCGGAGATGGAAGGCCGGGAAGCCCGGTTTGACGCTTACTATCAGGCGGTTCGCACCCTTAACAACCAGGATCCCGCCCGGGCGATCCGGTATGCCCACAAAGCCCTGGAGCTGGCACAGGAAATCGGAGACGGCCAGCGCCTGGGCGCCATTTACAACGAGTTGGGTTTTCACCACAATCACGCGGGGCAGCTCGATTCTATAGCCTACTACTGGACGCTCAGCCTCTCCCATTATCAGGCTGCGGGTAATGTTCAAAAGGCTGCGGCTGTCGGTGCCAATGTAGGGGTTTCCTACCTGTGGCTGGGCGACTACCCTACAGCGGAGCAGTACATCCGGGAAGCTCTCGGCGTACAGGAAAGGCTGGGCGATACATCGGGGATGATCAACGGCATCTCCAACCTAGGCCTGATCCGCGATTACCAGGGCGACTATCCGGAGGCCTTGAGCTATTATTACGAAGCGCTGGAGCTGGCGGAGGAGGCCGGCGCCACCCGGCAGGTTGGCCGGCAATGGCTGAATATCGGCGCAGCCCAATCTATGGTGAAGGATTACGGCCTGGCTATGTCTGCCTACCGCAAAGCGCTGGCCATTATCAAAAAGCTGGAAGACAAGGTAACCATCGGAGAAGTGTACGGCAACATCGGCCTGATCCACGATTATCTTGATCAGAACGACAGCGCGTTGTATTATCACCGGCTGGCCCTGGAAGAAGACCGGAAATCCAACAACCGGGAGCACATTGCCGCCGATTACAACAATATGGCCGTCGTTTATGAAAAACAGGGCAGAAACGAACTGGCGGAGGAGTATTATCTACGGGCCCTGGAACTCAAGAAAGAATTGGGCAATAAAGAGCGCCTGGCCTCCTCCTATGCCAATCTTGGCAAGTTCTACCTGGAAACCGGCAACCTGCCCAAAGCAAAAGCCTACCTGGACGAAGGCCTGCCGCTGGCCCGCTCCATCGGCAACCTGGAGAACGAGAGCCTGCTCCTGAAATACTACGCCGACTATTTCCGGGAGAAAGGGGATTACCGGGAGGCGCTGTCCTATATGGAAGCGCACAAGGCCGCCAGTGACTCCCTGCTCAACCAGAGCAAGGCGGAAGCCATTATCGAAATAGATACGAGATACCAGGCCAGCAAGGCCAGGGACAGCCTGAAACTCCGGGAGTCGGAATTGCTCCTGAGCCGGGAGCAGGAGGCGCTCAGGGCGGGCCAGCTTCGCTTCGCGTTTGCCGTTCTGGCCGGCCTGTTGGCCGTGGCGGCGCTGTTGGGCTGGTTCCTGCATTCTACCCGGCGGAAGAAGCAGGCTATCGAGTCGATGAACGCAGAGCTCCTAACCCAGCGGGAAGCGATTGGCCTGCTGAACAGAGAGCTGAACCACCGGGTCAAGAACAACCTGCAGTTTATTACCACCCTGCTTCAGATGCAGGGCCGCCGGCTGAAGGACGCCGAAGCCAGAGAGGCGGTTCTCGAAAGCGAGAACCGTGTGCGGGCACTGAGCCTGGCTCACCAGCAGCTTTTTCAGAAAGAGGCGGATACGCTGATCGATTTCCGGCAATACCTTGCGCATCTGGTAGAGAACCTGCAGTTCAGCCTTCGCCCGGCTTTAGGGCAGGCGCGGGTATCGGTGAACTGCCCCAGGCTGGTCGTACAGGCCGAGCAGGCCACCCGCCTGGGGCTGGTGGTCAACGAGCTGATTACCAACTCTGCCAAACATGCTTTTGGCCAGCAGCCCCACCCGGCCATCACTATCGGCCTGGAACGCAGCCCTGACGGCAGGATGACGTTGGTTTACCGCGACAATGGGGCCGGCATGTATCCGGAGGAATACGGTTCCAAAGACTCCCTTGGCCTGCGCCTGATCGAAAGCCTGGTGGAGCAGCTCAACGGCCAATGGGCTATTCAAAACGGGAACGGTTTTGTTTTTGAAGCCTCTTTCCCCATTGATCAACCCTAACTGCTGAAACTATGGGACAACTGAAGATACTCATTGTGGAAGACGACCGCATTATGGCCCGCGGGCTGCTGGAACAATTGCAGGATTTTGGTTACCAGAATATTTACTGTTGCCACGATGGCGAGGAAGCCCTGGAAACATATAAGCGGGAGCAACCCAGCCTCGTCCTGATCGATATCCATCTGGGCGAAACCGGCATGGACGGCATCGAACTGGCGCAGAGGATTCGCGCCCTCCGGCCTGCCCCGGTCATTTTCCTCACCTCCTACTCAGATACCGGTACCCGCGAGCGCGCCAAAGCCGCCGATCCATCTGCCTATCTGCTCAAGCCTTGCACTCCGGCGCAACTGGATATTTCCATCGACATGGCCCTATCCGTATTTTTTAAGAGAAGCCAGCCAGAGCGCACCCCTTCTCCCTCTAAAAAAAATATGGCCTGCCCCCTTTTTTCCGCGGACGGCTACTTCTTCATCAAAAGCGTCGACAATACCTACAAACGGCTTCATGTCAGGGATATTTTGTGGGTAGAAGCAGATGGCAGCAGCGTGAAGATCATTACGCAGACAAATGCGCACCTCTTCTCCGCCAATTTGAAGAGTTTCTGCCGGCAGGTCCGCCACCCTTCTGTAATCAGAGTACACCGGTCCTATGCCGTCAACCTGGACAATGTGCAGGCGCTGGACGACGCCACCCTCTTCCTGGAATACCGCGAAAAGCTGGCCCCTATACCGGTTAGCCCCTCCTACCGGCAGGAAGTGATGGCAAAATTCAGGAAGTTGCACACCAAATAGGCGTCTGCTCTTTCCTTTACAAGAAAATTCTCCGCATTTACATGCCATTCCCGCTGTTCTGCAAGAAAGCCGTGGCCGGCCGTCTGCACTATCCTATATTGAGTATCGGTATTTTTTTAAAACAAACAAAAAACGATACGTCATGAAACGAGGCGCTACGCTTTTAATCCTGGCACTCATGCCCCTGTTCATCAGCACTTCCTGCGAAGACGATGCTAAACTGTGCGACATTCTGGAAAAGGCGGATCTTACCTGCGATATAGGGCTGTCGACGGCCAGTATCATCCTGGGAGAGAGCATGAACATCATCAATCAGGTGACCAACCTCATCTTCGGCGGGGCCAACGCCCTGGCGGATTGCACCAAAACGGCTGAAGCCAGCGACTCCGACGTCAATGTCCTCTACCGCGAAAGCCCCGACGCGGCCTGGGAGATTACGAAGAACTTCGACCTCCTGATCAAGTCTCTAATCGCCGGAGGGCTGGATGAACAGGCTGTTGAACTGCTGCTGAACAAGCCCGGCCAGTATGTATTTGAAACCAATGCGGACGTGGAGGATGACGTCGATGAGCGGGACGAGAACAACAACACGGCTTCCATCGGTGGGCGGGGCGTGGCCAGCAACAATTATGCCCGGTCGGCAATCCTCACCGTTTTGCCCAACCCTGATTATACGCCGGACCCCGGCAGGCCGCAGGTGGAAATCATAAGCATCACCAGGATTCAATAAAACCGGGCACCATGAAATATCCAGTCACTTTTTTTTTCCTCTTTACGTTATTGTTGTCTTCATGCTCCCTGTTTGAAGAAGAAGCGCGCCCGGCTACCACCGTATGGAACCTGATCGCGGGCTCCTGGAAGGTGGACCATGCCTACACCATCAACGGGCTGCAGTTCGGCGTGCGGGATTGCACCAAGGATGTCATCTATAAGATCAGCCAGCCCGGCGATAATCAGTACGAACCGCTTCCCAGAGGCACCAGCGTCCACGATTGGTTGTTCGGGCGGGGAAACCCGTTCATCAGTATCGAGAATTACGACCCTGCCTGCAACAACAGCAACAACCCTGAGCGCTACGATTTTTTTATTCCTATGCGTGGAAGCAGTGACCGGGAGGAAAACCTCAACCTCCATACTGGTATCTTCATTCCTGACGGCAAAGCCAGTAAAATGACAGTCAGGCAATTCCTCGACGGTACTTTTGCCATCCGGAACTTCGATGCCTCGATGATCGGCCTGGACAACGACCGGATCGACTTCCAAGCGCTCTACGATGTTTACGGCCGGCGCATAGGCGGGCAACTGGTTTACGATACCGTCCGGTTCAGCCTCATCCGGACCAACGTGTCCCCCACGTTTGTCATCGAAGCGTTTTCGCCGGATAAGTTCAGGATTCATGCCGACGCTTTTGTAGACAGGTACTATTGCGACAGCGATAATTACATTTACTACGGCGGCATTTCTGAAAAATGCGCTTTCTTTAACGGCAGCTACGGGTGCGACGGCGACAGCGATTTCAATCATAAACTGAAGCAGGTACACGACGCCACCAAGCCGGGGCTTACCTACAGCTTCTGGATTAAGCCTGGCAGTATCGCCAAACCCGAACAAATCCTCTTTTCCAAATACGATGGCCAATATGGGCCCTATAAGTGCTCTCTGCTGGGCGGGCAGGTAGCCCTTTTTGCCAACGATGGCTTCGGAAACCTCAAAAGGGTACTTACCAATGGGGCCGTAACCCCCGGAGTTTGGAACCATATCTGCATCACCGTGCTGGACAATTTCGTCACCATCTACCTGAACGGCCAGCCGGACGTGGTTGCCAATAATGTAGACATGCTGACTTATGACACACCGGACGCCATGTTCTACCTGGGTACTTCCGAATACAACCTCCGCAACAATGCCACCGCAACCAACTACCAGGGGTTTATGGATGAGTTCTTCCTGTACGAAGAGTATCTCGCGCCCGGAGTGATAAGGAATATGTATGCCTACTACCAGGAACTGACCTACGATCCGGAAGCGCAGTTCCTCTCCGGAGACAGGGAAATGCACTTTGAAGAGATTCACCACAGCGACCTGTTCGGCAACGCCAGGGTAGAAGGCAACGGCGTACTCGGCAACTGTCTGGCGCTGGATGGGTTCGGGGACGCCTATCTGCCTTACCCCGGCATTGTCAACCTGATGAAATACGCCGACTACTGGTTGCTGAGCTTCTGGATCCAACCCAATACTGTTGCCCGGGACACCCAGGTCATTGCCAGCAACTACAATCCGGAGTACAATTATCCGGAATCGACCTACCGGTTGTACCTGAACCAGGACAAGGTGGCGTTCTCCGTTTACAATGGAACTTACGGCGGGTATATGGAAACCAGGAGCGCGTCTGGTATCGCCGCCGGGGAATGGACGCACGTCTGCATCTCGGTGGAAAAAGGAGTCGTGAAATTGTACCTGAACGGCAAGCTCGACGCCACCCGGCAACTGCTGCCCTATGTATCCATCTGCGGATGGGTAAATTCGAGTTCCGGCCCGGAATCCTACTTCGGTACCACCGACTGGCATTTCGAACACGGGAGTACCCTGCAGGATTACAATGGGAAGGTCGACGAGTTCCTGTTGTACAGGGTTCCGGAGGGAGAGTCCGGCAACGGGCTCACCGAAATGGAGCTTTCCCGCATCCACCAATGGTATCTGGATAACGGAAACCTGTAATCCTGGCAATCCCGGAAATAGGAATGGCCTCTAACGCTCTTTTGGACGATGAGGATGGGCCGTCACCCTTCCTCATCTCTTTTTTTATGAAGCAATGCCGGTCAGATTTTGCTTCACCGCCCCGCCGCCCGCTTCTGCTCCTCCAGCCACCGGCCGTACAGCGCCTCGTCTTCCGCCGAAGGCTTCTTACCAGTATCGATCACCAGCCAGTTGATCTCCGGGCGCAGGGTCAGGGTCCGGGCGTCCTGCCGGATGCCCA
>JAGFJD010000391.1 GCA_024102975.1 Phaeodactylibacter sp. | reverse complement strand
TTTTTCCTTTATCCGGCCCCGACACTTCGTGTGCGGGGTAGACTGTTGAAGAACCGCCTCCCTTAGCGCTGCTAAGGTCGGGAATGAATGACGTTTACAGTCATCATCGTGACAACCTTCGGTTCGTCACCGACCTTCGCCTTGGCTAAAGAAAAAATCACTTGCCTGTCGAAACCCGACACTTATTAATCGCGCGTCGCTTAAGTACTCGATTGCCTGTTTACGCCGGGCATCAGCCCGAAACTAAGGATCGTGTACGGCCACGGGCCGCAACGAGCGTAGGGCACCCCAATCACCCCAATCACCCCAATCAACCCAATCAACCAATCAACCCAATCAACCAATCAACCCAATCAACCCAATCAACCAATCAACCCAATCAACCAAAAAACCCCATCCGCCACGGCTTCCACCCCGACCGGATCACCGTAAAATGCTCCTGCTCCCGCTGCTCCTCCCGGAAGAACAGCAGCCCGAGGTGGAACAGGTCGACCGACAAGCTCACCCGGGGATGGCGGCGCATGGCAGCCCAGGCCTCCTCCATCTCCGCCGACCAGTAGATGTCGGCGATCACAAAGACGCTATCGGCATGGGCGTAGGGCAGGCATTGCTCAAAATATTCGAGGCTGGCGCCGCGGCGGTGGTCGCCGTCGAGGTAGAGGTAGTCCAGGCGCTTTAGTTCCCGCAGCGCTTCCGGCAGCTTTTCCCGGAAGGTGCCGGCGAGCAGCCGGACGTTGGGCAGGTTCAACTGCCGGAGGTGCTGCTGCGCCAGGGCCGCCGTCGCCGGGCAGCCTTCGATGGTGATGAAGGCAGCATGGTGCGCTGCCGCCGCCTGGTAGGCGGTGGAAATGCCCAGGGAGGTGCCCAGCTCCAGCAGGGTAGCGGGCTTGATGAAATGTACCAGCCGGAACAACAGCCGCCCGGTGGCCGGGCTGACGGCGGAATGGCGGGCCAGGCTGCGCACCGTCCGCCGGGAGGAGCGTTCTGCTTTCGAGCCCGCGCCATGGTCGGTAACAGTGACGGCCGTATTGTCCCGCAGCAGCAGGCTGCGCAGCCCTTCGATGATGGGGAAGGCGTAGAAGGTGCGCGTGTCTTCCACCGTTTTTTCCACCAGCTCGTACACGAAAGGGGAGTGCAGGCCGTAGCGCGTTTCTGCCCGCCGGTAGTACTGCAGGTATTTCCAAACCAACCTTAGGTGCGTGGCGATCCAGTTCATTCCGATTCCTTGTGGGGGGGAAAATAGGGATATTTAGGGAGATAGGACGTGGATTTTCGTGGATTTGGCGGATTTTTGAGGTTAAGGTAGAGGTTAAGGTAGAGGCTGAGGTTAAGAGGCAGGGCGGGCGCGATGCTAAATTGTGCCCCCTCCGGTGTTGGGAGGATTTAGGCCCGTCCAGTCGGCCGGGTAAATGTTAGGTTTTGGGCGTTAGGTGCCTATTGAGAGCCCGATTAGGCCTGGGTTGCCCCTAAAACCGAGCAAGCGGTACAAAAAGGAATCGCGCCCGGCAGGGCCGCAGCTCTGGCATTATCTGAAGAGAACGCCCCAAGGGAGTGGTCAAAATGCGAGTTGACACAGTGTCATCTCGGTCCCACAAGATGACACCTTTTTTCTCCGTACCTCCGAAAAAAGATGTCACCTTGTGGACCTCAGCCTCAACCTCAACCTCCCGTCACACAGCAACCCCACCCACTCACGAAGCAGAAAGCAGCCCTCCCGAAACCACCCTTGCAAGGGAAGCCAGGACAACGCATCTTCTTTTGGCAACTTATATAGCCCGATGAAGACAAACCTGTCGCTCTGTTTCTTCCTTTTTGCCTGCCTGCCCGCCCTCTGCGGGCAGGACTGCCCCGTGCAGGCCCGGGCCGATGCGTTCACCTGCGGCTTTGCCGCCAACCTCTACGCCTTCCCGCCGGGCGGCGGCTGGGCGGTGGATTGCTCCGCCGCGCCCGGGCCCATCGACTTTTTCCGGATAAACGACAGCACCACCAGCGTCACCGTGACGGAATGCGGCGCCTATTCCTTCCGGTACCAGATTATGGAAGTGGATACCACCTGGAGGCTGGACACCCTGGCCACCGAACCCGTCCTGATCATCGACACGACGCTGCTCCTGGATACCCTCTGCCTTGCCGCCGACACCGTAGCCCTTTCCTTCGAAAATCCCGCGCAGGCCATCTACGATTTGTTCATGGATGTTTCCATCGCTTACCCGCCTGCTGCCTGCCCGGCCGGCGATACCATCAACTGCCGGAACAGCATCGGGGCCGGCCAGCAGCCTGATCCCGTGTGGACCTTCGTTGTGGGGGGGCTGTGCAGTTCGTCCCGCCTGACGGCGGAAACCGTTGGCGGGGACAGCTGCGTAGCGGAACAAATCCTGTTCCAAAGCGAAAACCTCACCGGCAACATCCTGGATACCATACAGGTGCCTCAAAGCGCTTTCCTGCAAACCGACCCGCTGACCGGAGAGATCATCGCCAACGAATATCCCGCTATGATCCGGCAGGTGGCCCTGCAGGCCATTGCCGGCAGCGAAGAAGTCTGCCCCCTGCCCGAAAACTGCCTCAATGCCCCTCCCTGGTGTTATGACACCCTCTACGACACCACCACCGTGGTGCTGCCCGTGCGTACCGGCGGCCAGTGGCTGCTGCACGCCGGCACAGCCAGCCCCATACTGCTTCAGGATACCACTTCCTTCATTCGGGACGATTCCCTGTATCTGGCGGTAGCCCGGCCGTCGCCACATCTCTATGCTGTCGGCTTTGATTTTTTCCAGGTCAATTACCGGGGCGATACGGTTGCCGTTTCCGCCCTCGACAGCATTGGCCTGCAGTGGACGGAGGAGTGGGGCTTCGACACCGTCACTCAGGTGGGTTTCAACGTCGTGGACACCTGTTGCGGCGGCGGGCTGAACCTGAGCATAGACATGCTCGGGCAGCCCCGGCCTCCTGCCTACGTTTGCCCGCCCGCTGAATATGTTTTCCTGCCCCAGCTCTCTGCCGAGGTGGCCTATCCGCTGTGCCAGGACACCTTCTACGCCCTGGCCGTCCGGCTGGACGGCGGCCGGCCGCCCTACCAGTTCCAGGGGCTGAGCGGCACGCTGACGGATTCGGTTTTCACCAGCGATCCCCTGCCCATTTCCGAAGGCTATTCCATCCTCTTTTCCGACCAGGACAACTGCGCCCTGCGCCTGTCCGGCGACGCCTGCCCCTGCGTAGGCCTGGCGGCGGCGGCGGCCGATACCGCCTTCCTGGATTGCCAAACCCACTGCGTTTCCCTGGAAGGGGCAGCCGGCAACAACCTCGGGCTTGCCCCGGAGCTGGAATGGCAGGACGCTGCCGGCCAATTGCTCCGGGAAGGGCCCGCTGTGACGGTTTGCGATACCGGGCTGGCCCGTTTTGTCGCCCTGGAGCCTGTCTCAGGCTGCCGGTCCGTGCAGGATGTCGTCGTACTGGATGGAGTGCCCGTCGCGGATGCCGGCGGGCCGTTTGTCCTGAGTTGTTTGGACTCCACCGTCGTTCTCGGCGGGGCCGGGCTCAGCCAGGGCACCGGCGTGACGTACCTGTGGGCCGGGCCGGGCATAACGGACAGCAACCGGTTTGAGCCATTTCCCGTGGTTGATATGCCCGGGCAGTACCGCCTGCTCGTCCGCCGGCCCGGGCCGGGCTGTGCCGACACGGCCGAGGCAGAAGTACTGTTGGACCGGCTGCCGCCGGCCGCCGACGCCGGGCCGGATATTCACCTGGCCTGCGACGGGCGGGGCGCCATCTCCGCCGGCAACAGCGCTGCCGGGCCGGATATCCTGTACCGGTGGGCCGGGCCGGACAGCGTTGTAACCACCTCCGATCCGACGCTGATCGCCGAAGCGCCCGGAACGTATTACCTGACGGTTGTCAACCAGCGCAACGGCTGCGCCGGGCGGGATACCGTCGTTGCTTTTCCCTCCGAAGGCATCGCTTTTACGGCGCGGACAGAGCCGTCCTGCTTTTCCATGCCGTCGGGCAAGGTCATTTTTGAGGACGTCAGCGGCGGGCAGCCGCCGTATTCCTTTTCGGCGGACGGGGCCGTTTACACCTCCGTCTCCGTCATCGGCAACCTGACGAGCGGGCGAAGGAGGGTGTATGTAAAAAGCCAGGACGGCTGCCTGGCCGAACAGGAGGTAGAGATTGGCCTGGTCGAGCCATTCCGCCTTTCCCTGCCGGATGAATTCCGCATCTGCGGGGATACGCTGGTGGTGGACGCCACCGTCGACAGCCAGGGCGAGGACATCGAGTACCTCTGGGGGCAGGGCCTTCCCCTGGGGCCGGTACAAAAATTAACCGAAGGCGGCCGGTATACGCTTAAGATCGTCAGCCGCTGCCAGATCTTACATCATCAGTTCACGGTTTTCGATGAGGCTGATCTCAGCAACTACCTGGTATTCCCCAATGCTTTCACGCCCAACGGCGACGGCATTAACGACCGTTTCCAGCCGGTGGAAGGCTCGGCGGCCGGCATCGAAGGCTATCATCTGGCCGTCTTCAACCGCTTCGGGCAGAAGGTCTTTGAAAGCAGCCGCCCGGAAGCGGGATGGGACGGCACCGTCGGCGGGAAAGCCGCCCCCGCAGAAGTGTATTTCTGGACGGCACGGGCCAGGCTCGCCGATTGCGACAGCGGCGCGGCGGAGGCCAGGCGCAGCGGCGACGTGACGCTGCTTCGATGACCCTGCGGCAAAAAAAACCGTTGCCTGCGCAACTATCGCTGAAGGCATGACGTTAGAATAATCGCCTATTACCCTGCCTGATCTCGTTTCAATTTTAAATTCTTTGCAACTTTTAGCCCCCTCCATTTAGGGATCGGGGTTTATTATTGCATCATTAGACAGGATGCACAGGATTTTCAGGATTCACCCTGTGAAACAAGCTTATGAAGGAGCCTTCATTAATTTCACAGGTAGTATTTTCTTGCGGAAATTTTGTGTATAAAATTTTTTACCATAAAATCTTTAAGCAAAACTTTGCATTTGATGAATCTGAGAAGAATAATGACGGCCGGCAGCCTGATGCTGTGCTTTACCCTGGCGTTTGCCCAGACCAGCGCTCCGAAGAATTGGTTTAACCTGGACCCCTCGGAGGACCAGGTGCCGGGAGTGAGTACCGAGAAAACTTACGAGCAACTGCTCGCCGGCAAAAAAGGCAAAACAGTAGTTGTAGCCATCCTCGATTCCGGCGTAGATTACGAACACGAAGACCTGAAGGATATCATGTGGGTCAACGAGGATGAGATTCCCGGCAATGGGGTGGATGACGATAAAAACGGCTACGTCGACGACATGCACGGCTGGAACTTCCTCGGCAACAAAAACGGGGAAAATATCCAGTACGACAACCTGGAAGTGACGCGCCTGTACCGCAAATACGACCAGATGTTCGGCGGCAAAAGCCCGGAAAACCTTTCCAAAAAGGAGAAAGAGCTGTACAAGACATACCAGGAGTACGGCAAGGTGATCGAAGACAAGCGGTCGGAACTGGAAGAAGAAGCCGGCACTTTCGTAGCCATAGCCACCGCCATCAACGCCCTGGCCGAAGAGATCGGCAAGGACGTGATCTCGCTGGAAGACCTGGCGGCATTCGAATCCGACAACCCCTTGCTGATGTACTCTGCGCAGATGGCCCAGGCCCTCATGCAGGAAGGGCAGACTTTCGAGCAGTTGCAAATTGACATCAACGACTACGCCGAGCACCTCGCCGCCGAGTACCAGTACCATTACAACCTGGAGTTTGATCCCCGCTCCGAGGTCGGCGACGATTTCTCCGACCCCTACGACCGGGACTACGGCAACAACGACGTGCGCGGCCCCGACGCCAAGCACGGCACGCATGTCGCCGGCATCGTCGCCGCCCGGCGCGACAACGGCCTGGGGATGAGCGGCGTGGCGGATAACGTACGGATCATGTCCGTCCGGACCGTCCCCGACGGAGACGAGCGCGACAAGGACGTCGCCGCCGCCATCATTTATGCCGTCGACAACGGCGCTTCTGTGATCAATATGAGCTTCGGCAAAGGCGCTTCGCCCCGCAAGGACGTGGTGGACGAAGCTGTCAGATACGCGCTGAAGAACGACGTGCTGATCGTCCATGCCGCCGGCAACGACAACAAGCTGATCAGCGACGAGAACAACTTCCCCACCGACAAATTTGAAAAGCGCGGCGGCTTCCTGGGGCTGTTTGGCTCTAAATACGCCGAGAACTGGATCGAAGTGGGGGCACTCAACTGGCAGGACGGCGAGACGCTGGTCGCGCCCTTCTCCAACTACAGCCCCGATTTTGTCGACGTCTTCGCCCCGGGGATGGCGATCTACTCCACCACGCCGTTCAACGGATACGAAAACCAGCAGGGTACCAGCATGGCGGCGCCGGTGGTCGCCGGCGTAGCCGCGGTAATCCGTTCCTACTTCCCCGACCTTACTGCCCGGCAGGTCAAGCAGGTAATCATGGAATCGGCAGTGCGGCAAAACAAGAAGGTCCAGGAACCGGGATCCAAGATGCTGGTGCCGTTCGGCCAGCTCAGCGTCACCGGCGGCATCGTCAACGTCTATGAAGCCGTCAAACTGGCCAGCCAGGTGAAAGGGAAGAAGAAAGGAGGCGCTTCCGGCACGGCGGCAGGCAGCAGCGCTGAAGAACAAAAGCAGGATAAGAAATCGGTGGCGGTGCCGTAGGGTAGCCGTTCGTTTGCTGTCCGTTGTTTGTTGTTGGTTGCCTGTTCAATGGGCAACCAACAACAAACAACCTGCCTACCGGATCACCACCTCCTCTATATACTCCCCTCCCAGTTTCTCATTGAGCATTTTCCTGATCTTTTCCCGGCCGTAGGAGAGTTCCTGCCGCAGCGGCGCCGATTCGATGGTGATATACAGTTTGTTTTTGGACAGGCGGATTTCTTTGGTATAGCCGGCGATGGAAGGGCCCATGAGCTGTGCCCAGAGCGATTTGATGCGGCTCTGGTTGAGCTTGCCCCGGAGCCGGTAGTGTTCGATCATGGCCTGGAGGGCCTGCTTGAGGGTCATTTCGTTGTTCGGCTTGTCGCTCATGCGCCGTTGATTTTGTGGGCGGTCCCGTTTTCGATCCGGTATTTCAGGTACTGCCGGTTAAATTTCCCGATAATCGCTTCCAGGCGCTCCTCGTCCGTATCGGTGACGAATACCTGCCCGAAGTCTCCCTGTAGCAGCAGGCTCAGCAGGTGGTTGGCCCGGTCGTGGTCCAATTTATCAAAAATGTCGTCCAGGAGCAGTATGGGAGGTACGCTTTTTTTTTCCATCAGCTGACGGTACTGCGCCAGTTTCAGGGCCAGGACAAAAGACTTCAATTGCCCCTGGGAGGCGAAGCGCTTGAGCGGGTAGCCGCCGATGGTGAACTCCAGGTCGTCCTTGTGCGGGCCGGCGGTCGTGCGCTGCAACACCCGGTCTTTTTCTGCGGCCTCCCGCAGCAGCACGCCGATCGGGGCCTGATCCATCTTCGACACGTATTGGCAGTCCACCTCTTCCGCCTCGCCGGAAATATCCCGGTACAGTTGGCGGAGCAGTTGCCGGAACGGCGCCATGAATTCCTTCCGGCGGCTGTAGATGGCCTGCGCCGGGCCGGCCATCTGGCGGTCGTACGCTTCGACCAGGGCCGGGTTGTACCCGCCGTTCTCTCCGAACTGTTTGAGCAGGGCATTGCGTTGCAGCAGCACTTTGCCGTAGGTGATCAGCTGCTGCAGGTAGTGGTTGTCGAACTGGGAAAGGGTATTGTCCAGAAACCGGCGCCGCGTCTCGCTGCCTTCGGTGATCAGGTTGGTGTCGTCGGGGGCAATCATCACGACGGGCAGCAGGCCGACGTGCTCGGAGAGGCGGCGGTAGGGGGTTCCGTTGCGCTCCAGTTCCTTTTTTTTACGTGGGATGACCTTGGCCGCGATCCGCTCTGTTTTCCCTTCTTTGGCGAAATGTCCTTCCAGGCGGAAGAAGCCGGCGCCGTGGTTCACTGCCAGGCTGTCCGGCATATTGAAATAGCTCTTCCCCATGCACAGGTAGTAGATGGCGTCCAGCAGGTTGGTCTTGCCCATGCCGTTCCTGCCGAGGAAGCAGGTCAGCCCGGGAGCGCATTCGATGTGCTGGTGGGCATAGTTCTTGAAATTCGTCAGTATGAAGGAGTCGAGCTGCAAAGTATTCCTGGTTTCCTGCAAAAGTATGGAAATTGCAGTTATACTTCATGCTGTGCGTTCTTCATGATGTTTTCCAGCGTCCATTCCACTTTCAGTTCGCTGGGCGCCTGCCGTTCCGGGCAGCCTTTCATCTGGCAGATGCTGCAGTTTCGGGGCGGGTCGCAGGGATCGGCGTGGATGAAGAACTCGACGGGGACAGAGCTGTTGGCTTTGAGCAGGTCTTCGAAGTTTTTGACCTCGGCGTGGGAGCGGCGGGTATCGTAGTACCAGGGCACGGTCATGTGGCAATCGATGTGCAGGGTGGGCCCGTATTTGATTACCCGGAAGTTGTGGACGTCGATCCAGCAATCGCGGCGGTGGCGCTGCAGGGTGGCCACCATGTCGTCGATGAGCTGGTAGTCCGCCTCGTCCATGATGCCGGCAACCGACCGGCGCACCAGTTGGTAGCCGGTGAACATGATGACGCCGCCGAACAGGATGGCGAGCAGGTTGTCGAGCAGCGGTATGCCGGTGATCAGCACCAGCCCCAGCCCGATCAGCAGGCCGGCGGAGGAGTAGGCGTCGGATTTGAGGTGCTTGCCGCTGGCTTCCATGATCAGGGAGTTGGCATGCACGCCCCGGCGCTCCAGGTAATGGCCAAGGCCGAAGTTGGCCAGCCCGGCAAAGGCGGTGAGCGCCAGGCCGAGGTCCAGCTGATAGAGCGGCTGGGGGTAGACGATATTATAACCCGCCTTGAACCAGATAGCAATACCCGCCAGGAAGATGAGCGCCCCTTCGAAGCCCGCCGAGATGAACTCCACCTTGCCGTGGCCGTAGGGGTGGTTGCTGTCCCGAGGCTTGGCGGCCAGCAGGAGGCTGAACAGGCCGAAGGCCGCCGCCACGACGTTGATAATGCTTTCCAGGGCATCGGTGAGTATGGCGTTCGAATTGGTGACCCACCAGGCCAGGAATTTGACGGCCATCAGCCCGAAGCCCATCACCAGGGCCAGGGTTTGCATGCGGACGTTCTGGCGGAGCGTGTATTCCCTCAAATCGGTTGGTTTGAATTCGGTGCGGAAAATACGGGGTTGTTCGCTTACCTCCAAGCAAGTAGCCTCTAACTTCCGGTTCGGCCGGGGAAAAAACCCGTTCGGCTGCCTTTTTTTGCGGGCATTCCGAAAGCAGGGCATCTTTGAAAGGCAAACAAAAAATATTCACGTTAAAACACCCGGCTATGAAACGATTGTTCTACATCACCCTGGTTTTGTCCTGCCTGTTTATTCAATTGCCCTTCACCGGAACGGCCCAAAGCAAAAACGATCGCTACTGGAAGGGCGGCCAACTGGACGCCCGGTTCGGCATCGGCCTGATTTCCACCTTTGCGGCAGACAAGGCGCGGACGGTGACGCCGCCCCTGGTCGCCGGCGCCGGTTACCTCATCAACGAAAAGGTAAGCGTCGGCTTTCAGTTCGGTTATACTGCCGCCGAAAAAACCCGCGAAGTGCTGGGGCAGAAAATTTCCTGGCACAACAATTTCTACACCTTCAGCCTGCGTACCGGCTTCCATTACACCCGGATCAGCAACTGGGATGTCTACGGCGGGCTGGCGCTATCCTGCAACCATTCCCGGATTTCGCAGCTCGGTGAGGAAAAGGCCAGGCTGGATGTCAGCCTCGGGGTCCAGGAGTCGTCTTCCCAGTTCTCCTATACGGCCTTCCTCGGCAGCCGGTACGCCGTGGATAAGAGAATGAGCCTCTTCGCCGAGGCGGGCTTCCTCACGTCTTTCGTGACAGTGGGCGCGGGATACCGGTTGCTGTGAAAACCCGGCCCGGTGCCGGGAAGTGGTTGTCAGTTGTTGGTTGTTAGTTGTCTGGCCGGAGAGCCTTGATGGCGGGATCGTTCAATTTTCGTAACTATTTATACTGACGCACGGCTGGTTTTGTCGGCCACAGAACCGGCCGGGTCAGCATATACTGACCTCGCTGGTTTTTGTAAAGCAAAAACCAAGCGTGCGTCAGTATAGGTGGACCTGATGCCTTTGCCACGAAGACACGAAGAAACCGATATCGCACCAAGCCGATGCCCGATAGCTATCGGCATCAGCTTGTGCAATTTCAGTACACCGTACACAACCCCGGTCCATTCTATCCAACCTTAGACGGATATCCTATTTAAACCTGGTTTTCAGCGACTTGCGAACGGCGAACAGCGAATTGCGAACGTTCCCCTGATGGCTGGTCTGGCATCCACCAACGGCCCCAACCCCCAAAACCCAAAACCCAAACCCTAAAACCTATACTGACGCACGGCAGGTTTTGTCGACTACAAAACCCGCCGGGTCAGTATATACTGGCATCGCTGGTTTTGTTCCTGACAAAACCACGCGTTCGCCAGTATAACTCCCCAAAACCCAAAACCCAAAACCTAAAACCCAAAACCCAAAACCCAACTCCCCAAAACCCAAAACCTAACTCCCCAACCCCCAAAACCCAATTATCCCCATTCAGCAAAAATTTTTTCCCGTTGGGAATGTTTTAATTCCTAAGCAGGGCATTTTGCCCTAAACTTCACCTTTGATATAAAGACCAGGAAATGGACGTACAAAAAAGCAGCCCGATCGTGGCCTTGTTCTGTTGCCTGCTGATGTGGAACAGCGGTGCCGGGCAGGAATACTACCAGATAAAAGAGGGGTCGATCTATTTCAAATCCGACGCCCCCCTGGAACTGATTGAAGCTTCTTCCGATAAACTCCGGGGCCTGATCAACCCGGCGGACAATTCCTTTGCGTTTGCGGTAAAGATCAATACCTTCCAGGGGTTTAACAGCCCGTTGCAGCGGGAACACTTCAATGAAAATTACATGGAAAGCAAGAAATACCCGGAGGCCACCTTTTCCGGGAAGATCATCGAAAATGTCGACCTTTCCCAGCCCGGAACCTATACCCTTCGGGCGAAGGGAAAGCTGAACATCCATGGAGTGGAACAGGAGCGGATCATCAAGAGCGAAGTGGTCTCCGGAAAGAAAGGGCTGGAAGTTGTTTCCTCCTTTACGGTCCTGCTGGAGGAGCACGACATTACCATCCCGAAGATCGTTTATCAGAAGATAGCCGAAGAGATCGAGGTGCAGATCAGGGCTACGTTATTAAAATGATTGTGCCAAGGGTTCATGTCTTCATATTATCCTTTTGGGCCCTGGCGGCTGCTGCCGGCGGGCAAACCCCTTTTTTCGTGGCGCACCCGCCGGACGAGGTACACCGGGATGTTAAGATGTCTCTGGTCTACGAAGCATCGGACGGCTTTCTCTGGTTCGGTTCCGACGAGGGATTGTTCCGGTACGACGGCCAGCAGTATCAGCAGTTTCCGGCTCCGGATTCCCTGGGCAGCAATGCCGTCACGGCCATTTTTGAAGACGAGGGCCGGCGAATCTGGGTCGGTTACGAAGACGGGCGCATCTTCCACCTGGGGCCGGCCGGCCGGCTTCAGTTATGGGAACCGGAGGAGGGCCTGCCCGCAGCCCGCATTTCCGGTTTCGGGCAGGGAAAAGACGGCATGGTCTGGCTGGCCACTTACGGCGAAGGGCTCTACTGCTTCGATGGCCGGAGAATGTACAACATCGCTACCGAAGACGGCCTGCCGGGCAATGACGTTTACGTGGTGGTTACCGATGAGGAGGGGCGTGCCTGGATAGGCACCGACGGCGGTATCAGCGTTTGCTCGGTGGAGGGCGGCAAAAAGAACGTCCGCAACATTACCCGGGCCGACGGGCTGCTGGATGAGATCGTCCGGGCTATTATTCCCGATAGCAGGGGGAATTTCTGGATCGGGACATACGATAAGGGTATTTGTTACTACGATACCCGGAAGCAGGCCTTCAGCGTGGTCCGGGAAGACTGGCCGTTTGGTCCGGTGAGCGCTCTGGAATTGTTCGAAGGGTTGGAATTGTGGGCCGGCACCGAAGGGCAGGGCCTTGTGCGCTATTCGCTGTCCACCGGGCAACTGTCGGCAATAGAATTTGAAGGCCTGGCCGGCAAAAAAATCTACGGCCTGCACAAGGACTGCGAAGGCAACATCTGGATAGTGGGCAACCACAAGCCGGCCTATGCCGCCAACCGGCAGTTTGAATTCATTAAAGAAACAGCAGACAATATTCAGGCCGTGCTGGCCAGCCGCAGCGGCCGGCTCTGGATAGGAGGGCAGGACGGGCTGTACCGCTACGATGAGGACAAGCACGTTTTCAGTTTATACAAAAAGGAAAATGTCATCAGCCTGTTCGAAAGCCAGGCGGGAACCATCTGGGTGGGCACCTTCGGCAACGGCCTGTTCTGCATCGACCCAGCTACCGGCAGGGAACGCCACCTCACCGAGGCCGACGGCCTGTCCAACGGCAGCATCCTCGACATCGACGGCAGAGGGCCCTACATCTGGCTGGCCACCCTGGGCGGCGTCACGGAGTTCATCTGCGACACTGATATCTTCGCCCCCGGCGACCTCCAGGTGAAGCGCTTTGACGAAGCCAGCGGGCTGGGCACCAACTTTATCTACAGCGTCTTTCTCGACAGCAAGGGGCGCACCTGGTTCGGCACCGACGGCGAGGGCCTGAGCTATATCGAAAACGGGCAGATTCACAACTTCGCCGAAGCGGACGGCATCGCCCTCAGGGCCATTTATTCGATCACGGAAGACAGCCGGGGCCACATCTGGTTCAGTTCCGGGCGGGACGGCGTTTTTGAATGGGACGGCCGGCGCTTCCGGCGGCTATCCGTCAAGGAAGGCATCCGCGACATGGCCATCACCAGCCTCATTACCGACGATAAGGGCAACATCCTGATCGTCCATCCTTCCGGGATCGACCTGCTCGACCCCGCAACCCGGCACATCATCTATTACGACGACGAGATCGGCCTGCAGAACATCGAGCCCAACCTCAACGCCGTATGCCATGGAGCGGACGGCGCCATCTGGATTGGCGCCCAGAACCGGCTGATAAAATACACGGCCCTCAATGAAAAACTGTGTATCCATCCCCGGGTTAGCCTTACCAGCGTATCGGCCTTCCTGGAGCCGGTGGATTTCCGGCAACGCCGGGAGTTTCCCTACAACCAGAATAACCTGGTCTTCGAGTACGTCGGATTGTGGTACACCGCCCCCTCCAAGGTCAGGTACCGCTATATGCTGGAGGGATTTGACCTGGATTGGATTTATTCCCGCGACCGGCAGGCCAATTACTCGAACCTGCCTCCCGGCGCCTACACATTCAAACTGGCCGCCACCGAGAATGAGGCTTTTGACGACGAGCCGGTACAATCCTACAGCTTTGTGGTCCAGGCGCCTTACTGGAGGCAGTGGTGGTTCATCCTGCTTTGCCTGGCCGCCTCGGGTTCGGGTATTGCCTGGTTCATCCGCCAGCGCGACAACCGGCTGAAGCGGGAAGCTACCCTGAAAAAGGAAAAGATCGAAAGCCAGTTCGAGGCCCTGAAGAGCCAGATCAACCCCCATTTTCTGTTCAACAGCTTCAATACGCTGATTACCATCATCGAAGAAAACCCGGAAATGGCCGTGGAATTCGTCGAAAAGCTGTCCGACTTTTACCGCAGCATCCTGCAGTACCGGGAGATGGAGGTGATCAGCCTGGAAGAGGAAGTCGAGCTGGTGCAGAATTACGCCTTCCTCCTGAAAAAACGCTTTGGGGACAACCTGTCGCTCACCGTGCGAAATGGCAGCCGGCAGGCCTATATTGCGCCGCTGACCCTGCAGATACTGGTAGAGAACGCCGTGAAACACAATGTCATTTCGAAATCCCGCCCCCTGAATATTGAAATTTGCGCTGAAGAGCAGTACATCACTGTGCGCAACAACCTGCAGAAGAAGATCGCTATGGAAATATCCACCGGCTTTGGTTTGCAGAGCATCGTCAACCGATATGCCCTGCTCATCGACCGGGCCGTCCGCATCGAAGAAACGGAGGGTTATTTCAGCGTCAGCATCCCGATCATAAAAAACGGAAAAGAATGAGAATACTGATCATCGAAGACGAAGATGCGGCGGCCCGCCGCCTGCAGAAGCTCGTTAAAGAAATCATTCCCGAGGCGGTTATGGAAGAGCCGCTCGACAGCGTGGAAATGGTGCTCAACTGGATGGCCAAAAACGAGATGCCCGACCTCATTTTCATGGACATCCACCTGGCCGACGGGTCCAGTTTTGAAGTGTTCAACCACGTAGAGGTGGAAAAACCGGTCATCTTTACCACCGCCTATGACCAGTACGCCATTCAGGCATTCAAAGTCAATGCGATCGACTATTTGCTCAAGCCCATAAAACGGCCCGAACTGGAGCAGGCCATCGAAAAATACCGGAAGTGGAGCGGGGGCGGACAGGTCGATTACGCTCAGCTGGCGCGTGCCCTGCAGGGCGAACAGTTTAACCGGCGCTTCCTCATCCGCATCGGGCAGAGCATCCGGGTCGTGGAAATGAAGGAAGCCGCCTATTTTTATACGGAAAGCAAGATCACCTTCGTGGTTACCCGGGAAGGGAAACGCTATCCGCTGGATTATTCCCTGGAAAAACTGGAGGAGATGGCCGATCCCCAGACCTTTTTCCGGATCAACCGGCAGTTTATCGTCAATATCGACGCCATCAGGGAGATGTACGCCTACTCCAAGTCGCGGGTAAAGGTAGAGCTGAAACCCGAATGTGAGCTGGAGACCATCGTTAGCACGGAGCGGTCGCCCCACTTTAAGAAATGGCTGGTGGGGGATGAAGAGTGAGGGGCTTGGCGGAGAGGTTTTTTAGCTGACAGTTGTCAGTTCCCTGGGCGGAGTTATACTGGCGAACGCGTGGTTTTGTCAGGAGCAAAACCAGCGATGCCAGTGTATACTGACCCGGCGGGTTTTGTAGCCGACAAAACCTGCCGTGCGTCAGTATAACCTCGACAAACAACCGGCAACGAACAACTGAACCCCTGGTTTCCGGCATCTTCACAACGCCCCCGGTTCCCACCAGGCGAGCGCTGACTGCCCGGCCTTCCTTACGCCCGCATCTTACTCCGCTTCACCAGGAAAGACTGCAGGATATTGCGGAAGCCCTCGTTGATGTCGGCTTCCACAAAGTCGATCCGGTACTGCAGGCATTTGAACCGGAGTTCTTCCTTGAATTTTGCCATCTGCTGGATGTAGTAGTCCCGGACCTGGTTGGACTGCAGGCGGACTTTCTCGCCGGACTCCATGTCGATAAACAGGTACGGGCGGTTCTCGAACTCAAAGTCGATCTCCTTTGATTTATCGACCACGTGGAAGAGCACGACCTCGTGTTTGTTGTGTTTGAGGTGTTGCATAGCGGCAAAAAGCTGCTCGGTATCCTCCGTTTGTTCGAACATATCGCTGAAGATGATCACCATCGACCGCTTGTGGATGGAGTCGGCGATCTGGTGCAGGGCCCTGGCGGCAGAAGTGGCCTTGTTGCGAACCGGGTTGTTGATGATCTGGTCGAGATAGGTCAGGAGCAGGCGATAATGGGAGGTGCTGCTCTTGCATCGGGTATGGATATGCACATCCTCATCGAAGACGCTCAGCCCGAAGGCGTCGCGCTGCCGTTGCAGCAGGTTCATCAGCGCGGCGGCGGAGAGGGCCGAAAAGCGCAGCTTGTTGATGTAGCCCTTGCCGGTTGCAGCCACTTCGGGGAAGTACATCGAGGAGGAAGCGTCGATGACGATCTGGCAGCGCAGGTTGGTTTCCTCCTCGAACCGTTTGGTAAACAGCCGGTCCGTCCTGGCGTAAACTTTCCAGTCGATATTCCGGGTGTCTTCTCCCGGGTTGTAGAGGCGGTGTTCGGCAAATTCAACGGAAAAGCCGTGAAAGGGGCTTTTGTGCAGGCCGATGATGAATCCTTCCACTACCTGCCTGGCCAACAGCTCCAGGTTGCCCAGGTCGCGCACATCGTAATTGTCTGACAACTTCATGGATGAGGATGATTAATTTAAAAAACACAAAAAGCCCTTATTCTTCCGGGAAGGAGAGAATAAGGGCTGCCGGCATTTCAGGCATCTTTACAGGTGCGATTCGATTTTGTCGACCAGCACCTTTTTCGTCGTTACGCCAACCTGCTTATCGACCACCTCTCCTTTTTTCAGGATGAGGACGGTGGGGATGCTCCGGATGCCATATTTCATGGACACCTCCGGGTTGTGGTCAACGTTGACTTTTCCTACGACGACTTTTCCTTCGTATTCCTTTGAAAGTTCCTCGATGATCGGGCCGATCATGCGGCACGGGCCGCACCATTCCGCCCAGAAGTCCACCACGGCAACACTTTCTGTATCTATTGCTGTCTCTTTGAAATTTGCATCAGTGAACTCGAAAGCCATATTTATCGCATTTTGCGGGTTAGTTAAAAATTTACACTAAATTGAGTTAACAGCCCCTGGCTGCAAAGAGTTGCAAATATAGTTAAACTCCTCCATTCAATTGTCCTGGCCAGGACACTGCCAGGTCGGTTTTTTACCAAGAAGAGAACAAACAAAGATGGGGAAAGTTTCTTCTTTGTGAGACGAACCTGCCCCTGCATTCCGTTTGAGTAAGAGTATTTTTGGAGGTGGTGCTTTTGAAGCGAAAAAATCAGATTTTGGGTTCTCACGAAGGCATTTTTTCGATCCATAGCAGCGCTACGGGGCGAAAAAATGGCAAAGTGAGGTTCCAAAAGCTGGTTTTTGCAGCCAAAATGACTACCTCCAAACATACTCTAAAGAAAAAAAGCCAACGAAGAGCCTATGTCGAACACAAAAACAAAGCTGGCCTGGATCGCGCTGGGTCTGGGTGCCCTGGTTTTGCGCTTTGCGCTTTCCGGGCACCCCGAAATCATCGAGCGGTACTACAGCCGCCTGCTGTTCCCCGCCCTGCGCTGGCTGATCGATTACCTGCTGGCCTGGTTCCCGCTCCCGCTGATCTACCTTTTCCTCCCGGGGCTGGTTTATTTCCTGGGGCGCGGGCTGGGCCGGTGGTGGCGCCGGGAATACCGCACCCCCTGGCTGAAGGCCCTGGATGGGGTTTTGGGCACCGGCGCTTTCCTGGGCGGGGGCGTTTTCCTTTTTCTGGCCCTTTGGGGCTTCAACTACGGGCGCCTGCCGATCGAAGACCAGCTGGGGCTGGAATTGAAGCCGCTCACTTTTTCAGAATTGAAGGAAGAATTTGCCCATGAAACCGAAACCATCAAACGGCTGAGAAACGAAATCCCGGACATTACCCGCGAACCGGTCAGCGAAGAAATGCTCCCCCGGGGGCTGGAGAAAAAACTCCGGGCGGAGCTGGAAGGCTGGCTGTCCCAGCACGGCTTCTCCGCAGCAGGCAGGGTGCGCGGCCGCTATGTGCTGCCCAAAGGAATCTTCCTGCGGTTCAGTTCTTCCGGGCTTTACTTCCCGTTTACGGGAGAAGGCCACATCGACGCCGGCCTGCACCCCCTCCAGAAGCCCTACGTCATGGCCCACGAACTGGCGCACGGTTATGGGTTCGGAGATGAAGGGACCTGCAACTTCCTCGGCTACCTGGCCTGCATCGGGTCCGACGACCCCGTGGTCGCCTACATCGGCCACCTCAATTACTGGAGGACCCTCGCCGCCGACTACCTGCAGTACGAACCGGAAAAGTACCGGGAGTTCAGAGAAAGCCTGCCGCTCGGCATCCAGTCCGACCTCGACGCCATCAACGAAGTGCTGCGGCGCTATCCGGATATCATGCCCCGATTCCGATACTACGCCTACGATGCTTACCTCAAGTCCCAGGGCATCCACGAGGGCATTAAAAATTATGACCGGGTGACCATGCTTGCGCGGGCCTGGAGGCTGAGCCAGCGGATTTGAGGATGGTTACATGGGCTCATTGTTTCACAGTTTCATTGCCCATGCCCCCATGAACCCATGAATCACCCCGAAGCCTTCGTGCCCGAATACCCTTCCTCCTTCAAAAGCTCCACCACCCGGTCCCGCTGGTTGCCCTGGATGAGGATCTCGCCGTCCTTGACCGAACCGCCTACCCCGCATTTGGACTTGAGGTACTTCCCCAGTTCTTTCAGGCTGTCTTCCGGGCCTACGAAGCCGGCGACCAGGGTGACCTCCTTGCCCTTTCTCTTTTTGCGGTCGATCAGCACCCGCAGCTTTTGCTGTTGAGGAGGGAGCGCTTCCCCCTCGGATGCATCCTGATACTGGTATTCGAAATCCGGGTTGGTAGAGTAGACTACGCCGCTTCGGTTCCTTTTGTTCTTCTTGCTCATGTGTGGGTGGTATTTTATAGATCGAACGAACAGTTGCGATTATTGTTCTCTTCCGCAGTTCAGAAGCTCCGCGAATAACCCACGCCGGGGCTGCTGACCATGCCGGTGCCGAAAGTAGTGAAAAAGAAGTAGCCCAGGTCCAGCCGGCTGTTGCGGCGGGCGTAGCTGACGCCCATGCCGGGGTACAACTTCCGCCCTCCGGCATCGGGCAAATACAGGTTGTCGATCAGCACTGACCAGGGGCCGGACAGGCGGAAAGCCCCGCCGGCACTGAATACGAACCGGGAATTGCTGTTGGACGAAAGCCCCAGGGCATATCCCCCGTTGAGGTTGATGTATTTATCCCGCTCGCCCAGGGTCGTGGCCAGGTAAAAGTGGGCCGTTCGTGGAAACCCGGGTTCCGGCGAAAGGGAGAACAAAAAGTTGATCCCGGCGCCGATATTGAACCGGCTTTCCGAGCTGCTGGCCAGGCGGGTCCGGACAACGAGGAAAAAGGGCAGCACGTAGCCCACGCCGATGGAGTAATGGCCGGTGGCGGAAAAATCCACATGGTTCCAGGCCAGCTGGGTATTGCGGAATTGCCGGCTTCCGCGGGGAGCGCAGAAAGCGGTATTGCTGACGAAGAGGTCCTGGTAAAGCCCTTCCGGCTCCCCGGTGCGGGGCGGCCAACCGGGCAGCCCGGCGTTCTCCCCGGTGGCAATGGCCACCTCCTTTACCGCGCTGAGGTCGAAATAGAGGGTGTCGCCGCTCCGCAGGCGGAACCCCAGTTCCGGAGGCTGCACGTAAAAGAGCGTCCCCAGGAAGCGGTCGCCCCGTTGGGTGAGGAGCAGGTGCAGCCGGCTCGCGTCTCCTGCCTGCACGTCCGGGGAAATGATCTCCTGGCAGTGGAGCACGGGGCCTGGAGCCAACAGTAGGATGAAAAAAAACAGGCGCATGGGCGTTTTTTTCGCTGGCCTGTAAATATAGGCAGGAACGCCAGTTTTATAAAACGAAGGCGGAGTATTGTCAATTCTTTCCTATAACCTTACCTTCGCAACATTAAATAACTAACCAAACCGATCCAAATTGAAACCTACCCAACAAATCACCAGCCATATTCTGATGGTGCGCCCTGCCCATTTCGGGTACAACCCGGAAACTGCCGTCAACAACGCCTTCCAAACCATGGACGAATCCCTGGCCCCTAAGGAAGTCCGCCGGCAGGCCGTCGAAGAGTTCGACGCCTTCGCCGACAAACTGCGCAGCGTAGGGGTGGACGTCATCGTGGTGGAAGATACCGACATTCCCGCAAAGCCCGATTCCGTCTTTCCCAACAACTGGGTCACCTTTCACGAAGACGGGCGGGTGGTGACCTACCCGATGAACGCCCCCACCCGCCGCCTGGAACGGCGGGAGGACGTGCTGGAGTTGCTCGCGGGCAGGTTTGAGATGGGCAGCCACCTCCGCTTCGAGCACTACGAAGAAATGGACATGTACCTGGAGGGCACCGGCAGCCTCATCCTCGACCGCCCCCACCGCATTGCCTACGCCTGCCTCAGCCCCCGCACCAACGAACACCTGCTCGACGATTTCTGCGATAAGTTCGGCTACGAAAAAGTGGCCTTCATCGCCGTCGACGGCAACGGGCAGGAGATTTACCACACCAACGTCATGATGGCCCTGGGGGAGCGCTTCGTGGTGATTTGCCTGGATTCGGTTCGGGCAGCAGGGGAGCGGGAACGGCTCCTCAGCAAATTCGCAGCCACCGGCAAGGAGGTGATCGAAATCTCCCTGGATCAGATGATGGCCTTCGCCGGCAATATGCTGCAGGTGCGCAGCCAGGACGGCACGCCCTACCTCGTCATGTCGGAGCAGGCTTTCCGGTCCCTGCGCCCCGAACAGGTGCAACAGATCGAAAAACATACGAAAATACTGCACAGCCCCTTGTACGTGATCGAGAAGTACGGCGGCGGCAGCGCACGGTGCATGATGGCGGAGGTGTTCCTGCCGGAGAAGTGAACAGAGGGTAGCTGAAAAAGAAGGGCTTGCGCCGCTGTTGCGGGCAAGCCCTTCTTTCTTGGACGGGCCACTTGAAAGTGGCCCGTAGTCAGTATAAATTCGCGGTTCTCCTGGCCGGATTTGACTCCCGCCCTGCGAACCGCGAATACCGAATACCGAATACCGGTTAGAAGATATACCTCACGCCCATCTGCAGCCGCCAGGCATTTCCGAGAACATTTGTAGAGCTCCGGAACGTTTCCGTGGGGAAATCGCTGGTGCCGGAAATGGTGTTCAGGCGGTAGATCGGCTGGCCGTTGTCGCCCACGCCGCGGTAGTTGAGCAGGTTGGGCTGCCAGGCCACTTTGGGGATCCCCCAGTCGCTGTTGAATATGTTGCCGAGGTTGATGAAGTCCAGGGAAAGCTGGATCTTGTTCTGGTCCTCCTTGGTGAAGACAATGTCCTGCAGGATGCGGAGGTCAAAGCGGTTGACCCAGGGCGCGACGGCGCCGTTGCGTTCTGACACCTGTCCTTTGTTGCTGCTCAGGTAGTCATCCTGCTCAATATATGCATTCAGGAGATCCTGCTGCATTTGAGACGTGATGGTTTTTTCGCCGAGCGTGAACTCCTGGAACTGCAGCTCGCTGGCGTTATTCGGAATGTACATCAGGCGGTTGGACGCATCGCCGAAGTTTCCGGAGTACGTATAGGAGAACCGGCCGGCATTGCCGCCGTCATAGAACAGGCTGATAGTGGTTCCGCCCTTCTGGTAGGCCAGGTTGCCGATGAGCCGGTTGGGCTGGTCGAAGCCGGCAAAACTCAGTTCCGGGTTGTTCCGGTCTGATTGCACCGTCGCTGTCCAGAGCGAAATGGCCTGCGAGCCGCCCGCTGCGTCCAGGTCTCTTGCCCGGGAACGGGTGTAGGCGGCCATAACGTAGAACCCGTTGTCGAATTGCTTGGACAGTTGGGCCGTGATGGAGTAATAGTCGGCCTTTTCACTGGCGTTGGTCAGGTAGAAAACGTTGCTGAAAGTCGAGTCATTGCTGTATCCGGACAAGCCGGGCTGCGAAGTCCAGTACCCTCTGGGGTCCGGCCCGGAGAAGGTCTCGTCAGCATCTCTCAGGACCGGGTTGTAGGCGATGGGTGTGGAAATATCCCGGTTGTACATCAGCTCCAGGGTAGCCTGAATGCCCAGCGGCAGGCGCTGGTCGAGGCCGATATTGGTTCTCCATACCTGGGGCAGCTTGAAGTTCTCGTCGGTCAGGTTGAGTTCGTTGGACAGGGTGACCTCCGGGTTGTCCGGGTTGTAGGCCGTCACGTCCGGGTTGAACGTAATGCCGTTGTCAATCACCGCCTGCCCTTCATAGCCGAGGCCGCCCCGGACCACGCCGGAGCCGTTCACCTGGTTGGACAACCATACAAACGGAATCCTTCCCGAGAACAGGCCGGATCCGCCGCGGATAACCGTACTCCGGTCGCCGGTTACGTCATAGTTGAAACCGACGCGCGGGGAGAACAACGGGTTGACTTTGGGGAAAGCGCTGACATCCGGCGTGAACGTATTGCCGTCGGCATCGGTGAACGTCTTGTTGAGGTCGTCCAGCAATTGGTTCCGGGGGATGTCGATGGGGTAGAACGGCAGGTCGACCCGCAAGCCGCCGGTCAGTTTGAAGTTGCTGTTCAGCTGATACTCGTCCTGGATGTAAATCCCGAGCTGGCCGAATTTGGTTTCGTCCAGAGGCGGAGTGGTGGAGCCGTCCAGCGCGTATCCTTTGGCGAAAGCATCCGGATAGACGTTCGGGTTCTGGTTGATGACTGCGTCGACGAACTTGTCGTAGCCGATGAAGCGGTAGAAGCCGTTGAACACCGGGTTGAAGGCGTTCACGAACGTCATGTATTCCAGGTTCACGCCCGCGGTGATGGTGTGTTGCCCCATGAACAGGGTCGTGTTGTTGGTGACGTTAAAGATGTTGTTCTCCAGTTTGTTGCCCACGGTGAACAACTCGTTGCCCATCGACATGTAATACAGCAGGTTGCCGGACTCGTCCGGCTCCAGTACCTCGATGAACGGGAAGTCCTGGCCGCCGGGGATGCCGCGCGTCGGGTCCGCGATCTGGGTGTAGCCGACGTTGAACTGGTTCGACAGGTTGCTGCCCAGGACGGAGTTCAGTTCAGCGACATAAGACCGCACCTTCCGTTCGTTGGTGTAGTTGTTGTTGCGGAAGTTGATGTTCTCGACGCCGTCTCTGAATGTGTTCCGGTATCTGGTCTGGATGTACCGGATGGAGTTGCCGTTAGTCGGCACATCCGTAAAGGCGTTGTAGTCGTTAAAGCGGACCGACACCTTGTGGTTGTTGTTGATGTTGTAGTCCAGCCTTACATTGATTCGCTCCTGCTCGGAGGCAAAGGGGTAGCTGTCGGGCGCGCCGGTGTCGTAGCCGTAAAGCTGCTGGATTCGGTCCCTCACGAAATTGGCTTCCGAAAGGGGTACCCGGGAAATGATCAGGCCGTCGGGCGTTTCCCCTTCTCTGGCTGCTCTTTTGAGGAAGGACGGCACGGCTTCGGTTTCTTTCTCGTAGGATGCAAAAAAGAACAGCTTGTTCTTGATGATCGGCCCGCCGAAGGTGACGCCGTAGATTTCGTTTTTAGAGTCCCCCCGGTCGACGGACAGGTCGCCGGCCTTGTTGCCCTGCATCTGGTCGTTTCGCAGCAGGTAGTAGACCGAGCCGGAAAACTTGTTGGTACCCGATTTGGTCACCGCATTTACGGCCGCTCCGGTGAAGCCGGAGTAGCGCACGTCGTAGGGCGCCAGGTTGACGCTGACGGCCTCGATGGCATCCAGGGAGATCGGGCTGCCGCCGGCGAACTGGGCTGATCCCAGGCCGAAGTTGTTGTTGTAAATGTTCCCGTCGATGGTGTAGTTGTTGAACCGCGAGTTGGTCCCGGCAAAAGAAGTACCGTTGGACTGCGGCGTCAGCCGGGTGAAGTCGTTGATGTCCCGGTTGATGGTCGGCAGGCTGGTGATCCGCTTGGAGGTAATGTTGATCCCCGCGCCCGTTTTCTCGTCGGCAAATTCCGAATCCTTGATAGCCGTAACCACCAGTTCATCCAGGAGGACAGCACTTTCCTTCAGGCCGAAATTTACCTGCGCAGGGGAACCCAGGTTCAGGAAAAGGCCGGTTTTCTTTTCGCTCTCGAAACCGGTGTAGCTTACCTGAATCTCGTAAGGGCCGCCGACGCGCATGCCCTGAATGGTGTAATATCCTGCCTCGTTGGTCGCTGTGCCATACGATGTCCCGGATGGCGTATGTACTGCCAGCACGTTGGCGCCGATCAGCTCAGTGCCTGCCTCGTCGACCACACGGCCGCTGACACTACTGGTAGTGATCTGTGCGCTTGCCAGCATTCCCATAAACAGGAATGCACATAAAAGCGTTAGTTTGGTCTTCATAAAATTGTTGTTTAATGCCCTGTTGCCAGAGCCTAGTGAGTAGTAAAAATGAATCCTTCTATATTATCTGCTTTTGGCGACAATAAGTGCAAAACAAGGTTTCCATTTTCATTCATGGGTGGGCGTTAAAACCGGCATATTTCAGAAGCTGTGCAAATTCAGAAAAGCCGTCGGGGTCGGCCGGAATCTGGCGCAGGTTACCGGTCCTGTTCGTTGTTCAAGGGGCGCCTGGCACCGGCCCGAGGCAAAAATAGGGCAAAAACCCCAAATGCAATAACTCAATCTCACTTTAGACGAAGTGAATCCGGCGGCAAATGTAAATAGCAGATGTTAATCGAATATTAAATGTGATCCGGCTTCGTACTTTGAGAACTTTGCTTTTTGAGATTTATCGGCACAAATTTATCCAAAGCTTCCGGCCTTTTCTTGCCAATAGCCTATTTTTGTTATTATTGGCCTTGCAGTTCCGTATTTCTCAAAACCAAAATATACCACATGAGACTATTTACGCTTTTAGCTTTATCGGCGCTTTTTGTTGTCCCGAACATGGCCCCGGCCCAGCAGGCACACGAAGTATCCGTGCAAGATTTCACCTTCAGCCCGGCAGATCTGTCCATCGCCCCCGGCGATATGGTCACCTGGAACAATACCCAGGGCGTTCACAATGTAAACGGCGCCACGGCCACCTTCCCCGATAACCCCGAAGGTTTTGGCAACGGGGTGGCTACGCTGGCGCCCTGGACGTACTCCTTTACTTTTACCCAGCCTGGAACCTATCAGTACCAGTGCGACCCCCACGCTACCCTCGGCATGTCGGGCACGGTAACCGTCCGCCAGGCCACCGACCTGCTGCTGACCGGCATATATGACGGCCCGCTCAGCGGAGGCACGCCGAAAGGAGTGGAACTCTACGTGCTCAACGACATCGCCGACCTCAGCGAGTACGGCGTCGGATCCGCCAACAACGGCGGGGGATCCGACGGCGTGGAGTTTACCTTCCCCGCAGTGGCCGCCTCGGCCGGCTCTTACCTCTACCTCACCAACGCCCAGGTGGAGTTCAGCGCCTTCTTCGGCTTTGACGCCGACTTCGTAGACGATGCCAGCAACTCCTCGGTCTCGATCAATGGCGACGATGCTGTCGAGCTGTTCCGCAACGGCGAAGTCGTGGATGTCTTCGGAGAGATCGACGTCGATGGCTCCGGCCAGCCCTGGGAATACCTCGACGGCTGGGTGTACCGGGTCAACGGCACCGGCCCCGACGGCAGCACCTTCGTGCCGTCCAACTGGATCTACGGCGGCATCGACGCCCTGGAGGGCGGCATGACCAACAGCACTGTCGCCACTCCTTTCCCCGCAGGCACTTATGACCCCTCGGGCACCGGCACCCTGGCGGCTAATGACGATGTGGCCGTCACCGATGTGAATGTGCCGGTTACCATCGACGTGCTCGGCAATGATTTCCTGCCGGGCGCACTGGAAAGCCAGGCTATTACCCTGAACCCGGAGAATGGCGCCGTGCAGGTCAACATGGACAATACCATCACCTATACCCCGGATCAGGATTTCTGCGGGACGGATGCTTTTGCCTACGAAATATGCGTGGCCGGCACCTGCCAGGCAGCTGCCGTGAATGTAACGATCAACTGCCCGGTATTTTATCCGGACTACACCATCGGGCAGGTGACCACCGTCAATGCCGATGGGCAGGCGGATTCCATGGGGGTGAGTTGCCGGCTGCAGGGCATCGTCTACGGCGTCAACCTAAGCTCCGGCGGGCTTCAGTTCACCATCATTGACGGCAATAACGACGGGATCGGCGTTTTCAGCGGACAAAACCTGGGATACACGGTTCAGGAAGGGGACGAGGTGGCCGTCGAGGGCGTTATCGGCCAGTTCAACGGCCTGACGCAAATCGAGCCGGACCGGGTGCAGCTGGCCAGCACCGGCAACACCCTGGTGACGCCCCAAACCGTTACTGCTCTGGGCGAAGCAACCGAATCGCAACTCGTGCGCCTGGAGAATGTGTCGCTGGTCGACCCCATGGCCTGGAGCACAGGTGGCTCCGGTTTCAACGTCGAAGTGACTGACGGAACGAATACGTACACCGTGAGAATCGACAACAACGTGGACCTGTTCAACCTGCCTGCCCCTACCGGGACGTTCAGCGTGACCGGCATCGGCGGCCAGTTCGACAACAGCCTGCCCTACGACGAGGGCTACCAGCTGCTTCCGCGTTACATGGCCGACATCGACCCCTACACCGATGTCCTCGACCCTGCCCGAGGCAAGGACATCGCCTTTTTCCCCAACCCCGCCCAGGAGTGGCTGCAGATACTGAGCACGGAACCGCTGGAGGCCGTCCGCATCCACAACCTGGCGGGCCAACTGGTGATGCAATGGAAAGATTCCGGCACCTCGGCCAGGCTGGATATTTCAAGGCTGGAGGCCGGAGCTTATATCATATCTTTCGTACAGGACGGAAAGTCCTGGGCACAGGAGTTTGTGAAACTTTAAGGGCATGGGGTTATGGTTGGATGGGTTCATGGGGTCACGGGTTCATGGGTTCATGGGGTCATGCAACCACGGCCCTATGCAACCATGCAACCGTGAACCCATGCAACCATTCAACCATGAAACCATTCAACCATGAACCCCCCTAAACGCATCGGAATAGCCCTCTCCGGCGGCGGCGCCAGAGGAATCGCCCACATCGGCGTCCTGCAGGCTTTGGAAGACCAGGGGATTTTCCCCGAAGTGCTCTCCGGGGCCAGTGCAGGCGCTATTGTGGGCGCTCTTTACGCCTCGGGCAAGAGGCCAGCGGAGATCATGGAGTTTGTGCGCAAGGCCAGCTTTTTTAAGATGTTCAAGGTGTCTCTTCCCTACGCCGGATTGACCAAACTGACCTACCTGCGGGAAAAG
>JAGFJD010000387.1 GCA_024102975.1 Phaeodactylibacter sp. | reverse complement strand
CGGCCCTTCCGTTTGCTTTACGAAAACGTAGGCCTTCAGGTCCATTGTCCCGGCAAACGGAGCAAATGCCGAATATACATTTTGCTGCACCTTATTCAGGGTTTCCAGGGAAGCGTACTGGGTCATGCCGATGAAGGCTTCCCGCTCGTCCGGTTCGGGCAGGGCGTAAAACGATTGGAACTCCCGGTCGTTGCTGACTCCATCCTGAGCTTTCAGCGTCTTTACAAATTTGCTCCGCTCGGTGACGAAATCAAATTTCCGGCCGTCTTTGACCTTCCGGACGGCGATCTCAAATATTGGTTTTTGCTCCATTGGAATGTTGTTTTTCTGAGCTGTGGAATAGCTGATTGTTGTGATAACAAACAGGCATAGGGTAAGAAGCCTCACACTTTGCATATCTCTCTTACATTTAATGGTGAAAACTAAAGAGGCAAAGTTATTCTCACTAGTCTCCAAAAACTTATCTCAATGAAAAAGTGCTTATCAATTTGATAACGACGGGGCAATGCCTTGCGGGGATAACCCGGTCATTTTCTTTACAAAGCGCGAGAAGTTGGAAGGGGCGGAAAAATTGAATTCATACGCGATTTCAGCGTAGTCCTTTTTCGAAAACTTCAGTTCTTTTTTAATCTCTGTGATCAGGTGTTCCCTGATGACCTGAGAGGCCGTTTTGGAGTAGTATTTTTTGCAAAGCTTGTTGAGGTGTACCCTGCTGACTTTAAGGCGGCGGGCAAAGTCCTCGACATTTTTGTTTTCTCTGATGGTTGAAAACAGCAATTTCTGAAATTCCAGCAACTTGGTATTCGCCGGGTTGTTCCTGGGAGTATTATACTGTTCTGCATAATGCTGGTCGAGGCGGATAAGCAGGTAGTAAATAAGGGAGCGCAGGATATGATGGCTATCCTCCGTAAGGGCGAGGATTTCTTCCTGTATTTCCCCGGCCATATCATAATACTGCTGAAATTTGAATGCTTCGACAGGGAGGCAGGAAGGAGCGCCCTGGCTGTGAAAACAGGTGAACTTATAAATGAAGTTTTTATCTACAAAGAACTCGTCCAGGAAGGCGCCTTCGAAGACCAGCATTCTCCCCAATTCAATGTTTACCTCCTTTACGTCATTGACCTGCCCGGGCCGCACAAAAACGGCCATATTGTCCTTTAGTTCAAAATGCTCCAGGTCGAGCTTATACAAACCACTCCCCTTTTTTATGAAAAGGATGACATAAAAGGATGGCCGCAGCACATCGTCGACGAAGTCGATCTCGCCTTCGCCGACGGCATCGATGAGCAATTCCTTACCGTATTTTCTCCTGTCGAGATCAAGTTGCTTCATCTCCACAAGATAAGGCGATCCAAGGAAAAGTTCAGAGCGGACAACAGTGCCCGCTCTGAACGCTATTCACTTATTCAATGATCAACTTCTTGACTTCCCTTCCCCATTTGCCGGCGGCCTGTACGAAATATAACCCGGGCTGGAATAAATTTCTGTCCAGCAGGATTTCCATTATCTGCTCTCCCTCTTGGATGGCAACAGGCTGGCTCAAAACCATTCTTCCCCCTGCATCCAGGACTTGCAACCAGGCCCGCTCATCGGCATGGTTTGATTCGATCTTCAGATTGAACTGGCCGCGCGCCGGATTGGGAAATACAGTTATGGCAAAGGATTGCTCCGGGCCGGCCGCCGCCTGAACGTTTTCGGGTATCCCGCCGGGGCGGGCCTGCGGGGGCGCGAGCGTAGTAAACGTCTTATTCCAGCTGTAAACCTCCTGTGTGCCGCACAGGTAAGCCACCGACCACTGGTACTCCGTCTCGGGGTCCAGCCCGCTGATAGCCTGGGAGGCCGCGTAGATGCTGTCCACATAATGCCAGGGGTGTATCCAGGGCGTCGGGGCGTAGTACTTCCGGTAGCGCAGCTTGTACGGCCCGGGCGCCAGGCTGTCCCAGCTTACCGTCGCGCCCGTGGCGGTGATGCCGCTGGCGGCAGCGTGCCCGTTGGGCTGCTGGCAGTTGGTGGACGCCTGGATGGTAGCCGCAGCCGACAGGTTGCCCGCCGCGTCCCGCGCGCGAACTCCCAGGGTATAAGTGGTGCCTGCCGACAGGCCGGCGTACGCATAGCTAAGCGTGGACGTGGTAGTTACCAAGACGCCGTCCAGCAACACTTCGTAGCCCGTCACCCCAACATCATCGGTGGAGGCAGCCCAGTTCAAGGTGAGGCTGCTCTGGCTAATAGCCGAGACGGCCAGGTTGGTGGGTGAGGTGGGTGGCGTGATGTCCGCCGTAGTCGTAAACGTCTTATTCCAGCTGTAAACCTCCTGTGTGCCGCACAGGTCGGCCACCGACCACTGGTATTCCGTCTCGGGGTCCAGCCCGCTGATAGCCTGGGAGGCCGCGTAGATGCTGTCCACATAATGCCAGGGGTGAATCCAGGGCGTCGGGGCGTAGTACTTCCGGTAGCGCAGCTTGTACGGCCCGGGCGCCAGGCTGTCCCAGCTCACTGTCGCGCCCGTGGCGGTGATGCCGCTGGCGGCAGCATGCCCGTTGGGCTGCTGGCAGTTGGTGGACGCCTGGATGGTAGCCGCAGCCGATACGTTGCCCGCCGCATCCCGCGCCCGGACCCCTGGTATGTAGGCCGTGCCCGCCGAAAGGCCGGTGTAGGCATAACTCAGCCCGGAAGTGCTGTCCACCACGGCCCCGTCCAGCAGCACGTCGTAACCGGTTACGCCCACATCATCCGTCGAGGCGTTCCAGCTCAGCGTGAAGCTGTTTTCGCCAAGATTGGAAACGGCAACGTTCGCAGGCACCGTAGGCGGCAGCGTATCCGGGATGACCTTTTCCCCAAAGAGCTGGAGCTCCCGCATGCGGATAAAGCTGTCGGTGGTATGTATTCGTACTTTGGAGGTAGTTACCGGGTTGCCGAATTGGAAGCTGAAATCGGTAGTAGTCGCCGGATTGCCGCTCACCGCTGTTTCCGGATAATTGACCCAGGTGCTGGTGCTGTCCTCCCAATACTGGAGTACAAAATTGGAAGGCGCCTTATCTCCGCCGAAACCAAAGAACAATTTAGTACTGTCGGTACGGTATTCTCCCAGCAGATCTACTTCCAGCCAATGTACTGAGCCTGTAGTTACAGACATCCAGCGAGAGTCGTCGTTTAGGCCTCCATCGACTGCCAGCTCCGGTGGGAAACGGCTGTCGAACTGGCTGTCGGCAGTAGCGGGCTTGAGCAAAGCGATATTGCCGCTCAGGGGATAAACGGTTATAGAAGTTGATTGGGAAATGATGGAATGGCCAAGGTTATCGTAGGCCACCGCTGTGAGGAGAATCTGCCCGCTGTTAGCCTCCCAATCCAGTGAAAAACCATCGCCTGGCGTTTGGTCCGACCCTATCCTTGTGCTATTGGCAAAAAAGGCAACGCTGTCCACCTGGGCGCCGGCCGCTGTTGCCACGGCTTCGGCCAGCAAAGTGATGGTTTCCCCTTCGCTGAAGGTGCCTTCGTTTGCCGGGCTGGCCAGCGCCACTTCCGGATAATCTTCATTCGCGGCGAAGATCATTACCTCGCGCGCCCTGACGAAGTCATCTGCGGACTGAAAACGAACTTTTGAAGCCGTCACCGCGCTGGAAAACAGCTGGTTGAAGAAAGTATTGGATTCGGGATTGCCGGATACTGTGGTGCCGGGGATGTCTGCCCAGGCTACACCGTCCCAGTATTGCAAAACAAAACCAGCAGGCGCTTTCAATCCACCGAAACCAAGATACAGTTCTGCCCGGTCAATGATGTGGGTATTCAATAAGTCGATTTCCAGCCAGTGAGGCGGGCCCCAGGTGGCGGACATCCAGCGGGAGTTGTCGGTAGGGTTGCCGTCGACGGCCTGCCCGGCGGGCCAGTCGCCGCTGAATTCCGAATCCGCCTCTGCCGGTTTCAGGAGGGCTACGTTCTTGCGGCTGGAAAGCATGGCGCCGAAGGCTTTCAGCTCCCGCATCCGAACGAAACTATTGGTGGAATAAAACCGAAGCTGAGTAGTGGTGATGGTATCGAATGTGAAAGTAAAATCAGTGATGGTGTCCGGGTTGCCGGTAACTTCGGTTTCAGAAATATCAACCCATGTGGCGCCATCCCAGTATTGCAGCACAAAACTGGAAGGGGCATTCGTGTACTGCGAGCCATCGAAAAATCCCAGGTAGAGTTCGGCCCTGGTGATGGCGGCCTCTCCGAATAAGTCAGCTACCAACCAATGTGGCGAGCCAGAGGTTGCTGACATCCAGCGGGAATACTCGATGGTATCGCCGTCGATAGCCAATAAGGCGGGAAAGCGGGTTTCGGTTTCTCCCGCGCCCAGGAATTCAGTGTCGGCGTAGGCGTGTTTGTTCTCCACCACATTCCCGGAAATATGGTATACAGAAACAGATGTCTGAGGAGAACGGCTTGCGGTACCATAACTATCGATAGCTTTCGCAGAAATCTGATGCAGGCCGGCCACCGCAGGCCAGGTGATGGAAAAATTGCCGTCGGCGCCTTCTGTTCCATAGCCGATCAGTTGCTCTCCGTAGAGGAAGGCCACGCTATCCAGTGTAGCACCGGTCTCCTGGGCCGCAGCAGTGGCAAGCAAGGTAACAGCATCTCCCTGGTAAAGGTATTCGGAAGGCGTAATGTCCAGCAATTCCACAGTGGGGTATACGGCGAGGGCTTCGAACAATTCCACTTCGCGCAGCCTCAGGAAATCGTCCGTAGAATAAACGCGGAAATAACGCCCCGTCACCGGGCGGTGGAAATGAAATTCGAAATCGGTTTTGGTAGCTGGGTTGTTTTTAACGGAAGCACCGCCGATATCCACCCAGTCATTGCCCTCTTTATACTGGAGCACAAAATTGGCAGGTGCCTTAGAACCACCGAAACCTGTGAATACTGCTGCCTGGTCTACTGTGAAGGTATCCAGCAGGTCTATTTCCAGCCAGCTGCCGGGCGTGTAGTCCTGTGCCGACATCCAGCGCGAATTGGCACCGATGTCTCCATCCACCGCATTGGCAGGATCCCAGGGCTCCAGGGGTGGTTCCGGGTCGGCAAACTGGCTGTCGCCAGTCGCTGGCTTGCCCAGGGCGAGGTTGTCTCCCCGCTTGGTCTCAAATTCGACCGGGGTGCTGAAAAAAGAAGTATCGGTACCGCACAGGGTGGCTACCCGCACTTCGTAGGGGGTCTGAAATCGCAGGCCCGACAGTTCCAGGGAGTCGACGGCAACTGCTTGCTGCTGCCAGCTGGAGTCACTGGTTTTTCGGTACTGTAGCAGGTAAGTGCTATCGCCGGCGGGGCTCCAGTTGATAGTGGCGCCTGTCTGAGTGATGTTCTTGACGGTAGGTACGGAGGGTGGTGGGCAGGTAATGGCCGTATCCAGCCCGTTTGAGACAAAGAGAGGTAGCACGAAAACATTGTAACCCTCACTCTCAAAGCGAAGCGGCGTTTCTCCCCGGTTGATATGCCGGGTTTCATTCCCCCGGGTTTCGCTGATCACCCGTTTGTAGTAACCGCCTTCCTCCCGGTTGAAATTGGATTGGCCTACGTGTTCAACTATGCAAACAGAAGCTTCGGAGTTTTCCACTATTATGGCCGGCTCCAGGTTGGCAATAGGCTCAGAAGGGAGGATCAGGCCGCCCAGCACTTCCAATTTGGCGTTGTTGCGGGCATAGAGTACCGGCCCGGTTTGTTCTGTTTTGTAGCCCAGTATCCAGAGTTGCCCACCGTTGGTTTCGACATGAACGTTGCGTTGCTCAGAGTCCAGCTGCCGCGCCCAAACCGTTTGATTGCCAAATTCGAATTGTGGCTGAGCCTCGGGATGCACCTCATTCTCAAAGTCATCATTGGTATAAAAATGTTGGCTTAACGCGGCGAAATCCTCCAGAAACAAGGTGCCCGACGCACCTGCGTTGACATAGGCTTTCCCATGCCCGATGTATATATTGCGCAAGACTACCGTATTGGAGGAAGAATTTTCAAAAATGGGCATCTTTTTGCGCCGATCCCACTGCGAGGGCACCATGCTCGCTCCATTGGGGATGAAGAACATCCGCTCGATATAAAGCTCCGGATAGTCGGTGTTCTGTATTCGGAACACCGGTGTCGAAACCTCCTCGATGGAGCGTTTGGTGGCAATACCGGCAAAATTACCGATGATGCGTTTTACATTACCACTAATGACAATGTCGTTGGTTTCCAGCCGGTAGTGCCCTGGTGGGAAGTAGAGGGTGTTTTTGTGTTCATTGCCGGGCTGATTCATATAGGCAATCGCATTGATGATATAGGGCCCGATGTCGTCTTCGTAGTTAGGTGCTGTGGTTGTTCCGGGCAGGAAGGTAGTACTACTGTCGGGCGAAAACTGAGCGTCGGTAACATCCACCCAGTGAGCAACCGAATCCAGGGGCGCATCGGGTGTTTCGGGTACTGGGCCCAAGTTGAGCGAGGCATGAGGCGTACCTTGCCAAAGGGTTAAAATGGAGTCTTGTACAAATTCAGCGATATTGCCGGTGGCTACCGGAGTATCGTGGCTTCTTATGGTTCCGGTATATCCGGAGGCCTGTACATTACGGGCAAAGAGGTATCCGTCGTTCTCGATGGCGTTACCTGTATTTCCGCCAAGTTGAGCATCCACCAGGGTGATCATGCCATCGGCCTGGGCATTGACAATGGAAGGCCCGCCGGTGTTGGAAGTGGTAAGATTGCGGATGGTCACCGAGTTGCTGCCATTGTGAACTGCCGTGCCGGTTATATTACTGGTGGTAATGTTTTCCAGTACCATGCTGTAGTTGGCACTGCCCACCCGAACCCCGGAAGCAAATGGCCCTGTGATATTGACGTTCTTGATCAAGGCCGGGCCCGGAATAGTAGCTCTTTCCATGTCAATGCCGGCGAAGGCAGCGCCCTGGGCAACAATATCTACGTTGCGCATCGTCCCCTGGTTATTGGCGATGTAGCGAATACCTATGGCGCCTGGATTGCCCGAACCTACATCCACTGTGAGGTCCATGATATTATTCATAAATGCTATGCCGGTAAATCCGGGGACTACACTTCCCGGCCCAACATTACTAAATAGCGGAATCGGGTTTGTAGAATCCTGGAATGCGGAGCAGTTATTAGCAAGTTTTATGGTGGTGTACTCCCTGCCTGCACCCAGTATGGAGATCGTCCGGCCAGTGGCTGCCCCCGTGCTGTCGATGCCCATCACCGTCAGGGGGCCGCTGACGAGATAAGTGCCGGCGGGAAAGTACAACGTGTTACTCCAGGTTAGAGTGTTAGACATAGCCTCGTCAGCGTCCAGGCTATCAAGAGCAGCCTGGATAGCCGCAGTGGCGTCGGTTACGCCATCATTAATGGTGGCGCCGCCGGCAAAATCCATCACATTGTACACGGCATTATCCGGATAGATTATCTGAGCTGATAAGCCAGGTATTATGGCAATGCTGAGAAGCAGTGCACCAATTATTCTCCAACTAAATTTCGTTGCGTAAGGCAGGGAGGGCATAAGGAAATATTTTGTTTTGGATCAAAAAATCAAAACAAATTTCCTGTGTTTGTCATGCTGCCCCAAGGGTGTGTAAAAGACAGCCTTTCCGGCAACGTTTTCGGGGTATAATTATCCTTTTAGTGAAATGTCCGTTTCCTTGGAAAGAAAATCAGCCTGTTCGCCCAGCCCGGCACTTGCCTGTAAAATACTGCCGTCTGGAACCACTTTAATGGGTTCAAAAGAAGACCGGGGTTCTCCGTCTGGCGTGTTGTTCAGGCTATTATAGCAGGAAATAATGGACCATCTGGGATAGTCCGACCGGTTGGGCCCGGAAGCATGTAAGAGGTTACTGTGAAAAAACAAGGCATCGCCTGGCTCTAATTCACAATAAACCTCCTCTACCCTTTCTTTATACCGATCAACCATTTTCATATCGGCGCCTACTTGTTCACCTGCTTTGCCATGTTCCAACCTCCCCAGTTTGTGAGAACCTGGTAACACCTTGAGGCAACCATTCTCCTTCGTAGCTCTGGTAAGGGCAAACATGACACTTAACATTTCTTCAGGAAAGAGAAACCCATTGCGGTACCAGTAGCCATAATCCTGATGCCACTCCCAGGCGCCTCCAACTTTAGGCACTTTCTGCATCACTTTGGAATGGAAATGAGCTATCGGGCCGCCAACCAGTTGTTCCACTGAGCGAACGAGCTTCTCACTGCGGGAGAGCATGCCGTAGATGTCGTCACCCGGTGTATGCCAAAGGGCTAGCCTTGATTCATTGCCATCGGCATCCCGTACTGCATAAGAATGTTCGGAGAGCACCTGGTCGCTGGATGAGACCTGGTAAAGTTTATGAGCCTCTTCTTTAGACAGAAATCCTTTGACGATGACATAGCCGGCCTCGGCATACTGTTGTAATTGCTTTTGATTTAACATAATGAATAGTTTGGTTTAAAAGTTATTTTACAGTTGGAGGGGAAAGAATAAGGTCAAAATCCTTATTGCGATCACAAAACAGGCTCCCGTTTTCATATTCCAATTCGGCTACCTGAATAGAAGACCTTCGTACTTCATACGGTAATTCGCCCTGCCAGTTCATTGGGTTGCCACCGGGATGTACGTGATAAAAAATATAGGCTCTGTCTTCAGAGGTAACAACTACATCTGCATGTTGCCCGATTTGTTTATCATCTGTCCGCAAACCAGGCTGATTGAGGATGTACCCTTGTTTTTTCCAGCTTTTGGCATCATCCGACCTATACACACCTAAGCCTCTCCACGGGTCAGTGATCATCCAATAGTACCCCTTCCAGTAAAAAACATTAGGGCCTTCATGTGGCTCATCGGCAATTACTTCTCCAGTTACTTTCCAATCGTATAGGTTTTCACTATCAACAGCCCAGGTATGTTGTCCCGAGCACCTGTCTTTATACCACATTCGCCAGGTGTCATCCGGCATTGGAGCTACGCAGGCGTCAATTACTGCATTAGAATTGAGCGGAAGGTAAGACTGGAATTTCCAATCCCATAGGTTATTGCTGGTAAGGTGAACGATTTTCCCTCCGGACCACCAATTATCCGGAATTCCGTGGTGAAAGCTTAAATACATGTGGTAGGTACCTTGATGGTAAATCACCTCAGGGGCCCAGTAGGTATTATGCCCTCGTTCAAAATTAAACTCAATCGTCCCTCTGTATAACCACCGGCGTCCATCCTTGGAAGTGGCTATGCCGATGTCTGAACCAAAAACCCAGGCAAATCCTTCTGTATTGACATTGGCCCTGCGTACGGTATAGATCATATACCATAACTGTTCTTCCCTGTGCCAAATAACCACCGGATCGGCAGCACCATCCTGAACAGGATCCCGGTAAAGAGGGGCTTTCGCCGGTTTATTGGGCAGAGGCTCCATAGATAGGATTACACATTCAGCGTAGGGATACCTTTGGCCGTTTACGGTAGAATCCGATTGATCGACCACTTTTATCTGAGCTGAGATGGATGCAATACTGAATATCATGAAAAAACTCAGTGTTATTTGCTTGACTTCAATCATTTAGTGCAGATTTAACTTTGCTTATTGAATTCAATTCAGGGTGTAATAATACTTCCTTTGACCATCCGTCATCTACATTTCCGATTATCTGTGCTTTTCAAGGATTCTCAATTGTTAAATACTCAAACTCAGCCCACTGCCTTTCGTGCAGCACATCCATAGCGATCAATGCCGCCATGCTTCCGGTAAAGCCGCTTCGGCCTTCCTGTTCGTCGGCCAGGTGCCCAAAATACAATGGGTTGCCGATAGGCTTCCATCTCTTGTTCTGGTTTTGGTAGTAGAATTGTATGTCCCTGCCCGATACTTTGAAGCGCAGGCCAGCAGCCGCTTCTCCATGGACAGCCGCCTTAGCATACTCCTGATACCTTCCGTTTTCAAAGCCCAGCAATTCTACGCAACGGCCCAGGGTGTCATCGTGCGTGACGGCCAGCCAGTAGAAGTGGCGGGAGTCGTAAAAGGCAGCCAGCCCTGCTTTGTGGCGATAGCGCTCCGGGGCGAAACGCACGGCCGTTTCCGCCACTGTTGAATAGCTGGTGATCGGGCGGGCCACCAGGCTGACATCATAATGGCTGGTAGGTGGGCGGCGGCCGCGAAGGCGAAGCGTCCCGGGCCGGGATTCCAGGTCCAGCCAGTTTTTTTCATAGGGTTCCCGTAGCGTTTGGTAGTCCACTCTTAACTTCCTGTCGTCAAATTCATCTCTGGCGGGAAGATTTTCGAAAGTTACGGCAGGCAGGACCGGCGCCGGAATGCTGTCGGCCGGCCCTACACCACCATGCGCCAGGGCCGGCCAGCCATCTTCCGTCCATTTTACCTGCTGCAGGCAACTCTCCCGCCCCAACGGGCTCTTCCGTTCCGGCATCAATGAACGGGAGGCCAGGTGGGCCATATACCAATCGCCATTTTGCGTCTCCACCAGGCAGCCATGGCCGGCGCGCTGTAGCCGGAGGGTGGTGTCGTTTTTTGAGGTCAGGAATGGCGTATTGGGCGCCAGTTCGTAAGGCCCTTCGATATGTTCAGACCGGGCAATTGAAGCGGCGTGCTCGTAAAAGGTACCCCCTTGGGCTACAAGCAGATAATAGTAACCACCTCTCCTGTAAAGGTGAGGCCCTTCCGTGCCCCAGAGGTTGGTGGCATTGAGTATTATTCTCATCTCGCCAATCGGTTGGCCCGTACCGATGTCGATCTCCTGAAGCGCGATTTTGCCCATGGTGGGCTCGCTCTTGCGAAAATCCATCACCATGCTCAAAATGTATGTTTTACCGTCATCGTCAAAAAACAGGGACGGGTCGAAGCCCACACTGTTGAGATAAACCGGTTCGCTCCACTCACCGTATATGTCATCCGTATGGATCAGGTAATTGGGGGTAACGAGCAGGGGCCAGGCCCGTTCGTCGGTTTGCACGATCGTATACACCAGATAGAACCGCCCCTGGTTGTAGTGAAGGGAAGGCGCATAAATGCCCGCAGAGGGCGGGATGCCTCTGAGATCCGCCTGGCTGTGGCGCGTGAGCGCATGGCCGATGGGCCGCCAGTGAACCAGGTCCTTAGAGTGGTATAAAGGAATGCCCGGAAACCACTCGAAGCTGGAGGTGGCGATGAAACAATCGTCACCGGCCCGGATAATGGAAGGGTCGGGGTTGAAGCCGGGCAGGATGGGATTGTGGATGAAAGCATCGACGTTGTCGCTATCAATGGCCCGGGGAATGCCAGCGGAAACAGCCTCTTCGGGAGTGTTTTTGGCGCATCCTGCCAGCAATATTGCGACAACAAAACCTATGAATATATCCCTGCTCATTACCGCTCCTTTGTACCCCAGCTGCGGTTGGGTTCCGGTTGCATAGTGAATACCAGTTCTCCGCCGGAGGCAATAACCTCATGAGGCAGCAGGTGGCTGTTCCATAGCCGCCCGCTGAGCGCGGCGCCGCCGATATATCGGTTTCCGGTGGAATTGTTCTCCGCCCGGATGGTGAAAGTGTTTCCATTATCCAACCGCAGGCTGATCTCGTCAAACAGAGGGGAACATATCGTATACTCCGCCTTTCCCGGACAGAAAGGATAAAAACCCATAGCCCCGAAGACATACCAGGCCGACATCTGGCCGTAGTCTTCGTTGTTGACCAGCCCATCAGGAGTATCATTATACATGGTATCCAGCACCTGGCACACCAGGGCCTGGGTTTTCCAGGGCTGCCCGGCAAAATTGTACAGAAAGGGAATATGATGGGATGGTTCATCCCCGTGGCCGTATTTGCCAACGAATCCTGAAATATCCATATGTGCAGCTCCAGCCATGGTTGTCGTGTCTTTCAGAATCCGGTCCAACCAGCCAGCCAGGCCGCCCTTTCCTCCGCGCGTTTCCAGCAGGAAAGGCACATCGTGAAGCAGAAAGGTGGAGTATCCCCAGATGTTGCCGGTAATGTAATGGGCCTGCATTTCTTCCCAGTTGGTGGTGTCGAATTCCACCCAGCTTCCATCGGGCAAACGCGGCCACATATAGCCTGTTTCCGGGCGAAAAATGTGTTTGTAGCTCTCCGCTCTTTCCCGGAAGTACCCGATATCCTCATTTTTACCCAGGCGCTCCGCCATCTGGGCGATGCACCAATCCTGGTAGGCGTATTCCATGGTATGAGTGGCTGACTGCACCAGCTCGGCAGTAACGAAGCCGTGTTCTTTGATCTGCTTAACGATCGAACCCTTGGCAAATACGCTGCCTTTTTCCTCGTTCATGGCTACGGACTTCATGGCGGCATAAGCCGCCTCTTCATCGATGCCCGATATTCCTTTAACGATGGCGTCATAAATGACTGAAACAGGCGTATAGCCCGTCATGATCATATTGTCGAATCCGCACAGTTCCCAGATGGGTATGTCAACCCCCGCCACGGCGTGGCGGCTGATGAGCGAACGGACGACCTGCCGGGTGCGCTCCGGCTCCAGGAGTACGAGCAGCGGGTGCTGCGCCCGGAAGGTGTCCCAGGTGGAAAAGCTGCTGTATTGGTTGGCCGTGTCCCGGTACACTTTTCCTTCCACGTAATAATGCCCGTCGACATCATTGATGACAACCGGGCCAAGCAGGGCGTGGTAAAGGGCAGTGTAAAAAGTGCGCCGCTGCCGATCCGTGCCTCCCTTGACGGAAATTTTAGAGAGATGTGCCCGCCAGGTAGCCTTTGCCTCTGCAAGGACATCGTCAAAGGGCTTTTCGGCTGCCTCGGCTTCAAAGTTCTTCCGGGCGCCTTCGTAGCTGACGAAGGAAAGGCCCACCTTCACCACCAGTTGTTCTTTCGCCTCCATATCGAAGCTCAGCAGGGCTTTGGTATTGTACCCTGCCGCTTTTTCATCGGCTGTAAACTCGTTGTCAAGCGCGATGCGCCCTTTTTGAAAGGGCTTTGAAAAGCGGGCGTAAAAATAGGCCCGGCGGTTGCCCGCTGAGCCGTTGGTGTGTTTGAAGCCGCGTACTTCGGTGTCAGAAAGGATTTCCAGTTCCGTATCCAGCAAATAATCGGAGAGGGTGATGTATTCGTGCTTTCCGATGCCGATCACATGGGTGGGGTCGACCACCACATGCCCCTCCCCTGCCCTGTTGAACGTATAGCGGTGAAAACCGGTACGGGTGGTGGCAGTGAGTTCGGCATCGATGTCATAATCCTCCAGATGTACGGCGTAGTATCCGGGAGAAGCACTCTCTTTTTTGTGAGAAAAGCGCGAGCGAAAGCCGCTGTCCGGATCGGCATCCGTACCCGCCAGTACCGTGCCTTCTCCTGTCATAGGCATCAGCAAGATATCGCCCAGGCCCGCCAGGCCGGTGCCGCTGGTATGGGTATGGGCAAAGCCTTTCAGCACCGTATCCGAATAGTGGTATCCGCCATACCAGTCCCACCCCTTTACGTCTGTGGAAGGGCTCAGCTGGATCATGCCAAAAGGTGTCGTAGCGCCCGGGTAGGTATGGCCGTGGCCGCCTGTGCCGATAAGGGGATCCACCCAGGAGAGGACATCGGGTTCTGCGCCGCCGCCCGGCTCAGCCGGAGCTTCAGCGCAGCTGGCCAGGCACAGCAAAAGGAAGAGTAAATAGCCGGAAAGAATTAGATTGCCAATATATCGGGACGTTCGCGAGAGGCTGTGCCTCGATGCGTAGTAATTGTCCAGTCTCCGACTGGCGTAAATCAACATCTTTTGAGGCTCACGCAAGTCGGAGACTTGCTTATTATGCCGCATCGCGTCATACCTGTCCGCCGTAGCTTTGGCGCAGGCGGAGACGCTCGCGAACGAAACGTAATCTGAATATGTCCGGCTACTAAAATTTTTATTCATATTTATTCCTGGGAGCATCCTTGATGAATTGATCGTATAGCAATTTTTTGTGTTTTTCCAGCGTTTCGCTGTACTCCGGCAGCTCGGCCACATTTTCATATTCCAGGGGCGCCCGCCGGTAGTCATATAGCTCCCGGCCCATCACGCTGTCGATATTGGAAGCCAGGCGCCATTCGTTGTAGCGAAAATGATCCGTCCGCACAGAATAGCCCTGAAAATATTTCTCTCCCACCAATTTTCCATTGTTATAAAAATCACGGGGATACTGGATGTAAGCAGCCTCCTTGTGGGCCGACTGAGGAGCTCCGAGCAGGTGGGCGAAGCTCTTTCCCTGGACATGCTCCGGAATGGGCAGGCCTGCCAACTCACTAAGCGTAGGGTAAATATCCAGCAGTTCGGTGATGGCTTCCGTATGCGCGCCCTGGTATCCGGGCGGGCTGAGCATCAGGGTGGCCCGCGCCTGCAGGTCAAACAGGCCGTGTTTGCACCATTCGCCCAGTTCGCCCAGCATCCAGCCGTGGTCGCTCCACAGGATGATGATCGTGGATTCCCGCAGGCCCAGCCTGTCCAGCTCATCCAGCACCTTGCCGAGCTGGGCGTCGGCATAGCTCAGGCTGGCGTAATAGCCGTGGATAAGTTTCCTGGCAGTCAGCTCGTCAAATAATGCGATGGAATCCTCTCTGCCAAACTGATCCTCATAGCCCCAGGGCCTGGGCGCCCGCGACCAGTCCAGATAGGAGCTCACCTCTCCGCCGTAATTGTAATTGGCCCGGAAGCGGTCGGCAGGCAAGGCATAAGGCTCCGGGATCTTAATGCTGTCGGGATCATACAGGCGCCAGTATTTTTCGGGGGCAATGAAAGGCAGGTGGGGTTTAAAAAAACCTACCGCCAGGAAGAATGGGTTGCCTTCGCTGTCGAGTTCCCGCAACGTTTCTATGGCTTTCTGCGCCGTCATGCCGTCTTCGTAGGCCGTGTCGGGCGCCTCCATCCGTTCGTAGAAGCTGGAATTGCCAACCGGATTGATCCGGGCGATATTCTCTTCCCGGAGGTATCCGCGCAGGTTGGCCAGCGGCGCTTTCCAGGCCGGGCGGCTCCACCCCAGGGAATCGTCTTCCGTCTTGTGGTGGTAGATTTTTCCGAGGCTGATCGTGGTGTAACCGTTTTGCCGGAAATGTTGCGGCAAGGTCAGCACATCCGGCCGAGCGCTGCGAATAGGGGTAAAAATATCGAACACCCGGCTGGAATCGGGGCGCAGCCCCGTCAGTATGCTGGCGCGCGACGGCCCGCAGGTCGGCTCCTGGGCATAAACGCGGTGAAAAACCAGGCTTTGCTTCGCCAGCCGGTCCATGTTGGGAGAATGGATATGTGCATCTCCGTAACAGCCGAGCTCCGGCCGCAGGTCGTCGATGGAGATAAAAAGGATATTGGGGCGGGCGGGGCTTTCTTCCAGGCTGGGGCCAGTGCAAGCCGAAAGGTAGGCCATCAGGACAATAAGCATCCATCCGGACATAGGGAAATGCGGGGAAATACATGGAAATGCGGTGGAAATGCCTGCGCGGCGCAATGGCTTCCCTGCTGATTCCACTGGGCAGGCCAGCCTGATGCTTACCAGATATTTGCTGGCGCCAATACTATTCGAAGTTTTTCCGGCCCGGCGTCTGAAGGTATAGGAAAGTAAGAACTTCATGGATCAATCGCGTTCTTTCTACAAAGCAATCAATTTTTCTAAACAAAAAGCCAGCCGAGAAAACGTTGCCGGAAATGTTTTTTTGAGAAATAGGAAGCCTGCTGTGCATACCCGTTTTCATGACGCCTCAACCTGCCGGGTTTCGAGTAAGTTCCCGTGTTGCTGAAACCGGCAGCGTTTGTCGGAGACGGTTTTCGCCGGCAACTCCCGGTACCTGCCCTGCCGTATTTCCGATAAACCTGCCGGCCGCTGGAACAGCCTGCCTGCCATTACTGTAGTGACAGGCAAACACTGCCGGGTCCAGCCAGGCAGGATTACCCAAAAAACCGGCAGGTTGAAACCTGAAATAACGTTGCCGGAAACCCTATCTCGGGCAGAAGCCCCCGGAAAAAAAAGGGATTTTCTAGTTTTCAGAAAGTAAATGAAAATGTGAAAACCCATTACGCCATGGACGATGTTAAAGCGCCTCCTGCTGAACGCGCCGGACAACTGGTACAGCAAATGACCATAGAAGAAGTCATCAGCCAGCTACACAACAATTCGCCGGCCATTCCCCGCCTGGGCATTCCCGAGTACAACTGGTGGAACGAATGCCTGCACGGGGTGGCCAGAGCGGGCCTGGCCACCGTTTTTCCGCAGGCCATCGGGCTGGCGTCGGGCTGGGATACCGGCCTGCTGGAAAAAGTGGCCGACGCTACGGCCGACGAAGCCCGGGCCAAGCACCACGAAGCGGAACGGCGCGGCTACCGGGGCATGTTCCACGGCCTGACCATGTGGTCGCCCAACATCAATATTTACCGGGATCCGCGCTGGGGCAGAGGGCAGGAGACCTACGGCGAAGACCCTTACCTGACGGGCCGCCTGGCTGTGGCTTTCGTCCGGGGCCTGCAGGGCGGACACCCTGTTTATTTCAAAACCATCGCTACCCCCAAGCATTTTGCAGCGCACAGTGGCCCTGAGGGCCTCCGCCATTCTTTTAACGCGGCAGTGGATGAAAGAGACCTATGGGAAACTTACCTGCCGCAGTTTGAAATGGCTGTAAAAGAAGGGAAAGCTTATTCTGTCATGGGCGCCTATTCGAGGGTAAACGGCGAGGCCTGCTGTGCCAGCCCCCGCCTGCTGGCTGATATTCTGAGGAATAAGTGGGGCTTTGAGGGGTACGTCGTTTCCGACTGCGGCGCCATCGAAGATATATACCTGCACCACAAACTGGCGGACAGCCCCGAGGCCGCCGCCGCTCTGGCCCTCAACAACGGCAACGACCTGCATTGCATGTACTTCTACCCCTCGGCTTATAACGAACTGGCCGGAGCGCTTGAAAAGAACCTGACCAGCGAGGAAGCCCTTCGGAAAGCTGCCACCAGATTGCTGACGGCACGCTTTCGGCTTGGCATGTTCGACCCTCCTGAAGAGGTGCCTTATGCCCAAATTCCTTTTGAAGCGGTAGATTGCCCGGCCCACCGCAAGCTCGCCCTGGATGCCGCCAGAGCTTCTATGGTGTTGCTGAAAAATGACAATGACATATTACCCCTGCCGGAGCAGCCTTTAAAAATCGCCGTTGTCGGGCCCAATGCCAATGCCCCTTACGTCCAGTGGGGCAATTACAATGGCCTGCCATCGGAAACCGTGACCGTCTGGGAGGGGCTGCGCCGGGCTTTGCCCGAGGGCGCCGAAGTCTGGCTGGAAGAAGGCTGCCCGCTGTCCGAAGGCGTGCCGGTCCTGGAAATCATACCGGCGGACTATCTTCGAGCAGAAAGCGGGCAGCCTGGTTTAAAGGCATCCTATTTCAGCAATCCCGGCCTGGAGGGGCAGCCGGCCCTTACCCGCACCGACCCGGAGGTCAACTTCAACTGGTTTGTGGATCCCCCCGCCGATGGCCTTCCTGCCGATGGCTACTCGGTGTGCTGGGAGGGGTTCCTCTGCCCCCCGGAAGACGGCTTGTACGAAGTGGGGGCTTTTTGCCAGCAGTTCTTTTGCCTGTATATCAACGGCGAACTGGCCATCGACAACTGGGCCGGCGCTTTTACCGGCATGCCGTCCGTAAAGATTCCGCTTCGGAAAGGCCAGCCCTGCCCCATCCGGCTGGAAGTAAGGAAATTAAGGGATTTCGGCAGCGCTGCCCTCGCCTGGTCGACGCCAAAAGACGGCGCCGTCAACCCGGAGGCCAGAGCGCTGAATGTGGCAGCCAGGGCCGATGTCGTTGTTGCCGTCATGGGGCTGTCCCCCCGGCTGGAAGGAGAAGAGGTTCCTTTTCAAATTGACGGCTTCCGGGAGGGAGACCGGACCCGCATTGAGCTGCCGGATGTGCAGGAGGCCTTCCTGGCAAAGCTCCACCAAACCGGAAAGCCGGTGGTCCTGGTGCTGATGAACGGCGGGGCCCTGGCGCTGGGGCCGGCGGCCAGGCAGTGCCAGGCCATCCTGGAGGCCTGGTACCCGGGGCAGGCCGGCGGCGGCGCCGTGGCAGATGTTCTGCTGGGCAGGCACAACCCTTCTGGTAAACTGCCGGTGACGTTCTACCGCTCTACCGAAAACCTGCCGCCCTTTGAAGATTACAGCATGGAAAACCGCACGTACCGCTTCTTCAAGGGGCCTGTACTTTTCCCTTTCGGCCATGGCCTGAGCTACACGCGCTTTGAGTATACGCAGTTGGAGGTTCCCGATGAGGTTACTACCAAAGGCGAGCAATTGACCGTCTCCGTCTCCGTCCGCAACGCCGGCGCCCGGGCCGGAGCAGAGGTGGCCCAGCTGTACGTTTCTTTACCGGATACTTACGGGCGGACGCCCATCCACTCCCTGCAGGGCTTTCAGAAAGTTTATCTGGATCCAGGCCAGGAAACCCGCCTGGCATTTTCCCTCGATGCCCGGCAATTGGCCCGAATAAACGAAGAAGGGTTTTTCCTGTTGGAACCCGGAACGATAATAATAGCTGTTGGTGGAGGGCAGCCCGGCCACGCGGACGGCCTCGCCTCCAAAACAGTGCGAAGGGTGGGAGCGCCCGGGAAGCTGTAAAGGCGCCGGTTGTTGGTTGTTGGTTATTGCCCGGATGCAGTCCTTTAGCCGTTGATTGCCAGCCAATATGTTGACACTAGTGCGGTTGGCACTAAATAACGGGGCAGTTATTTTCCCGCCGGGAGCAGAATGCCTTTGTTGGTTGTTCGCTGGCAATCAACGGCTTAGGTTTCCGGTTTGGAAATAACTAATTAACCAATAACTAATAACCAATACCCCCCCCAGGAACTTCATTCTGACACCAGTGCCTCCGGCACTAACCTATTGCACCGCCGCCGCCAGCTTCTCCCGCTTGAACTGCAGGTTCGACCGCAGCAGGTATTCCGTCAGGTAAACCGAGCCGAATTGCATCACCGCCAGGATCAGCAGGGAATACCGCAAGGCAATTTCCTGAGATCCCAGAAAATTGAGCAGCAGGAACACCCCTCCGCCGGCAATGCGCCCGCCGTTGAGGAAATACTCATTGTCCATCATATACGTATAAGGATGGCGCTTTTCGATGTGGGCCGCCCGCTCGACACTGGTAAACATGGTGGCCCGGAAAGAACTGTGGGTAAGCGGGTCGGCCATGACCTGAAACACCTTCAGGAAAATGATGCCAACAACTGAATACAGCAAGCCCACCATCAGGCCGGCGATGGTAATGCATACCGCCCCGGCAAGGATGATCCGGGTGCGGTGTTCGGGGCGGGACACTTTCCCGACGTAGTAAATAGTGACCACGGAGAGCAGAGTACTGGAAGCCTCGATGAAACCGAAAGAAGCTTCCCCGCCGATCAAGGTCAGGATCAGCAGCAGCGGAATGATCATGAAGCCGCTCTCCAGCATGCCGACCAGAAAAGTCAGCAAACGCTGTTTCTGCCAGAAACCGCTGAACTTCCAGTAGGCAAACCACCGGATTTCCGGGCTCCGGAAGTTGCTGGCCATGATCACCCGGCCGGCGAGCAGCACGATCAGCAACACCACCAGGCTGGAAACTTCGTAGACCCGCTGGCTGCTGTACCATCCGTATTGTTCGCCCAGCCAGAAAAAGACACCCAGGATGAGGGGAGAAATGACGTTGCCGCTGATGATGATGAACTGTTCGATGCCCGTGAAAAAATTCCGGTTCTCGTCGTTGGTCGTCAGCATGGACAGGAAATTCCGGTTCGACCAGTACAGGCCGCTGCCCAGGCCCACCAGCGCGCCGAGCGGGAAAACGTTGCCCGCTTTCACTTCCGCAAAAAAGATCAGCCCCAGCAGGGAAATGATGCTGAGGACCATGCCTCCGAAAAACAGCTTCCGGATGTCGTATCGCCGCAGCAACAGGCCGTTGGCGAAATATCCGGCGATCAACCCTACAAACCATCCGTATTGATAATAAATGACCAGCACGGGGTCGGAGGACCGGCCGAATACGAAAGCGCTGGAGAACAACGTGATAAAAGGATAGGCCAGGCCGTACACCAGGTTGACCATGATGAGCCGCCTGGCGTCGTCGCCAAAACGCCCGAACGCCAGTTTTTCTTTTTGTATGAAACGGGATAGGAAGTTCATGTTTTGGCCGCTTACGGTTAAATGAAAGGCCAGGCCACGGTTTCGAACCATGGCCTGACTTGGTAATAAAGCGTTTGCAAATATCAAATTTATTGGCGAATCACTTTTTGCACCGCCTGGTATCCGTTGCTGCCCGCAACGACGAACAGCAGGCCCTTCGGCAACCCTTCCAGGCTGGCCTCCACGCGGAAAAAGTCCTGGCTTTTAGTTGCCTCGAATGACCGCAGTTCCTGTCCCATAACGTTGGTCACGGCAATGCGCACCCGCCCGCGCATGGGGTTGTCCATCTGCACGTTCAGCATTGCTCCCGCCGGGTTGGGGAAAACGCGGAGGGTGCCGGACAGGTCCTGGATATCGCGCAGGCCGGAGACCACATCCTGTTCGTAGGCGCCCTTTGTCGGCGCGTTGCCGGCGCGCGGCACGCCGTTGATGTCGGTGGCTACGCCCAGGTTCGTGCCCAGTACCCAGAAGTCATCTGCGGCCAGAGCTGCGGGATCAAGCGCCAGGTTGCCGGCATCCGGGTTGGCAAACGTTGGATTGACGTTGGTGGTGGCGCCGTCCTGGCCGGCAAAAGACTGCCAGTCGGCCAGGCCGGCATACGCTGTTGATCCGGCAGCCGGGTTGCCTACCGATGCGATGGCCTGCGCTGAGTAGTAATCGTTGTGGTCAAAATCGGCGTTCTCCAGCACGCCGCCTGCATCAGCGCGAATCCATAGCGCGCCATGAGAAACGGATTGCCCCCCTGAATTTTCGATCCGGTTGACAAAAATATTGTTCTTTACTTCCATACTGTGAGCCGGCAGGGCGGCGTTGGCCTGGCGGGCGAATGCGCCGGTGACGGCCCCGCCGTCGTCGTTGTTGTTCGTGCCGCGCAACAAAACAGTGTTGTGGCGTACCAGATACTGATTGTTTTCGAAAGTCCACCCGTTGCTGGTGTTCAGGCGAATGCCCATGCAGAAGCCCACGTTTGCCGGTTTATCCAGCACGATGGAGTTGTTCTCGACGATCCAGGTAACCGGCGCGCCGGCCGTCTGGTTGGGATGGAGCATAAAAATGCCGCCCAGTTCGGTCAGGTTATCCGCCCCTTTCCAGCCGCTGATCAGGTTGTTGCGTATGGTGATGTTGCCGCCGGAGAAAAGCGTGCGGATGGCTTCGGTGTTGATGTTGTCCTGATTGGGCACATAGCCGTTCTGGAAGCTTCTGATCCGGCAGTTTTCAATGGTAATGGTATTGGCAAACTGGGAATAAATCCCGTATTTGGAATCGGCGCGCACTTCTGCATAACGGACTGTCAGCGCGCCGGCGGCCTGCTGGTGGATGGCGCCGTTGGCATTGGTATTGTCGTTCTGGCGGAAGATCATGACGGCGTTTCCGCCGGGGAAGGGGTCGCCGGTGCCGCCCGGCCGCCCGTCGAAGATGATGTTTTCCGAACCGCCGGTAATATGGGTCCGGCCGGAGAAAAGCGTAAACAATGCATTGGCTTCCGGGCGTACGGTCACTGTGTAGTTGGGGTCGCCGGCGCCAACCAGGCTGAGGTTGTCCGCCGTAAAGCCACTTTCGAGCTCGAGCACTACTTCCCCGTCCAGGCACTTGAGTTGAATATCCAGGAAGGCGTCCTCCAGCGAAGCGTAGTCGGCAGAGCCGGGTGCGCCGGGGTCGGCAGCGACAGTGTACACGCCACCGGGGATACAGGGGAAAACGACTTCGTAAGCGCCCTTGGTCGGAGTAAATGGTTTCCTGGATGTGCCCAGTATATCTTCCGCTACCCCCAGCCCGGTGCCGATGAACCAGGTTTCGCTGCCGTCGGTGGGCACGTTCAGAGACAAGTCGCCGGTGGCGGCGTTGGTAAAGGGCGGGTTGACGTTGGTGGTGTTTTCATCCTGGATGGAGAAGGCCTGCCAGTCGCCCAGGCTGGCGTATGCTACAGAGCTTGCTGGATTCCCAACCGACGCGATGCCACCGGCGGAACGGTAATTGTTAAAATCAAAATCGGCGTTTTCCAGCACCCCGCCGGCATCAGCGCGGATCCAAAGGGCACCGTGGGTAACGGACTGCCCGCCCGTATTCTGAATTTGGTTGACGAAGATGTTGTTTTTCACCTCCATGCTGTGCGCGGGCAGGGCGGCGTTGGCCTGGCGGGAGAAGGCGCCGCTCACCGCCCCTTCGTCGTCGTTGCTGTTCGTGCCGCGCAGCAGGATGGTGTTGTGGCGCACTTTGTATTCGTTGCCCTCAAAAGTCCAGCCGTTATTTGTGTTCAGGCGGATGCCCATACAAAAAGGAATGCCTGCCGGTTTATCCAGGATTATGGAATTATTTTCAATGATCCAGGTAACCGGGTCACCTGCAGTTTGATTGGGGTGCAACATGAATATCCCGCCCAGTTCGGTAAAGCCGTCCGACCCTTTCCAGCCTTCGATCCGGTTGTTGCGGATGGTAATGTTGCCGCCGGAAAAGAGCGTCCGGATGGCTTCGGTATTGAGGTTTTCCGGGTTGGGCACAAAACCGTTCTGGAAGCTTTTTATCCGGCAGTTTTCAATGGTAATGGTATTGGCGAACTGGGAGTAAATGCCATGTTTAGAATCGGCGCGCACCTCTACATAGCGCACCGTCAGCGCGCCGGCAGCCTGCTGGTGGATGGCGCCGTTAGTATTGGTATTGTCGTTCAGGCGGAAGATCATCACCGGATTTCCTCCGGGGAAAGGGTCGCCTTCGCCGCCCGGGCGGCCATCGAAGATCATATTCTGGGAACCGCCCGTAAAATGAGTGCGCCCGTCGAACAGGACAAACTGCGCGCCCGCCTCCGGCCGGATGGTAATGGTGGCGGTGCTGTACCCTACCCCGTCAATGGCGAGGTTGCTCTCTACGTGGCTGTTCTGGAGTTCCAGGACGATATCTCCAGCGATGCTGTCGCTTTTGATGACGTCGAACGCCTCGCCCAGAGAAGCGTAATCGCCGGTGGGCCCTACGCTGTACGTCCCGGCCGGCAACTGGCCGAACCCGATAGAAGGAATTACCAGGATCAGAAGGATAGCCTGCAGGTACTGCAGCCCGATCCTTTTAAGTGTAAAGTTCAATTTTTTCATCTGTGTAATATTTGTGAACATAATTTGGTTTTGACATGTGAAAATTAACCATCTGCCGAGTTGAAAATGAGCCGCTTGTGCAGATAATGTTTCCGGCAACGTTTCCGGAAATTATCTGGTGTTATCATTTGAAGGGAATTTGTGAATCAATTCCATGGGCACCCATACTTGCCCGGGCAAAGCACCGGGGGGAGGCTCCTGCAGCCGGCCGGTCAGGTCGCTCCAGGCTTTCAGCTTTTGCGGGTTGGATGCAGCATAAAGGGAGTCGACTGTCGCCATATCGGCGTTTTGAGGAACCTCAACGATCATCACAAGCCGGCGGCCCTGCAGATATATCCTTACGCCTTCAATGCCGGCGGCGCGGTTGGCCTCAAATATTTCCGGCCAGACACCTTCCGGGCTGTGCAATTGCCGGTAAAGGGCTATGGCAGAGGAATCATCCTGAAGATTGGCAGTGAAGATGATCTCTTTTAAGGGCACAGTGGCCTGCACGGGTTTCTCTTCAGAGACGCAGCCAAGGCTTAGCACGGTGCAAGAGGATAAAAGCAGAAAGTAGTTGGTAAATTTCATGTGAAGAGCAGTTTTACGTCACCAGCCTGAAGAATGAGCCCAAAGAATCCCCTTATTCAGTAATGATAAGAGACTGAACCGCCTGGGCTTCCCCCAGTCTGATTTCCAGCAGGTAAAGGCCGGCGGCCCATCCATTTGCGGGAAAAAGCCACTCTACTTTTCGTTCCGCCTTGACTCTTTTGCCCTGGAAAACCTGTTTGCCGGACGGAGCAATTATCCGAATCCCGAGTTCGCCGTTTCTGTCATTGTCCACCGAAAGCTTAAAGGAGCCATTAGCCGGGTTGGGAAAAACAGAAATGGAAGAAGCCAGCCAATCGGCCTGGACCCCAACTGGTTCGGTTCCTCTCCCGGCAATGTTCAGGATGTTATTTCCCTGGGTAGCGTCGGATTGCACTTCCAGCAGTCCGGCATAAACAGCAGCCTGTACAGGGGTGAAGCGAACCGTTACTCCTTGCGTTCCGCCAGGTGGAACGGTGAAATCAAGGGGTTCGGCCTGAAAACCTTCAGGCAGGTTAATGCTGGTAACCGTTAAAGGGCCAAGGCCTTCATTCCGGACGTTTAGCATCCTTTCTGAAGTTTGCCCGACTGCTGTTTCCGGAAAGGAAAGCGCTCCGCTTAGCGCAATAATGCGGGATGGCAGCGGCTGCCCTGTAACCGCAATGGAATCATTTCCGGACTGTGCGTTTGACAACACTACAACTTGTCCTTCGTAAGGAACCAGTGCGGCAGGGCTAAATGTTACAGTGATGTTTGTTTCATCTCCGGCAACCAATTGAAAAGGAGCCTGTGCTCCGGAAAAGCCATCCGGGTAAATAATCTCCTGTATATCTAAAGTAGAATTTCCAATATTGCGAATGGTAAATGACAACTGTTCGGATTGCCCTACCGGCACCTCGCCGAAGTCGAGGTTGCCCGCCAGTTCTATCATGAAGCTGGGCTGTATCTGAAGCCCTCCATGCGCTACGTAAAGGGGAAGCACAAATACGGGCGTGTTCTGGCCCTGAAGGCGCTGTGGAGTTTCGCCCCGGCTTATTTTGCGATGGCTCTGGCCGCGGCTTTCCTCTATAATTCGTTTATAGAATCCTCCTCCGTTAAAATTGTTCCATCCTGCGTGTTCAGCCAGGACGAAGCTGCCCTGCGCATTCTCGATTTTAATCACCGGCACGCTGTCCTTCACTTCAAAGCTGGGCAGGATCGTTCCCCCCAGGATTTCTACGCGGGCGTTGTTTTTAGCGTAAACAGCTATACCTGGCTCTTCGGTTTTTAAACCCAGCACCCATAGCTGCCCCCCGTCCACTTCAATTTTTGTTTCCCGCTGCTCGGGGTTAAATTGACGGGCCCACACCTCCTGGTTTTTGAAGTCAAACTGTGGAATGGCCTCCGGCAAAACCTCCTCTCTGTGGGTATGCACATAGTAATACTGGCTTAGCGCACAGACATCCTCCAGAAAAAGGCGCCCGTTGGCGTTTCCTTTTTCATAGGCTTTCCCGTGCCCGATATAGACGTGCTGGAACACCACATCGCCCTGCGAATTATTCAAAAACAGGGCATTCTTACGCCGCCGGTCGTCGCAACAGGCTGGCGCAAAATTGATCCTTTCAACTACCAGCGTATCATACAACGTTTCACCGATAGTAAAGACGGGAATGGTGGTTTTTTCGATCTCAGGTTTGGGCCAGATGGTAGCGAAGTTGCCAATGACTCTTTTAACGTTGCCATAAATCGTTATGTGAGACCCAAGCCGGTAATCTCCCGGCTCGAAATACAGGGTTGTTGATTGCTCATTGCCGGGTTCATTCATAAAGTCAATGGCAGCCTGAATAGCCGGCCCGGCGTCGTTGAAATTGGGGGCGTCTGCGGATCCTGGCTCATAACCGAATTCAGTAACATTCACCCAGTTTTCAACAGGGTCGTATGCAGGCTCCGGGGTTTCGAGCACAGGTAGTTGAATGGAGGTGTCCGGCGACTCCTCCCACAATTTGACCAGATCACCGGACCTTACTTCAGAAAGATAGCCAGTGGTGATGGCGCCATGGTCATTGAGGCTGTTAGAGTAACCTGCAACTTCAATATTTCTGGCAAACAGGTAGCCATTATTGACGATGGCCGTCTGCTCGTTTACCCCTTCAAGACGGGAATCAACAATGGTCAGTACTCCGTCCTCATTAACGTTTATCACCGCAGGCCCATTAATGCCTTCGGCGGTAAGCCTTCGAATATTGATGATGTGGCTTTCATTCCTGATGCCTCCCAGGCGGGCTTCTTTCAATTCCAGGTGTTCAATGGTGGTTCCGTAATTCGCCCAGCCGGTGCGGATGCTGAAATCAAAACCGATTATCTCCACGTTTTTGATCAGGGCCGGCCCTGGTATAGAGGCCCGCTCCATGTCTATTCCGGCCCATCCCAGCCTGTCGGGGCTGCCGGAGCGGATGCGAACCCTTTTCACAGTACCCTGGTTATTGGCGATAAACCGCAACCCGATCGCTCCGGGGTTTCCATTCCCGGTATCAATGGTAAGGTCAAAAATACTATTCATGAAAGAGATGGCGGTCCACCCACCGGTGGTGTTATTTCCGGCTGTGCTTACCATTGGAACGGGCGCTGTGTTGTCCTGAAACAGAGGATTATTGTCTGTCAACTTCAATATGGTGAAGTCTTTCCCCTCGCCCTGAAACACGATACCCCTGCCATTTCCTCCTTCGTTAGCGCCTGCATAAGCATCTGCGAACACAGGAGCTGAGATAACATAAACACCTGCCGGGAAATACAAAGTAAAGCGCCGGTAGAGATCGATGCTGTGTTCGTCTATTGCCTGTTGAATAGCAGTGGTTGCATCTGTCTGCCCGTCATTTGCATTAGGTTCATAATCCAGGATATTGACAACCGCAGCATCAGGGAACCGGATACTTTGGCTTAACGCCAAGCTACAATAAGCGGCAATGAGCAGGCTCGAAATAATTATTTTTTTAAAATACATCATCGTTTAATTAAACAGCACGTAAAGAAATACCATGAAAACCGCCAGCAGCCCCCACAGCATCCAAAGCCTGAAGGGTGTTTTATGCCCCTGCTGTTGATAGGTTTGTGCCAGTGTAGGCAGGCGGTAGGTTTCAGACACCCGGCTCCCCAGTGAAATGGCGATCATCAACAGGCTGAGCACGGCAAAAAGGTAAAAGGACATCAGAAGGAAGGGGGGCCACGAAAAGCCCCGGGGATAGCCCATCGTATGCATAGCTCCCAGAACAAGGCACAAGGGGGTTCCTCCGTAGAGAACCACTTCGGCAGCTTTCGGGGTTGCTCGTTGCCAGATGACTCCAAGGAAGAAAACCGTTGCCATAGGCGGAGCGATGAAAAAGCCAATGCCCTGGCTGAGGTCGAACAGGTTTTTCCCTGCATTTTGAAAAGCAATGGTAAGGCATACCGCCAGGGCAGCTCCACAAAAAATGACAGCTCTTCCTACTCGCGTGACTATCTGGGGAGAAGCTTCGGGTAGGATTCGCCGCTTGTAAATGTCCAGCGTAAAAATGGCGCTGAAAGCATTCAGGCCCGCAGCAATGGTGTTGATCAAGGCCGCCAGCATGGCAGCAACCAGCAGGCCAACCAAGCCTGCCGGCAGCAGGCTGGTGGCCATCTTCATGTAGGCCTGGTCCGGAGATTCCAATCCCGGATAGAGCACAAAACACATAATGCCCGGCATCAGGAACAGGAAGGGTATCAGCACTTTCAGGCAGGCAGTAAACAAGGTGCCGTACTGCCCTTCTCTGGTGTCTTTGGCTGCCAGTACCCGCTGCACGATCGTCTGGTCGGTACACCAGTACCAGATGCCCCCCACCGGATACCCCAGCAGTATGGCGTGCCAGGGGTAGCCCGGATCGTCAGCCGGCCGGAAAAGCGTCCAGTAATCCCCGGGTGTTTTGTCCAGCAGTGGTTGTAACCCGCCCACTTCCCGGAAGGCGAGTATGGCGAGCGCCACCGTCGCCACCAGTATAAGCATCGACTGAAAAAGGTCGGTGCGCACCACCGCCGCCAATCCGCCAAAGACCGTATAACTGGTAGCCAGCACGGCTATGCCTGCAGCTGCCATCCAAAGGGGAAAATCGAGTATTTGTGAAATGATCAACCCGCCGGCGTACATAGAAACCCCTAACCACACCACCAGAGTTGTCAGCAGGTTGAAATAGGCCATAAAGGCATAACTGCGAGGGCCGTACCGCTTGAATAAGAATTCCGGCATGGTGCTGACCCGGGTATTCAGGTAGTGCGGTACAAATACTACTCCCAGAAGCAGCAAGAATGGCCAGGCCAGCCATTCAAAGTTGCTGGCCACCATACCGGTGGTATACGCAATGCCAAACAAGCCGATCAGCATGTTCGGGCTAACATTGGTGCTGAAAATGGAAAAACCGATCTTGGGCCAGGTGAGGTTGCGCCCTCCCAGGAACAGGCTGTCCTGGGTAGTGTTTTTACTTTTTTCCCAAAAGCCAATACCAATCAGCACCAGCAGGTAAACCACTATGATGACAATGTCCAATGTCGCAAGCGAGGCCTTTAATCCCATCGTTCTGCTATTTTTTCCATTGGCCGTTTACCATGCGCCAGATGTGTAAAGGGTTGTTGTCTTTTAATGCATCAGGCAGCAATTTCTGGGAAAACCCCTGATAAGTAACCGGGCGGGTGAACCTTTGAATAGCCAGAGTACCTACTGAAGTGCTTTGTGAATGGGTTGTTGCCGGAAATGGCCCGCCGTGGGTCATGGCGTGGCATACTTCTACGCCGGTGGGGAAACCATTGAGGATGAGGCGCCCAACTTTCTGCTCCAGGATAAGTAACAACTCCCGGTAGTTTTTCAGGTCCTCTTCGGTTGCGTGCACGGTAGCGGTGAGGTGGCCTTTCAGGTTACGGGCTACCTGCAACAACTCTTCCTTATTTTCGGCAGCTACCAGCAAAGTAGAGGGGCCAAAGGTTTCTTCCTGCAACTGAGGGTGCTGCTCCAGAGCACGGGCGTTGGCGAGAAAGAGGCGGGCCGCCGCTCCATCCTCACCGACATCCTTTGAAATGGCGGCGAGTTCGACCTCTTCCAGTCCGGAGAATCCGCCGGCAGCTTGTTCGTAGGCTTCGTATATGGCTTGGGTGAGCATTAGCCCTTTGGGGACAGAGGCGAATGCGGCCTTGCTTGCCTCGACAAAACCGTCCATTTCGCCGGAGGCTATCCCTACTGCCAGGCCCGGACAGGTACAGAATTGGCCCACTCCCAGAGACACGGATGCAGAAAACTGCTCTGCCAGTTCGGTTTTTCGCTCCTTCAATGCTCCGGGAAGAAAGAATACAGGATTGATGCTCCCCATTTCGGCAAAAACGGGTATGGGTTCGGGCCGCCGGTTGGCCAGGTCAAAAAGGGTTTTTCCTCCCTTGAAGGAACCCGTAAAGCCCACGGCTTTAATGGATGGGTGCTCCACCAGGCGCCGGCCTGCCTCATGGCTTTTCCCCTGGATCAGGGAAAACACCCCATCCGGCATTTGGCACTTGCGGGCAGCACTGAGTATCGCTTTGCCAACCAGTTCTGAAGTGCCAGGATGGGCAGGATGGGCTTTCACAACAACCGGGCAACCGGCAGCCAGAGCGGAAGCGGTATCCCCTCCGGCGGTTGAGAAGGCCAATGGGAAATTGCTGGCGCCAAAAACGGCCACCGGGCCCAGCGGCTGCTGCATCTGCCGGATGTCCGGACGCGGGGCGGGCTGCCTGTCCGGCAGTGCCGTATCGATCCGGGCATTTACCCATGCGCCTTCCCGCAGCAATTCAGCGAAAAGCCGGAGCTGGTTGCAGGTTCGGGCGCGCTCGCCCTTCAGGCGTGCTTCCGGAAGGGCCGTTTCCTGCATACATCGTTGGATCAATTCATCGCCCAGCGCTTCTATCTCGCCGGCAATGGTTTCCAGAAACTCCGCTTTTTCCTGGCCGGAGAACAGGCGATATTCCTCGAAAGCACGCTCGGCCAGTTTCCCTGCTTCGGCAATGTTGTCTGGCGTGGCCTCATAAAAAATTACAGGTAATGGCTGTTGATCTACAGGGTTAATGGCAGAAAAGGGCTGCCCTTTCTCTTCTGCCAGCCGGTTTCCTATATAACTGGTGCCGGCCAGCCTGGATTTTTCCAACATATCAATATTCTTTTTAGGAGCAACCGTGTTCACCAGTACACCTATGGGCGGGATGGCGATCCTGATTTCGTCTCCGCTGCATAGCGTGAAATTGTCGGGCACGATGCCCGTCCCGGTCATCAGGAAACAGCCGTGAGGGAAGCTACATTCGCGGTAAAGGAAAGTGGCGAGTTCCTCCGGGCGCCGCTTCATCTGGCTTATGGTAATCGCCTCTGCTACAAGTTGCTGGTTATCGCGCCATATTTCCAGGCGAATGGCCGTATCCAGCGGCAGTGGTTCCTCCCTGACCAGCAAGCAAGGCCCGATGGCGGCGCAGCCCTCGTATATCTTGGCCTGAGGAAGGTAGAGCGGGTTTTCTCCCTCTATGCTGCGGGAACTCATATCATTGCCAATGGTGTAGGCTTCAATGCTGCCGGAGGAGTTGATGAACAGCGTCAGCTCAGGTTCGGGCACATCCCAGGAAGAATCGTGCCGTATTCGCACCTGCCCTCCGGGCCCCACCGTACGCTGGGCAGTAGCTTTGAAGAAAAGTTCTGGGCGCTCCGCTTCATAGACGCGGTCATAGAAACTCTCTCCACCTGCAACTCTGGATTCTTCCATGCGGGCGCTGCGGCTGCGGTAATAGGTCACTCCCGCAGCCCATATCTCCTGGCTACCGGTGGGCGGTTGCAGTTCGCTGGCGAGCAGCGCTTTTGCTGTGAGAACAGGTACGGGTTCATACCCTTCTGCTTCCTGGCGAAGGTATCCGGCGAGGCGGCTGCGGTTGATCAGCACATCCCAGTTGCGGTTGCCCAGGTGAAAATAATGACCGCCATAGTCCAGAAGGGCGCCGCTGCGCAGCTTGTACAGTTTCATAATAATGGTTTTACATAACTGCCGGCACCAGCGGGCCGGCCTGGTTTTTATCCCAGCATTTGTCCAGGGCCAGCATGCCCTTTTTACAGATGTATTCCCAGTCGACCCGAATGCTTCCACCGGGCTCGTGAGGCAGGAGAAAACGGCCATCCCTGAGCGCTGGCTTTAAGGAGAAGTAGGGGTTCATAGTGCCGTTGTTTGCTTCCAGGTATTCGGTAAGCGTGTTTTCCGGGCAGGTGGCGACCAGTTGGGCTGTAGCCTGGGAATAACCGCCTGAACTAAACACCAACCCCCTCCCGAGGGCCAGGTTCCTCACATTCATCCATTCCTGGATGCTGGCAAGGTACCCCGCAATGGGCTGTAAGTGCTTTACTCCAAAATCGGCAAGGACGGCGAAGACTCTATCTGTCTTTTCCGATTCCCCGAAGGAAATGGGAACGGGGCTAGAGGCACAGAGCTCTTTGATAGCATACAAGTCCGCAGAATGAACCGGTTCTTCCAGCCAGCTGATGTTGTAGCTGCTTACGCGTTTGGCAAACTCAAGAGCCTGGGCGGTTGTCCATACCTGGTTGGCGTCCAGCGCCAGCGCCACCTCATCGCCGATCACGCGGCGAACGGCAGCCACCCGCCTGACGTCATCGGCCATGGCGCCACCGAAATCCATTCCCACCTTCATCTTCACTGCCCGGTACCCCTCATCCGCAAAGCGCGCCATTTCGCTTTCAAGTTCAGATATCGGATAATTGACGCCGCCGCCACTGGCATAGGCCCGGGCGTAATCCCGTTCGGCGCCGAGGAAACGGTGCAGAGGCTGGCCGGCCCGGGCTGCCGCCAGGTTGTACAATGCCCAGTCCAACTGCCCAAGCGCAGTTGCTGCTGCTCCCCGATATCCTTCGTTGCGAATAGACCAGTACATTGTCTGGTAAAGGGCCTCGTAGCGACAATCGCTCGTATGGAACAGGATGGGCAGAAAATGGTGTTCAAGGATGGGCAACTGGGACAGAAAAAAAAGGCTTTCGCCTTCGTGCCCGTCTTCATCCTGAAGCCACAGAGAAGCAAAACTAAAATGATGAAAGGGCCCCATGGTTGCATCCTGAAAGGGAGGCCGCCGGTAGGGCCGGATTGCCCGGAGCCTTGCCTTCCGAATCCTGAACTCCAAGCCGGTTAAATTTGCCCCTTTGTGCATTTCAGATCAGGTTGTTGCAAATCTCGTAAAAACGGGCCTGGGGCAAACTGCCTGCCTTCCAGGCTTGAATGGAGGAAGACAATTCGCTGGCGTTGGAGGCGCCGATCACCACCCTGCTTACTTCGCCAATGGAAAGCACAAACCGGAGCGCCAACTGGTCGAAGGGAATGTCGTATTTTTTCCCGATAGTATATAACCTGGCTGCCTGGGCAACTTCCTTTTCAGTGATCCAGTCCGGCCGTTTCTTCGAAAAAGCGCTGAAGTTGCTGCCTAACAGGCCGTTGTGCAGCGGGCTGGCCTGGAAGCGGACAATATTTTCCCTAAGGCATATAGGGACGGTACTATGCAGGGCCGAAAGGTTGACGGCGTCGAGGTTATTGTATTCCATCAACACATCTACTCTACCCTTTTTCAGGAACGAGCGCCATTGGCTGTCGAGCGCCCCTCCCAGGCCGATGCGCCCGGCAAGGCCTTCTTCGCGAAAGGACAAGAGCGCTTCCCATACCTGTTCCCGTTCGGGAATCGGCACCTGGGCCGGATCGTGCAGAAAAAGCAGCGGGATGCGCTCCAGCCCTAAAGCCTCCAGGCTCTGGAGCAAACTTTCTCTCATGCCTCCGGCACTATAGTCGTATCGGGCATCAGTAGCGTTTTTGCCCTTCAGGCGGCCTACCTTTGTACTAATGAATGGCCGGGGGCCCCGCCAGCGGGCAAGGGCCTTGCCCAGGTATTTTTCCGCATCGCCGTAGGCAGGAGCAGTATCAAAAGCCATAATCCCTTCTGAGAGCGCAGCCAGGAGCACATCCAATGCCTCTCCGGATGAAATGGGGCGCCACATACCGCCGATGCCTGCAGTGCCCAGGGCCAGCCTGGTTTCCATACCCGTTTGCCCATCGGCATAGGCGTCCGGAAAGTAAGTAGGGAATACGGATCGTTGTAATTGCTGCATTTGTTTATTTTTTTACAGGACTGATGATCATTACGGCTCCTCCCCCGGGGGCCAGCGAAAGGGCCTTTTTCGAGGCAGGGCTTACCGTTTGTTTTGAGATTTGAAAATCTTCGCCGAACCGCCTGGCGTTGGGGCCGTCCATCCACACTGTAGCTTCGTACTGCCGCCCGCCGGGAAGGAAGCTCAGGCCGGCTTCCAGCTCACGGGCTTCCCCGGCGGCCATAGCCGCTACATACCAGTCTTCTCCCTTCCTCCTGGCGATGAGGGCATATTCTCCCACCTTGCCGCCCAGCGGGATGGTTTCATCCCAGACGGCAGGCACAGCGGAAAGGAAAGCCATCGTTTCCGGGCTTTTTTCGTATTCGGTGGGGCTGTCGCACAACATCTGCAGGGGGGCGAAGTACAGGACGTACATGGCCAGTTGGTGGCAGCGCGTGCCCATGCTCATCGGCTGGCCCGGGCTGCTGCAGAAGTTAGCCGGCGAGCGGTTGCGCAGGGCGCCCGGCGTATAGTCCATGTACCCGGCAAGCATTCGGATGTAGGGTATCTGGAGGGCGTACTCCGGGGTTGTGGGCCGGCTGAAGCCTTTGTTGTTCTCCAGCCCTTTCACGCCTTCGTGGTTCAGGATGTTCGGATATTTGCGCTGCAGGCCAAAGGGCTTGCAGATGCCGTGCAGGTTGAGCAGCAGCCGGTGCGCCGCCGCCTGCCGGGCAAGCTGTTCTATCTGAGTGAGCATCAACTGGTCGTCTCTCTCGAAAAAATCCACCTTCAGCCCGGCGGTGCCCCATTCCCGGAACTGTGCCATAGCTTCCTCCATTTCTCCCTGGAGGCGGCGGAAAGCCACCCACAGGAAGATGCCTACTCCTTTCGACTTTGCGTATTGGTGCAGGCCGGGCAGGTCCATCTCCGGGACGACATCCAGCACGCTGCCCTCCACCGCCGACCAACCCTCGTCGATGGTAATGTATTCGATGCCGTGCCGGGCGGCAAAGTCAATGTAGTGGCGGTAGGTTTCCGTATTCATTCCGGCCCCAAAAGGAAGCCCGGCCAGGCTGTTGTCGTGCCACCAATCCCAGGTGGACTTGCCGGGGCGCACCCAGGAATGATCGGCCCCTGGTTCGGGCGGGGAGGACAAAGCGAGAGCCAACTGGTTATCCAGCAATTCCTTGTCTTCCCGGGCTACAATGAACAAACGCCAGGGATAGGCTCTCTGCCCAGGGCTCCTGGCGATATAATCCTCTCTTTCTACCGCATACAAGGCATACTCCCGCCAACTGCCGGGGACGATCGTTTTGGGGTAGCGCGGGAACCGGGCAATGAGGGAACGCCTCCCCCTCTTCTGCAAATACATGGCCGGGTAGTCAACCACGCCGGCATCCAGTATGCCCACCTTGCAGCCGTTGGGAAAGGCCAGCAACAGCGGGCAGTACAGCAGGCTGTCTCCAGGCAGTTGGCCGACGGGCTTTTTCTGGTACAACTCCTCATAGGAACCATTGAGGCTCAGGGCTGCCGAATAGATGGCTTCCACCTTTTCCTCGCCCGGAAGTTCGATCCGCAGCGTCTCATCGTCGATGGTGAGGCTATCGGTTTCCCAGCCGGTGACGAAACGGTAAGCAACTCCATTGTCGAACAAGCGAAACTCCAGGCTGTACCCTTCCCTGAATTCAAACAGGGCCCGTTGATACCTGACTGTCAGCCGGCGGCTGATGCCCAGGTGGTTCCCAATCTGTTCTTCCTGGTATTCCACCTGTTGCCGCACCAGTTCCGGCCGGGCGCCTGCCTGGCGTTCGCCGGCGGCCATCGCAAGGGTTGCTTCCCTGAACAGGGTTTGTTCTCCTGCCTGCAGCGCGAACCTAAGGCTGTCCTCCAGCTCCAGTTGGATAGACAACTTCCCCGAAGGGGACTGCAGGCTGATCTGGCTGTGAACCAGGTTGGGTGCCGCCAGCATGGAAAGCAAAGCGGCAAGCAGAGCCGCCGCCGGAATAAATGAGCGTCCTTCTTTCATTTTGATTTCGTGACTTACCACCCTGTATTCTGTTCCATATTCGGGTTCAGGTTGATCTCCTGTTGGGGGATAGGGTACAGGATTTGGTATTCCTCCATGCTTTTCCCTCCTTCCTTGTTAGCCAGGAAGGCATTCATGGTTTGCAGCAGGTACTCTTTGCCGTAGCGCTTCAGGTCGTACCAGCGCTGCCCTTCCCAGGCGAGCTCGGCCCGGCGCTCCCGGCGCAGCTCCTGGCGGAAGCTTTCCTGGTCCGGAAGTTCCGCAGCGGTGAAAGGCGCCAGGCCGGTGCGCGGGTGGGCGTGCACGGCGTTGAGCATCTCGAAAGCCCTGGAAGTGGGGCCGTTCAGCTCATTCTCGGCTTCAGCGTAGGAAAGCAGGACATCTGCATAGCGAAGCACTACAAAGTTGTCGCCGTCGTAAATGCCGAAAAGGAAGGGCGTTTCTTCAAAACCCGGGTATTTGATGAAGGCGTCGCGCAGGGGCGACCCCCCTCTTCCGATCGTCAGGGCGTACCGTTTGTCGTTGGGATAAAAGGCGTTGAGCATCTCAGATGTAGGCACCGCAATTTCATAATAAGTGGACCAGGTGCCGTAGCGGCCAGTCTCCGAGCGGTTGTTGTCGTCGAATTTGAACTGCACCTCGAAAATGCTTTCCTGGTTGGTATTGGCCAGTTCGCCGGCAAAGCTGTCTTCAAACTTGTTGTTGAGCTTGTACTCGTTCAGGGCGATGAGTTCGTCGAAGGTGGCGATGGCTTCCGCCCATTTGTGCTGCTGCAGGAAAGCCTTGCCGAGCATGCCCAGGGCGGCGCCTCTGGTGGCCCTGCCGATATCCAGGCCCTCGTAATCTTTCTTCTGCGGCAGGCGGTTGGCGGCTTCCCGGAAATCCGCTTCCGCCTGTGCGTAGGTTTCCGGCTCAGTAGGCCGCATGAGCTGATACGCCTGCTCCGGGCTTTCAAACACTTCGGTGATAACCGGGCACCCGCCAAAATTCAAAACCAGCATATAGTGGTAAAAGCCGCGCAGGAAGTACATCTCGCCGGTATACTGCCGGTATTTATCCTCGCTCATCTCAATGCCATCTATCACCGCCAGCACTTTATTGCAGGCGTGGATGCCCTGATAACACTTGTAGTACATATCTGCCAGAACGGTATTCTCGGCGGTGAGGCGGAAGCGGGAGAAGTCGTTCCAGCGGTCATTCCAGAACTGGTCCAGGCCGTTGGGCGGCGGATAAGTATTGTCCGATCGGTGTTCTCCCATGGACATGATGTCGGCGGCGAACATGCCATGGCCCGCCGGGACGCCGTCAGTCGTACCATTGAAAAACCGCTCCTGAAGCGGGTCGTAGGCACCGTTGACCGCCAGGGCAATGTCCTCTTCTGTCTGGAAAGCGGTCTCCGAGTTGCGGCTGTTGACCGGCTTGAGGTCCAGAAAATCTTCGCCGCAGGCCGTGGCGGCTGTTGCCAGAATGAATAAAATGAAAGCTTTATGGTAAGTAGTCATGGTGCGAAAGTTTTCGAAGGTTAAAAGGAAGCATTCAGCCCGAAAGTAAAGATCCGCGGCAACGGATACCCTCCGAAGTCAATGCCGCCCAGGAGCTGAGAAGTGCCCTGGGAACTGACCTCGGGGTCAAAGCCCAGGTAATCGGTGAACGTATAGAGGTTCTGCCCGCTGAAGTAAAAGCGGAGCGATTGCATGCCTATTTTACCGGTTGCCCCGGCGGGCAGTTGGTAGCCGAACGTGACATTCCGGATCCGGACAAAAGAGCCGTCTTCCACCAGGTGAGAACCGCGCAGCTCGTTGTTCCAGATGGTGCCGGCCTGCACCAGGGGGATCTGCCCGTTGCCCGGTTGTTCCGGAGAGATATAGCGCTCTTCCCACACCCGCATGGTATTGTTGTGGAAGCCGGCGCCGCTTTCGGTGATGGCGCGGCCGACGTTGTAGATCTCATTTCCGAACACGCCGTTGACCTGTACGCTCAGGTCAAACCCCTTGTAGGAAACCCGGTTGCTGAAGCCCAGGATGAAGTCGGGCAGCGGGCTGCCGATAATGGTTTGGTCGTCGCCGTCGATCCGCCCGTCCCCGTTGAGGTCGGCATAGCGGCGCGCGCCGGGATAGGGGCTGGCGTTCTGAAGGGTGACGCCGTGCTGTTCGACCTCTTCCTGGTTGAGGTAGACCCCTTCGGATACATAACCGAAGAAATTGCCAACCGGGTGGCCCTTCTGCGTGATGTGGTAATCGCCGGTGAAGATGCGCTCTCCCTCTGCCGACAGGCCGGTGACTTCGTTTTCATTGTAGGAAATATTAAAGTCGGTAGTCCAGTTGAAGTTCCGGCTTTCCACATTGAGGGTGGAGACGGTGAACTCCCATCCCCGGTTGATCATTTCGCCGACGTTTTGCGTGAAGCTCACGAAACCGGAGGAATAGGGCAGCTGGGCGTCCAGCAGCAGGTCAGTGGTCGTTTTGGTATAATAATCGAGGATGAGCTTCACCCGGTAGTCGAAAAGGCTGATGTCCATTCCGGCGTTGAGTTGCGCGCTTTTCTCCCAGGTCAGCGACTCGTTGTTGGGCGAAGTCTGGATGGCGCCGCTCACCACCTGCCCCGCGCCCGGGCCAAACACGTAATTGACCGAGTTGACCAGGCCCACCCACTGGAAATTGCCGATCTCAAAATTGCCGGCAAGGCCGTAGCTGCCGCGCAGTTTGAGGTCTGCCAGCCAGCCGGCATTCTTCAGGAACGGCTCTTCCGAAACGCGCCAGCCCACAGCGACAGACGGAAAATCCCCATACCGGTTGCCTGGCCCGAAGCGGGAAGAGCCATCCCGGCGGTAGGTGAGCGTCAGCAGGTATTTATCCCGGAAGCCATAGTTCAGGCGGGCCAGATAGGATTCGAGCGACCAGGGCGATTCGAACGCGCCGCCGCCGCTGACAGTGGCCAGGTTGGGGTCGATGTATGGATTGAACACCGCAGAGTATTCCGTTGCCCGTACGTTAATGCCTTCCGCCGTGTTTTTCTGGGCGGTGTAGCCCACAAGAGCCGTAAACTGGTGAGGCCGGCCAATCTGGAATTCATAAGTGGCCGTGGTTTCGCTCAGCCAGTTGAAGGTTTGGTTGGCAAACTGCGAGGCGGAGGGAGGGTCCACAAATTCATTGATCTGATACGTGAAGTTGCGGCCCCGGTCGTTCCACACGTCAGCGGCCAGAGAGGTGCGCAGGTGCAGGCCGCGGATGGGCTCGTAATCGAGGAAGATATTGCCGATGGTACGGATTTCGTTGCGTTCGGCGATGGCGTTGTCGATGAGGTGCCTGGGGTTTTCCACGCCCGGCAGCTGAGGCGCCGTAGGGTTGACCACCCGGTTGTTCTGGTCGAACAGGCGGGTATTGAACCGGTCCGCTCCGCGTACCCGTATTGAAAAGTAGGAGCCGTCGGGTTCGTAAACCGGCACAGTGGGCGGCATGACCATAGCGGCGTTGATGATGCCGCCGTTGAAGAAGTTGCCGGCCGTATTGCGGTCGTTCCGGATAGAGAAGGAAGGCGAAAGGCTGATGCCCGCTTTTATCTTTGGCGTGATCTGGGCATCGATATTGGCGCGCAGGTTGAACCGCTCGAAATCGGTGCCCCTCACGATCCCCTCCTGAAAGAAATAGCCACCGGTAATGGCGTACTGTATATTTTCCGTCCCGCCGGAAGCGGTGAGCTGGTAGTTCCGGATCGGCGCCCGCTGAAAAATCTGATCCAGCCAGTCCGTTTCCCCGCCAAAGCCCGGATACTTGCCAGTACTGTCGCGGAAAGGAGAAAAATCGGGGATCATCGCCACGTTGCCCACATTGATGAAGCGGAAGATATTGTTGTCTTCCGGGTCAAAGCCCAAAGCCGAATAATAGTTGTTCCGCGCTTCGGCAACGAACTGCGTGTACTCTTCAGCGCCCATCATCCCGATGGTTTTGCCCAGTTCCTGAAAGCCCTCCGACATGCTGAACTGTATGCGCGACTGACCCTGTTTTCCCCTTTTGGTCGTGATCATGATCACTCCGTTGGCGCCCCGGGAACCATAGATGGCCGTAGCGGAAGCATCTTTAAGGACGTCGATCTTTTCGATATCCGCCGGGTTGATGAAGTTGAGCGGGTTGCCGCCGGCCCCTCCGGAATTGTAGAACGGGTAGCCGTCGATTACGTAAAGGGGCTCGCTGCCCGCGCCGATCGAACCCACGCCTCTGATGCGGACGGAGACGCCGCTGCCGGGCGCACCGCCGGCCTGGCTTACGTTCACCCCCGCGACCTGCCCCTGCAGCGCCTGGTCCAGGCCGGCGACAGGCAGGTCTTTGATCTTTTCATCATCGAGGGATGCAATGGCACTGATCACCTTGCGGCGGCTCTGGGTGCCATAACCGACCACCACGACCTCTTCCAGATCAGTGGCGTCCGGCTGGAGCTGAAAATCAGCCTCCGTCCGGTTACCTAATGGCTCTTCCACAGTGACATACCCCAGGTAACTGGCCACCAGAATGGGATCGCCCTGCCCATCGGGCAGCTCCAGTTCGTAATTTCCATCGTAATCCGTGATCGTCCCAAGAGTAACACCCTTGACGGAAACAGTAGCGCCGATCAAGGGTTCGCCGGTAACAGCATCGCTTACCACACCTTTGACGGTTTGGGCCCGGGCGGCCATTCCGGCAAGCAATAAGAAGAATAAAACAAATGACCTCTGCCTCATCACGGTAATAATTTGGTTTTGAATATTTGTGATTCCGAGTAAAAATAAGCGTGAATAATTTCTTTTTTTTCCTCAGAGCGGCATGTTTGTTAGTATTTTCCCAAAAAACCCTTTCCGGCAACGTTTGCAATATTTCCGGCAACCAATTTGTTTGGCAGAGTTGGCGGCCTTTATTAATTTAGAGGCAGATACCAAATAAGAGCTGAAAAACCAGGAAAAAATGAAAGGAGGCCCTACCACCATGCGGGACATTGCGATCAAACTCGGCGTGTCCATTTCGACGGTATCCAGAGCGCTGCGGGATGTCCCGGACATTAACCCGGAGACTAAAAAGGCCGTTGTCGAACTGGCAGAGCAACTGAATTACAAACCCAACCCCTTCGCGTCCAACCTGGTAAAGAACCGGTCGAACCTCATCGGGGTGCTCGTCCCTAATGTAGAAGAGAACTTCTTTGCCAGAGTGATAACCGGCATACAATCTGCCGTATTCGATACGGCGTTCAACGTCATCATCGCCAACGTGAACGACGACCAGGAGCGGGAAAAGAGAGACGTGGAGAACTTCCTGCTGAGCCGCACCGATGCCCTCATCATGGCGCCGACCCACGAGAACCGGGATTTCGGGCACCTGCAGGAGGTGCTGAACCGCAAAGTGCCGCTGGTATTTTTTGACCGGTTCATCGAAGAAGTGCCCACCTCCAAGATCGTTGTCGACGATTTTGAAGGCGCCTTCAATGCAGTGGAATACCTGATCTCCACAGGGTGCAAGCGGATCGCCCACCTGGCGGGGCACGATACGCTGTCTCTGGCAAGGGACCGCAAGGAAGGCTACCGGGCTGCCCTGAAAAAGCACGGGCTGTATTCCGGCGACCAGTTGATCCTGACTTCAGGCTATACTTATGAGGAGGGCGTCATGGCGGCCCGCAAGCTCATCGCTTCCACTCCTGTTCCCGACGCGGTGTTTGGGGTGTCTGACCGGGTTGCCATCGGCGCCATGAACGAGTTTCAGCGCCTCGGCTATAAAGTCCCGGATGAAGTATCATTCATCGGGTTCACCAACGAACCGGTGGCTGAGATGGTTTCTCCACCGCTCACCACTGTCGAACAACGAGCCCATGATATCGGACGGGAAGCCGGAAAAATGGCGCTCAAGCTGATCAACCAGAGCCGCGCCAAGAGAGAACATGCGATTGAAACCATAATCCTCAAAACGCGCCTGATCGTGAGGGGGTCGACAAGGTAAAAAAAGTCATTAACTTGTTTCAGAGTATGCCGGTTTAATCCCGCTCACCCGAGCGGGAGTGGTTTCAGTTACAGGCCATAAAACAGAAAAGCCCGCCCAGGCATTGTGCCTAAGCGGGCTATGGCGGTGACGGCGGGATTACTCCCATGCGGTCGTGTACTTCGTGCTCGAACCCGCGATACCCCTTTCAGCGTATGCCGGTTTAGTCCGCTCATTCGAGCGGGAGTGGTTTCAGCTTTCACCCGCCGTCCGCGTGTCGCTGAAGCTTTAGCGGAGGCGCAAGCTTTACGCGAAGGCGGGCACTCACCCACGTCACAGGGTGGATTTCTGAATGAAAAAATTCATTGTCGGGGCAGCAGGATTCGAACCTGCGGCCTCCTGCTCCCAAAGCAGGCGCGCTAACCGGGCTGCGCTATGCCCCGAAAGCACAGAAGAGCCGGTAGGCTCTTCTGTGGCAGCGGTGACGGCGGGAT
>JAGFJD010000385.1 GCA_024102975.1 Phaeodactylibacter sp. | reverse complement strand
TGATGGTTTCCAGGACGTGCACCTGGCCGTATAGCTCTTTGGTGTAGCCATCGCTTTCGAGAGGGGTGGCGGATAACCGGTTTTCCGGCACCAGCATTTCGTTGGCCTTGTCCAGGTTGCCGTCATTGATGGACAGGTAAATCCTTTGGAGGTCCGCCTGGGTCTTGCCCGTATCCCGGGAACAACTGCTGAGTGCGCTGATGAAAAGCAGGAGAATAACTATGCGGTACATGGTTTCTTTTGTCTGTTACGGAAGGATTAACGCATCGGGCAGGCCTTTAGTGTGAGGAAGAAGTCATTTTCGGGCCATTTTGCGGTGTCGGCACTAAACTGCGCGGCCCCTTTTTCCGCTGAGCCTTCCTTCACCCGCCCAATACCCGCAATGCCTGCTCTACCTCCGCCCGGTAGCTCCTGCCGATAGGCAGTTTCCTTCCGCCAACTTCCACTTCCGTGGCCGAAAACGCCTCGATCTTGTCTTTCGCCACCAGGAAAGAGCGGTGGATGCGGAGCAAATTTCCGTCTTTCAGGTGGTCTTCGAATTCGCCCAGCTGGAAGCGGGTAACGACGGCATCGCCCCCGGCGGTGTGTATTTTCACGTACTCCTTCAGGCTCTCCACGTAGAGGATTTCATCGTTAAAAACCCGGACCTGCCGCTTGTTTTCATTGAAAAAATGAAAGGGGCGCGACGGCTCGGGAGGCACCGGGGCTGCCGGCTCGGGAATGCTGAGTTTGTCGACAGCAGCCAGGAAGCGCGTAAACCCAAAGGGTTTGAGCAGGTAATCCACCACGTTCAGCTCGTAGCCTTCGAGGGCGTACTGGTGGTAGGCGGTGGTGAGGATCACCTGCGGCGGGTTCCGGAGGGTTTTCAGGAAATCCAGGCCTTTCAGCTTAGGCAGGTGGATGTCGAGGAAGAGGACGTCCACCGGGTTGTTTTTCAAAAATTCAAGGGCGGCCAGGGCGTCGCCGCAGGCGCCGGCAAACTCCAGCACCGGCGTCTTCCGGATGAACTCTTCCAGCCCTTCGGCGGCGAGGGGCTCGTCTTCCACAATGAGGCATCTGAGCTTGGTCATGGCTGTCTGGTTTCGTTGTTAAGGCCGATGCGGAGCCGGGCGGAGAAACGGTCGCCTTTGTCATCCAGTTCAAGGCTGTGAGCCGGGTAGAGCAATTCGAGCTGGCGCTTTACGTTCTTCAGGCCGATGCCTTCGGCGGCCATCCGCTCCGAAGGATCTTTGGCATTTTCTACCCGGAAATTCAGCTCGCCATTCTTCAAAAGTAAAAAAATCCGGACCCACGTATTGCCCTGGCTTTCGGAAGCGCCGTGTTTGAAGGCATTTTCGACGAAAGGCAGCAGCAACAGGGGGGCGATCAGCCGGCTCTCCTCGTCGGCCTCCACCTGGAAACCGACATCGAGGCGGGCGCCGTACCGCAGCCGCTCCAGGTCGAGGTAGTCCCGGATCACGTTCACTTCCTGCGACAGCCGGATGCGGGGGGCTGAGCACTCGTAGAGCATAAAGCGCATCATGCCCGACAGTTTGAGGATGGCGTCGGGCGTGCTGTCGCTGCGCTTGCGGGCGAGGTGGTAGAGGTTGTTGAGGGTGTTGAACAGGAAATGCGGGTTGGTCTGCGCCCGCAGGAAACGGAGTTCGGACTGCAGCTTCTCCTCCACGAGCTGCTTCTCCCGACCGGCCACGGCCAGGCGCATGCGGAACAGGCGGAGCGCCGACGCGACGCTCAGCAGCATCAGGATATCAAACGAAGACCACAGCAAGCGGAAAGCGGCAACCCATCCGTTTTCCGCCGCCGCCGGCGGTTCGATGTGGTAAATGTGGGGGTAGATCACCTCGTGCCAGGCAGCGTAAATGGCCACTGTGGCCACCGCCGCCGTCGACAGGAATTGCAGCCCCAGCCGGAAAAATTTCCTGTTTTCAAAGCTCGGCGGCAGGAAGCGGTACAACACCAGGTAGACCGCCGGGATCTTGACCAGCAGCAGCAGCAACTCCGCCCGGTAGCCCATCGACAGCCGCTGCCAGATCGAGAGGTCGGCGAAGGTCGTCCCGGACAAAGGCACGGAGAGGTAGCCGTCGTACAGGGCGTATGCCAGCCAGAAGCCGAGATGAAGGAGAAGGCGGCGGTTCATTTTAATGGATTATAAAGCATCAGAATGCAACCTATTCATTTCTTGCCCTAAGGTCACGAAATCCCATAAAATTTTGTGAGGATTTTGTGCTTTCGTGTTTTCGTGGCGAGAAGTGCCGGCGAAAAAGGCACCTGCCTGAACAGTCCCCAAAATTCGCAAAAAAATCGCTTCCGGAAGCCCTTTCGATACGAACGGCCGCTTTCTCCTTACTAACAGCGGCTGCCGGCGGACGGATGCGCTTACGATGCAGCAAGCGGCTGTTCAGCCGGGCAAAGCCCGCCTTCTTACCAAAATTAAGAAGATGTGGCGCGGGCAGGGTAGTTTTATCTCCATAACCGTTGCCACCACTAAACATTCCATTATGAAAAACCTGCTGTTCGCCTCCATCCTCTTTTGTGCCTTTTTCCAAGGCCTTACTGCCCAAACCCTCCACGTGCCGGGTGATTTCCCCACCATCCAGTCGGCCATCGACGCCGCCGCCGACGGCGATACCGTGCTCGTGCAGCCGGGCGAGTATGTGGAGAACCTCCGGTTCAACGGCAGGAGCATCGTGCTGACCAGCCGGTTCTTCCTGACCGGCTCGGCTGCCGACATCGCCGGCACGGTCATCGACGGCAGCCAGCCGGCCCACCCCGATACGGCAAGCTGCATCCTCATCGTCGACGGGGAAAGCCCCTCGACGGTGGTCCAGGGCTTTACGATCACCAGCGGCAAAGGCACCCGCTGGCTCGACCCCCACGGCGCCGGCACCTACACCGAAGGCGGGGGCATCCTCACGGAAGGCACCTCCCCCGTCATCCAGTTCAACATCATCCGCGACAACGTGATCACGAACACCGCCGGCGTCGTCTCCAACGGGGGCGGCGGCATCCGCTGCGGCGACGGCAGCCCGGTGATCCGCAACAACTGGATCCATCACAACGCGGGCCGCTACGGCGGCGGCATCGTGCTCAACTACTGCACCGGCAGGATTTACAACAACGTGGTCAGTTACAACGAGGGCGGCCAGGATTTTGGAGGCGCCGGGCTGTGGTTCACCGGCACCAACAACCAGACGGTGGTGGAGATATTCAACAACACCATCGCCCGCAACAAGTGCCTGGGGGCCGGCAACTTCGGCGGCAAAGGGGGCGGCATCTTCGTCTTTTCGATCAAACTGGAAACCCGCAACAACATCATCTGGGGCAATACCCAAACCAGCGGCGGCCCCATCGCCCGGCTGATCGGCGGCGCCGTCAGCGCCGAATTTTCCAACATCGAGGGCGGTTATCCCGGATCGGGGAATTTCAGCCTGGACCCGCTTTTTGCCGACACCGCTTTCTTCAGCCTCTCCCCTGCTTCACCCTGCGTGGATGCTGCCGGCGAAGGCGACGACGACCTGACGATCGATGGCGTTGAACCTGTTTTCCCTTCGCGCTGTGGCCTGCGGGGCGACCTGGGGGCCTATGGAGGCCCGGGAGCGAGCGCTCTTCCATCCGGCCTTGAGCCAATCACCCGACTGTTCCAAAAATTCACCACGGGAGCGCTCGTCTCCACCCCCTCCGACAGCCGCAGCGTCAATTTCGCAGACGTGAACGGCGACGGATGGGAGGACATCTTTTTCACCAACGGCCCGCAGAGCGGCGCGGCAAACTTCCTCTACCTGAACGGCGGCCCCGGCACCGCGTTTTCGCCGGTTGCCTCCGGCGACATCGTCAGCCACGCCGAGCCGTTCGACGGCGCCACCTTCGCGGATGCTGACAACGACGGCCTCCTCGATGCTTACGCCGTGACCTGGTACGGGCGGAAGAACTACCTCTACTTCGGCAGCGGCGACGGCACCTTCACCTATGACCCCGCCGCCCCCCCGTCCATCGGCAACACCTACTCCGAAACGGCCTCCTGGGGCGACATGGACAACGACGGCGACCTCGACCTCTACGCGACCAACTCCGACGGCGACAAAAGGAACCTGCTCTTCCGCAATGACGGCAACCGGGTGTTCACCAAAGTAACGGACGGCCCGCCCGTCAATGACGCCGACGCCTCCCGCTCCGTCAACTGGACGGACTACGACGGCGACGGCGACCTCGACCTGTTCGTGGCCAACGAAGCCAACCAGCCCGACGCCCTCTACCAGAACGATGGCGCCGGCACCTTTACCCGCATCACCGGCAACGCCGCCCCCGGCCAGAGCAACCGCAGCACCATGAGCAGCAGCTGGGGCGACGTGGACAACGACGGCGACCTCGACCTGTTCGTGGCCAATGCCGGCTATTTTTCGGAGCAGAACAACCAGCTCTTTATGAATGAGAACGGCACGTTTACAGAGGCCACCAACAGCGGCCTGGCGGCAGATGGGGGCTGCTCCTACGGCTCCGGCTTCGGCGATTACGACAACGACGGCGACCTCGACCTCGTCGTCGCCAACGGCTACTGCACCGGCAACACCGTCAGCTTTCTGTATCAAAACGACGGCCAGGGCCACTTCACCCGGGACCTCGAAAGCATCGAAAACCTGTCCACCCCCTGCAGCTTCGGCGCCGCCTGGGGCGACGTGAACAACGACGGCTTCCTCGACCTCGCCATCGCCACCTGTAAAAATACGAGCAACTCGCCCCTGGAAGGCAACCAGTTTTTCCTCAACAACGGCAACTGCAACCGCTGGCTGAAGGTAAAGCTGGCCGGCACCCGGTCGAACCGCTCTGCCATCGGCGCCAAGATATGGGTGACGGCCACCATCGACGGCCAGCAGGTGACCCAGCTTCGGGAGATCAGCGCCCAGTCCGGATACTGCGGCCAGAACAGCCTCATTGCCCATTTCGGGCTGGGGGATGCCGAGGTGGCGGATGAAATCCGGGTAGAATTTTTGGGCAGTGCGGATACGACGCTGACCGAAGTGCCCGTGAACCAACTGCTGGAGATCACCGAAACCGTAACCACCGCTGTGAGGGAAACTGCCGGAAACGAAGCTTTTGCAGTAAGCGTGTTCCCCAACCCGGCGAGCGAGACTTTCCGGGTGGAGATTGGATTTCGTCATCCTCTTGACCGGCTGCGCCTGCGCCTGCTCGACGTTGCCGGGAAGGTGATCCTGCAGAAGGAAATCTCTGCAGCGGGCATGGGAACCTGGCAGGAGTCGTTTTCTGTGTGGGAACTCGGGCTGGGCAGGGGGGTATATTGGATAGAAGCCAGTGGTTACGGGCGTTCCGTGGCGAGGATGGTAGAGGTGTTTTGAACGGGACTGCTGGGGAAAGATGCTATCTCCAGCAAGATTAAGCGACGTGAGATTAATAAGTGTCGTGTTTCGATAGGCGAGTGATTTTTTCTTTAGCCAAGGCGAGGGTTCCCGACCTTAGCAGCGCTAAGGGAGGCGGTTCCTCAACGCAGGATAAAGGAAAAAGCACTCCTAGAAAACCGACAGTTATTGATCGCACGTCGCTAAGGGGAAGTTCCCGTCTATGCAACCGGTTAAAATTTTGTGCGCTGACAAAACGCCAAACGCAGCCTAAAGGATACTTTCGGGATAGCGTATCACGGAGGGAAATGGAGAAGGGGGCTTCCTTCAGTGGGGTAGATGAGTTAGGTAGCAATGGATTCCCCCTTGACTCCGGACATCTGATTTAAGTAAAGCTGCAGAACAATTTTCTTTGTCCCGCTTTTCTGAGGTTTTGCTTTCTAGCGGAGCCGTCCTTCCAAAAAGGAGGGCTTTCCAGAGAGAGAATTTGGAAAGCCCTTCATTGTAAACACGCTTCTTGTTGATAGGTGAATAGGAAGGATGTAGAATTTATAACTAGGGTTTAGTTTTACAAAGTCCTTACTAACTCAAGCTGTCACAAAGGTAAGGCGGAATTCTTTTGGGCGAAACCCCATGTTCATGGGGTAGGGGGGGCACGGTTGGATGGGTCCACGGGT
>JAGFJD010000317.1 GCA_024102975.1 Phaeodactylibacter sp. | reverse complement strand
ATCCACTGGGCCCAGTTGTATTGTTCGGCGAAAAGTTCGGGCGGGATTTGCAGGTGCATCTGCCAGCTGGTGTTGCAGGCTTCGAACATGACCGAATCCAGCCGGGCAATCAACTCGTCTGCACCCTGTATGTGGATTTCAAAATCGCTGCCCCGCCGCCGCCGCATGGCTTCGCTGAGAATGGAATACCGAATTTCGGGAGTCATATACTGCAATTCCAGATGGCAGCGGCGCAGGGTGGGGAGGATGCCGGTGAGTATGGGAAAGGCATTGCGCCCGGGTGCCTCTCTCGCCAGATGGCCCAGCATATCCCGCAGTTGCCTTTCCGTTTTTTGAAAAGCCTGCCCATCCAGGTCAAAGGGGTCGAGGTTGACCTCCAGGTTGTACCGGCCGATCTCGGTGGTGAAAGCGGGGGGCAGCGCCTCCAGCAATTCCGGCCCTTCGCTGGCCGGCTGGCAGAGGTTATCGACCAGGAAAATCTCCTGCTCGGCGCCGATCCGCTGGCGCCCCTTTTCGAAAAGGCCCTCCCGGAGCATCAGGTCCAATGCCTGAATATCCCGGAGCAGGGACTTGATAAATTTGTTTCTGGATTCCGCCGCCGGTTTTACGCTTAATTCGCCCATGATATGATTTGGTTAGGTCATTTTTTAATAATCAGCAAGGGCACATGCGCTTCAAAGGCCATGCGCCGGGTGTGGCTTTTCTGAAAGATGCGTTCGAACCAGTTGTGATGCGGGCCGTACATGACCAGCAGGTCGACGTCGTAAGTTTCGACAAATTCTGCCAGGGCCTGGCTTACCGCTTTGCCGGACAGGGGATGGAAGTTGATCTGGATGGACGGGGCGTGGTGTTCAAAAAAGGCGCCCAGGCTGGCAAAGTCGATGGCCCCTTCCATAGAGCCGTTTACGTTGACGTGTACGCAGTGGATGATCGGGCTGAAGGGCTCGAGCATTTTGCCTACTTCCCAGATGTGGTAAGGGTCGGCTTCCCGGAGATCGCTGGCGTAGGCAATGATGTCGATCTGTTCGAATATTGCCTCCTCCGGAACGACCCAGACATGGCAAGGGGCATGTTCGACCACGGCAGTCGTCACACTCCCGAACAGGCGCTCCAGGATGTTGTGCTCCCCCTTTGTGCCCATGACGATAAGGTCGGCATTGTTTTTTCGGGCCCTTTCGCAGATGATCTTGCCCGGGGTGCCGATCTCGATGTCCGACTGAACAGCTGGGATGTGCTCCAACTGATGAGCAGCCTGTAGCTGCGCCAGGGAGGTTTCCACAAATGTTTTCATAACCGCACGCGCCGTCTCCGCTTTCTCCTTGGTGGCCTGAGCGGCCATCACGGGCAGGTCCAGCGCTTCGTATTCCGGGAAAATTACATGAATGATCTCAATAGCTGCGTCGTATTTGTCTGCCAGGAGCATGCAATGGCGAAAAGCATTCTGGGCAGTTGCCGAAAAATCGGTAGGGAACAGGATTTTTCTGATCATTCTCATGGCTTTTGTCTGTTTCGCTGGCCGGCTCGGTTTTTGCAGCGGCAAAACCAACCCGGCCTCAGCACTAGGATCAAAGCAAGCTGATACTGGCTTTGCCTGTTTCAAAACAGCAATTTTTTGACCGTATACTGAATGAGAAAAGTCATTAACCGTTCTGACTTTTCTCATTATCAACGGCTTTGGGCGGTTGATTAAAATCATGGACAGGCCATGACAAAAATCACTGGCAGGCTCTTCTCAATACCTTTTCTTTGTAGTACTGACAAGGCAAACAAGGCTTAACCCCCGATTATCTCGGGGCCAAGAGCTCAATTGGGTGATTTTAGGGAATACAGGAGCACTTTTAAGAGTGCTCCTTTTCTTTTTGGCATCATACAGGGAGCCATTGGCAAAAAGAAAAGGAGCACATGCACCCTCCCCACCACCTTCACACCTGCCTCACCCATTCTTCCATCAGTAAATGATAATAGGTGGTGAACAATTGCCAGTACTCCTCCACGGCACTTTCCGCTTCCGGGTTTTCTTCTTCCATGGCTCTCAGGGCATTTACTTTTAACCGTACATTGGCGCGATACCATTTGTAATAGGAGAAAATGGCCCAGTCGGCGTCTTCTGAAATGCGGGGGTTTTCCCGGAGGTAGGTTTGCAGGAACGGCTCTTCCAGGTGGCGGGCGCCGTGGAAGTCGAGGTCCATGCAGAGGAAAGCCAGTTCGTCCAGCACGTCGACCTGTCGGAAGTGCGGGTTAAACTCAATGCAGTCGAAGATGACAGGCTCGGGCAGCAGGAAGATGTTGCGGGAGTGCAGGTCGCCGTGCCCGTCGACGATGCATCCCTGGCGGGCGCGTTCCGCCATGCGGGGGGCAAGCTTATCCAGGAAATTGCAGGCAAAGGCGATGCATTCGGATAATTCCCGGCCGGCTTCGCTGCCCAATTGCTTTTCGATGCAGGGTTTTACAGCTTCAAGGTTGGCAAAATCCTTTTTCATGGCTTTCGGCCCGGCCTCCCTTTCGGTTACATCGGCCCGGAGGTGGAAGGCGGCCAGTTGTTCCGCCAGAGCTTCCATATGAGCGGGATGTACGTGGCCTTTTTCCAGCAGTTTGTTCATCTGCCGGCTGTTGTCCAGGCGGTTCATCTTCACGGCATAGTCTACTACCTCGCCCTCCTGCTCCAACCTGAGCCCTTCCTTTGTTTTCACAACCGGCACGACGCCCAGATAGACACCCTGTGTCAGGCGGTTGTTGAGCCGGACCTCCTCCTGGCAGTAGTAGCGCCGTTTTTCCAGGGTCGAGAAGTCGAGGAAGTCGAACTTCACCGGCTTCTTTAACTTGAACGCCCATTTCCCGGTAAGGATAACCCAGGAGATGTGCGTTTCTGCCAGCTGAGGCAAACCGCCTTCGTCCTGGGAAGAAAAAAAACGCATCAAATCCTGTATCTGGTCATCGGTCATGGGCCGTCGTTTTGAACCGGGAGGTAGCGAAGGGCTTTTTCCAGCATTTGGCCTATATCCCCGGACTGTAAAATGAAATGGGGCATTTCCAAAGGTTCCCAGGCGTCGCGTATTTTGAGGTATACAGCGTAGTCGGCTTCGCTGTAATCCCGTTTTTTGGACACTCTTTCCTGAATGACGCCTTCCGGCGCTTCGATGAGTATCCAGTAAACCGGTGCCCCTGCTCTGGCGCCCAGCTGGCGGTAAGGCGCCCGGAGTGCTTCCCGGTAGAAGGTCCCGTCGACTACCGCCCGTTCTCCGGACCGAAGGGCCTCTTCCGTTTGTTTTTCCATTTCCCGATAGACTTTCTGCTTGCTGTGTTCGTCGTACCGGCCCCGCAGGCCAAGAGCGCTGCGGATAATATCGGTATTGATGTGGCGGGCACCGATCCTTTCGGCCAGGGCGCGGGCAAAGGTCGTCTTCCCGGCACCCGGAAGGCCGGTAACGAGGGCGAGCAGGGGGTTGGGAGCGCCGGCCATGGCTATTGATATTTTTCATGATCCCACCCGGGAATGGTTCTATGGGTGGCGAAATGCGTTTCGTACCACCGGAGCTGGCGTTCCAGCTCTTGTATCCGGGATTGGAGGTCCAGCATCCGGCGGCGCAGGTGCATGATGGCCTCCAGGCCGGCCAGGTTGATATCCAGGTCCGAATGGAGCCGGAGCAAGGCTTCCAGAGGTTCGATATCTTCTTCGCGAATGCAGGGTTGGTCGTCCTGTTCTACCGGTTCCAGCAGGCCAAACTGAATGAACTCCTCAATCAGGTGGGTATCAACCTGGTGAAATTCTGAAAACGCTTCTATGGTTATAAATCTGATGGACATAATACTGGTTTGCCGTTATGATCCGGGCTGTTTTCCCGATTCGAGTTCGGCAAGTTGCCGAAACAACTGCCGTTCTTTTTCGCTGAGATTCCCGGGCAGCTCTACCTGCAGGGTGATGTACAGGTTGCCATACTGGCCTTTCTTTTTATAGGCGGGCATTCCTTTGCCTTTCAGGCGGATTTTTTTGCCATTTTCTGACTCCGGAGGGACGGTAATAGCTACCTTCCCATCTAATGTGGGCACCTCCAGCTTCCCCCCGAGGATGGCGGTATACAGGCTCATGCCCACAGTGGTGTACAGGTCGCTGCCGATGCGTTGGAAATCGGGGTCTTCTGCGATTCGGAAGGTCATATAGAGGTCTCCGCGTCCCCCTCCGTTGCGTCCGGGGCCTCCCTGGCCCTTGATGCGGATCGTTTGCCCGTCTTCTACTCCGGCGGGAATGGTCAGGCGGATTTTGTTGTCATTGACGGTCAGCACCTGTTTTTGATCCTGATATACATCCCGGAGGCGGAGGTGCAATTCGGCTTTGTAATCTTCTCCCCGGAAGGCCATGGTCTGCCGCCGCCCCCGGCCGAACCCGCCGAACGCAGCTTCGTCGCCGAACATGGACCGGAAGAACTCGGAAAAGTCGCCGGCATCGCCAAATCCTTCGGTGTAGGTGTACGTGCGCCCGCCGCCGGGGCTGCCCTGCTGCCGCCGAGCCTGCTCAAAGGCCTCGGCGTGTTCCCAATCCTTGCCGTATTTGTCGTATTTTTTCCGTTTTTCCGGGTCGCTCAGCACTTCATAGGCTTCATTGGCCTGCTTGAATTTCTTCTCCGCTTCCGCATCTCCGGGATTGAGGTCGGGATGGTACTTGCGGGCCAGTTTCCGGTAGGCCTTCCTGACCTTTTCCTTGTCTGCATCTTTGCTGACGCCTAATATCTTGTAATAATCAATGTATTCCATTTCTGCTTTTCGATTGAAAGAGGCACACTATTGAAACAAGGCGTAAAGCGCTGAGGTTGGATGGCGGGTGGGCTGAATAGCCGGAAGTTTCTGGGGTGCTGGGGTGTTGGGGTGTTGGGGTGTTGAGGTGTTGGGGTGTTGAGGCTCGTTCTGTTTTCCTGCCGGAAGCAGAATGCCATTACGGGTTCCCGTCGTTACGCTTAGGGGGCTACCCGTCGTTGGACAGCCGGGTGGGTCCCATACAACGCACACCACCCAGGACTGCCGTTGGCCCCGTACATCCCCGACACTGTGTGTGCGGGGCAGGCTGTACACGACCCCGGCAACTTATGTCCAATGTTAGACGGATACCCCGCTTCAATGCCATTAAGTTAAGCAATGGGATTTGTCGGAAGGCGACTCTAAGCTCGCCTTTCGACTCCGAGCAGCCACTAAAATCAACAGGCGAGCCCTAGTCGCCAGTTGATAACGTGGCTGCTCTCTACCTTATGTCCAACGTTAGACGGATACCCCGCTTAGGGTAAAAGTTGGTTGGCAGTCAACGCTTTGGCGGCGAATTAGCGAACACTGAACACCGAAATTTCTGCTATTACAGCGCTACTTCCAGCCTGACGCTGAATACATGCTCCGAATCGTCGATCGTCAGTTGATGGCGCTCGGGGTAGAGCAGGACCAGGCGCTCGCGGATGTTCTTCAGGCCGATGCCGCCATTGGCATTTTCCGGCGCCGCCCGGGGGCTTTTGCTGTTTTCAATAGAAAAAACCAATCGGGTGCCCACCATTTGCAGGCGCATCTTGATCCACCACTTGCCGTCGGCTCCTCTGGCGCCGTGCTTGAAAGCATTCTCAATAAAGGGCAGCAGCAGCAGGGGGCTCGCCTTTACGGATTCATCCACCGCCGGAAGCTCTGCGGCCAGTTGCAGCTTTTTGCCATAGCGCAGCTGCTCCAGAGCGATGTAGTTGCGGATCAGTTCAATTTCCTTATTCAGTTCGATCGCCTCCTTCTGGCTGTAGTACACGAGGTAATCCAGTATCCTGGAGAGCCGGATGATGCCGTCCGGCACCTTGTCCGACTGCTGCAGGCTCAGGCCGTAGATGTTGTTCAGGGTATTGAACAAAAAATGAGGGTGCAACTGGGATTTGAGCAGTTGCAGTTCCACCTCGGCTTTGGCTTCGCGCAACTGCCGGTTGAGCAGCCGCTGCTGCCGCCAGTCGGCGATGATCTTCAGGCACACGGCCAGGGCGATCACGGAATAGTCGCGAATGGTATTTTTAAGCACTTTGCTGGGGGGGATGTAGATGTCGCTCCCTCCTTCGAAGTAAATCCACAGATAAAGCGTGCCCAGGCGGCCGGCAAAAACGAAGGCCATCAGAGTGGTTATACCCAGCACGAAAGGTAATACCCGGTTTTGTTCCAGGTAACGGGGCACCAGCCAGTAAGCAGTTAGGTAGGCCGGGATAACGATAGTGGGCAGCCCCTCGGCGATGTGTATCCACAACAAATAGCCTTCTCCTGGCCGGTAGTGGAAAATATTGGCCAGGTACTCGCTCAGTACGTACAGGCTCCAGAAAGCCAGGTGGAGAAGGATATTTTGGGTGCGGAGGTTCATACCGGGGAGGATTGTTATATTGTTGAATTGTTATATTGTTACCAGTTGTGCTGGTTCTGACGGAACCTCGGAATTTTGGCATTTGGGAGGCTGCACCTCCTTCAGGAGGCCGGGAGGCGGCGCGAGGGATGCCCAAATTCCGGGCATCGGGAGAATTAACTAGCACAACTGGCCTTGTTATATTGTTGGCTGCTGCGCCGGTGCCGGCAGAGAACAGGCAACAAACTTTACCCCGGCAAAGCCGGAGGGAACCGACAACCAACAACCAAACCTCCCCACAAAGGTCGGAAATTCCGGGCAGGCAGCGCCGGGAAGGAGAGCAAGGGCAGTTTTTGGGCTACGAATGCCGGTTTATGGGCCGTTTTCGGCGTTTCAGGATAAAAACAGCCGTTTTTCTACCGGAGGCTGTCGTTGCTCTACTATTCCCAAATGACGGGCTCCGGTGGCTTATTTTCAGGTCAAAAAATGAAAAAGCTGGCCTACTTCCTGTTCTTCGCCCTTTCCTGTATCACCCTTTCTGCTCAGGAAAAAACGGATGCCCTTCGCCTGTACGTCGATTGTTCCTTTTGCAGCCTCGATTATCTCCGGCAACACCTGCCCTACCTCGAATACGTGCGCGGCCGGCAACTGGCGGACGTACACCTGATCGCCAGCCAGTGGCCCACTGCCGCCCGGGGCAAAGAAGTGCGCTACGAGCTGATCGGACAGGGGCGGTTTGCCGGGCTGAACGACAGCCTGCGCTTCGTGTTGCCCCTGAACGCCTCCGAAAACGAACAAAATGAGCAACTCGCCTCCGAAATGGAAAACGCCCTGATCCCCTTCCTGGCGCAGACCTCCCTGCGGCAATACCTGAACTTTGCTTACCGGCAGGAAAAAGAAGCAGGCGCCGCAGCTTCCGACCCCTGGAAGAACTGGGTGTTTACCCTCTCCGCCAGCGGCCGCTACCGCCAGGAGGCAGCCTTCCGCTCTTCCAACCTGCGAAGCAATGTGACCATACGCAAAGTGACGCCGGACATCCGCCTGCAGGCTTACAACTACCTCGGATGGGACGAAAACCTGTTTAAAACGGAAGACGGGCAGGTGCGGAGCATTTCCCGGGAACTCTATTCCTCCATCGTAGCTATCAGGAGCATCAACAATCACTGGTCCTACGGCGGGGAAGCAGAGTTCCGGTCTTCTTTTTTTGACAACCTCCGCTTCCAGAACCGCTACTGGGCAGCGCTGGAGTACAACCTCTTCCCTTATTCCGAATCCAGCCGCCGCCAGCTGCGCTTTTCATCCGAGCTGGGCTACGATTACCGCCAGTATAACGACACGACCATCTACAACAAAATCCGGGAAGGGTTTATGGCATTCGATCTGCAGCTCGCTCTGGAGCTAAAGGAAAAATGGGGCGAAGCCTCCTCTTATGTCGAAATGGCCACCTTCCTGAACGATCCTTCCCGCTACGAGCTCAGCCTGTGGGCAGGCCTGAACCTCAACCTGTTTCAGGGCCTGACCCTGGACCTGGGCTGCGACCTTTCCATCATCCGCAACCAGGTCGGCCTGCCCCGGTCCGGCCTGACCAAAGAAGAAGTATTGCTACAGCAGCGCCGGCAGGCTACCAACTTCCGGCTGGCCAGCAGCCTGGGATTCTCCTATACTTTTGGCAGTATTTATAATAATGTGGTGAATCCACGGTTTGGGTATTAGGCTAACCCCAGCCGCCGCCGCCCGGCGTCTCGATGACGATCCGGTCTCCCGCCCCGGCTTCTGCTGAATCGACGCCCCGGAGCGGCTCCACGCTCCCGCTCTTTCGGATAAGGAATTGCTCTCCCGCTCTCCCGCTCTCCCCGCCCTCCATCCCATACGGCCGCTCCACCCGGTGCTGGCTAAGGATGGTCACCTCCATAGGCGCCAGGAATTCCAGCTCGCGGATGATGCCGTCGCCACCCCGGTACTTTCCCTCTCCGCCCGAGCCAGCCCGCCGGGCAAAGCGGCACAGCCGCACCGGATAGCGGAACTCCAGCTCCTCAGGGTCGGTGATCTTCGTATTGGTCATGTGCTGGTGCACGGCAGAGCGGCCACAGAAGCCCGGCCCGGCGCCGGCGCCCCCGCCGATGGTCTCGTAGTATCCGAAGCGGGCATTGCCGAAGAGGAAGTTGTTCATCGTGCCCTGGCTGCAGGCCGCCAGTCCGAAGGCTTTGAGCAGGGTGTCCACCAGGCGCTGGCTCACCTCGGTATTGCCGCCGACCACCGCCGGGCAGCGGCGGGCGTCGTCCTCGAACCGGGGGTGCAGGAAGCTCTCCGGCAGTTCTATCTTCACCCGCTGCATCAGCCCCTCGTTGAGGGGAATCTCCTTCCGGCAGAGCAGGCGCAGCACGTAGATCACGGCGCTGTAGACGATGGATATATTGGCGTTCAGGTTATGGGGATGCGGCGCGCCGGTGCCCGTAAAGTCGATGGAAATATTCTCTTCCGTGATGGCGATCCTCACCTGGAGGGGGCGGCCGTCGTCCATGCGCTCTTCGGCTTCGAATATCCGGCCGTGCCAGGGGCGGAGGGCATCCTGCAGGCTGTCGGCCGCCAGGGCTTTCAGCTGGGCCATGTAGTGCTTTACCTTTTGCCGGCCGCAGCTCTTCACCAGTTTTTGCAGGGCGGCCTCGCCGGTGCGCAGGGCGGCCAGGGCAGCGTTGATGTCAGCCAGGTTCTCCTCCGGGGCGCGGGTGGGGTAAGGCGCTTCGCCAAGCAGAGCCCGGACGGACTCCCACTGCACTTTGCCGCCTCTGGCCAGATAGGTTGGGGGAATGGCTACGCCTTCCTCCGCCAGGGCGGTGGCGTCGGGCGGCATGGAACCCGGCCGTTTGCCGCCGATCTCGGCGTGGTGGGCGCGGTTGACGGCGTATCCGATGAGTTCCCCTTCGTCGGTGAAGATGCCGCTGAGCAGGGTCACGTCCGGCAGGTGAGAGCCGCCGTATTTGGGGTGGTTGGTGATGACGACATCGCCGGGGCCAAGCTTCAGCTTTTCCAGCACCAGGCGCGTGCAGATGCCCAGGCTGCCCAGGTGCACGGGGATGTGGGGGGCATTGACGAGCAGTTCGGCATCAGCATCGAGCAGGGCACACGAGAAGTCAAGCCGCTCCTTGATGTTGACCGAAAAGGCGGTGCGCTGCAGCTGTGCGCCCATCTCTTCGGCAATGGCGGTGAAGCGGTTGGTGAACAGCTCCAGTTCAATGGTCTCTTTGAGGTTTTGTGCCTGCCGCCCTTTTTCCTTTTGCAGCTCCAGCACGGCATTCTTCCCTTCGTACAGCAGCAGGCGCCAACCCGGCTCGACGAAGGCGGTGGAGGAAGGGTTGAGCAGCAGGGCAGGGCCCTCAATGGCTGCGCCTGCCCGTAGTTCGTCCCAATGAAATACGGGAAATGCCGTGCCGGCAATTTGCCCCTGCGGTTCGGGGCGGTACGTTTGCTGGGGGGCTTCCGTGCGGTTTATGGGCTGTTCCTGGCTGGCGGCTACCACCTTCAGGCTTTCCACCTCGATGGGCCGGCCTTCGGGCCAGTGGCCGAAGAGGCGCTCGTAATAATGCCGGAAGCCCTCCTCCAACTGCCCTGGATCGTGGCATTCTATTTCCAGCGTACTGTCCTGCCCCCGGAAGCGCAGGTAGGCCCAGGCGTGGCGGATGGCAATGTCTTCCGGGGGGAAGCCTTCTGCCTGCAATTGTTGGATAGTTTGATTGTTCAATTGTTCGAGGAGAGCAGGCAATTCGGCCTGGCAGTCTTCCAGCAGCCGCAGTATCTGCCTTTCAGCCAGGCGTTCCACCTGTGCCTGCCCCATGCCGTAGGCGCTGAGCAGGCCGCCGTCGTAGGGAAGGATAATGGTGTCGATATGCAGCAGCTCGGCGATCCGGCAGGCGTGCAGGCCGCCGGCGCCGCCGAAGGCCAGCAGGGCGTAATCAGCAGGGTCGAAGCCTTTGGCGACCGAGATGCGGCGGATGGCTTCGGCCATTTTCTCGTTGGCGATCTGCTCGAAGCCGCGCAGCAGTTCCTTTTCTGTATGCGG
>JAGFJD010000311.1 GCA_024102975.1 Phaeodactylibacter sp. | reverse complement strand
TGCTGGCCTACATTTTTTACAGCAAGGGCGGAAGCATTCAAGGCATCGTCAAATCCAAGACCAATACGGTTGACATCCGCTCGGCCACTATAGTCAATGCCGTATACGGGCTGGTGTTATACTACTTCAAGGAGCTGAACAACGTACCCATGAGCACGACCTGGGTATTCATCGGGTTGCTGGCCGGCCGGGAAATTGCGATCCGCATCCGCCTGGAGAAGAAACTGAGCCGGCAGATCGCCCGCATGATCTTCTCCGACCTGGGCAAGGTCTTCTTCGGCCTGGTGGTGAGCATCCTGCTGGTTTTCATCATCAAGTTCCTGGCTCAGTAGAGCCCGGCGCTGCGGGAACTTCTTCCTCTTCTCCGTTGACGATCATGTCTTCGAATACTTTGAGGATGCGGCTGGAGAAAAGGGACAGGTTGCGGTACTCGCCCAGGTAGTTGAAGAACAAAGCGCTGTTGCGGGCACCCACCTCTTTGGTTTGTATCCTTTTGACCTGGTTCTTTCGGGCCTCCCGGATTTTTTGGATCAGCAACTGGAACCCTGCCGATATTTCGCCCTTTTTCACAGGATCATAGCCGGCCAGAGCTTCGCCAAGATCGTCGAAGCGGCCTTTCAGGAGGCTGTTGATTGCGTTCAATTCCCCCAGTTGCGCCGGCAGGAGGGGTTTGTGGTGATTGCTGACGTGGCTCAGGCTGGATTTGACCACTTCCTGAAGGCACAGGGCCATTTCATGGAGGTAATCCGCTACGAGGATATAGTACAGGCCGGCCTGCAGGTCGTCATTTCTTATGCTGCTCATGGAATGGTTGGCTTTCTGTTTGAAGTTCATCGTCTTTTTGTACACCTTTTCCATTTCTTTGTAAGCTTCTTTCAAAGCCTGCTGGCTTTCCTGCTCCAATCCGTTCAAGGTCTTGTCGAGCAGGCGGGAGAACCGGCTCAGGATGTCAGATACGCCTTGCCTGCTTTTCTCCGTGATGGCTTCTCGGGTGAGCAGTTCCGCTGCCGCCGGGATTTGCTCCTGTTCCGCCTCTTCTTCCAGCTTCACGCCGTGGTATTTGTGCGTCCGGTACATGAGGAAACCAGCCACGGCCAGCATAATAGCGATGGACGCCATGCCGCCGTATTGAAAGATGATGGCGATGACAAAAGAAATGGTAAAAGCGGAAATGGCCGTAAAGAACCAGCCTCCGACTACCGAAAGCATTCCGGTGACCCGGTATACGGCGCTCTCCCGCCCCCAGGCCCCGTCGGCCAGAGAGGCGCCCATGAATGCCATAAAGGTCACATAAGTGGTAGATAAGGGCAACTTTAAAGTAGTGCCCATAGCGATGAGGATGCTCGAAACGATCAGCGTGACTGAAGCGCGGATCATATCGAAGGCCGGGGCGTCTTTGCCCATTGCCGCCTGCTTTTGAAGGAAGGGCTGCTCGTCGAACTGCCGGCGGAGGTTGTCGCGCCATTTCTTAGGCGTAATCTTTTCAAGTGCTGCGGCGATGTTTATCGAGCTGCGGACGATGGAACGGGACAACAGGGAAGCGGAGAACCGCTCGTACCCGCCGGCATCCTGCCGCCCCAGGTCGAGGGAAGTCCTCACCACCGAACGGGCCTTTTTGGAAGTCCACAGCGTGATCACCATCACCAGGCCGGCGAGCAACAGCATATAGGTAGGGGTGGAAACCTTCCCGGCCAGGCCCTCCATCAGGAAGCCGCCGGGATCGTTGCTGCCACTTTGGATAAATATTTCGTAGGAATGGAAGCCGGCCAGCGGCACCCCGATGAAATTGACCAGGTCGTTGCCGGCAAAGGCCATAGCCAGGGCGAAAGTGCCGGCCATGACGATAAATTTGAGGATGTCGAACCGGGTGAACGAGGCCAGCAACTGAAGGATTACGGTAGAACCGACAAACACTGCGGCCAGGATGCTCCAGGCATGGCTGTTGAAATAATTGACAACCTCTTCGGTCAGGAAGGAAGCGCCTTCCGCTCCCTTGAGGATCATGAAGTAGGTCAGGCCGGCAATCGCCAGCCCGCCCCAGGGCGCGCCCAGGTATTTGAGCCTTTTTTCGTAATCAAAAGAAAACAGGGCCCGGCTCAGATACTGGACGATCATCCCCGCCGAAAAAGCGAGGACGACGGAAACCAGTATGCCCGATATGATGGCCAGGGCTTTGGCCGAGTTGATGTATTCGTAGAACGGCAGGGCATTGGCGTCGGAATATACTTTGACCAGGGTTACCGCCGTGGCGGCGCCCAGCAATTCAAAGACCAGGGAAACGGTCGTAGAGGTGGGCAGCCCGAAGGTGTTGAACGCGTCCAGGAGCAGCACGTCGGTGATCATGACTGCCAGGAACAGGATGATGATCTCCGAGAAGTAAAAGTACTGCGGGTTGAAAATGCCTTTCCTTGCCACTTCCATCATGCCGCTGGATGCGACCGCGCCGGCCAGGATGCCCAGTGCCGCTACGATCATGATGGCCTTCATAGTGGCGGCTTTGGCGCCGATGGCCGAGTTCAGGAAATTGACGGCGTCGTTGCTGACGCCAACCACCAGGTCGGAAATAGCCAGGAGGAAAAGGATTAGGATAAGTGCCAGGTACAAGGTTTCCATCGGGATGTTCTTTTTTTTTTGAACTCCCACACAAGACAGGATGCCCGTGTTTTTGTCATTGCCTTTCAGTCGAAAAAATGAAAATATAATAAAAATGGCAGGTTTTTCATAGTGTCCTGATATGAGAATACCCCCTGGCGCCGGCCAGGGGGTATTCTACAGGAAACCTGAAGCAGCCGATTATGCCTCCTGCGAAGCGGTAGTTGCAGAGAGGGCTTCCTCTTCCTCCTCTTCTCCGTTGATGATCATATCCTCGTATATCTTCAGTATACGGTTGGAGAAAAGGGCCAGGTTGCGGTACTCGCCCAGGTGGTTGAAGAACAGGGTGCTGTTGCGTGTCCCCACCTCTTTGTTCTGGATCCGCTTGATCTGGTTCTTTCTGGCGCCCCGGATTGCTTTGATAGTATCGGGAAGGTCGGCAATAATTTCAGAGGCCTTTTCCGGCTCGTACGCCTTCATCGCATCGACGATGGCATGGAACCTGTTTTTCAGCCTGGCATTGACCGCTTCCAGCTCTTCGACCTGGACGGCCAGCAGCGGTTTGTGGTTGTTGCTGACGTGATTGAGGCTGGGAATGACGATCTCCCGTACGTTTTTCGTCATTTCATGGAGGTAATCCGAGAGGAGAATGAAGAAATGGCCAGCCTGGAGATCGTTGTCGGTTAGCCGGTCCAGCGCCCGGTTGGCGTTCTGCCTCCGCTTCCTTGTCCGCTTGTACAGTTTGTCAAATTTCTTGGCTGTTTTGGACAGGGCGGCAAGGTTTTCCTTGCTCATCCCGTCCAGCGTTTCATCGAGCAGGCTCTCGAACTGTCCGAATGCATCCGACAAGTTCTGGATGCCGCGCTCGGTGATCTTTTCTTTGGTGAGCACTTCCTCCTCCAGGCTTTTTTCCTGTTCGAGTTCCTCCTCCATCCGCTTGCCGTGGTATTTGTGCGTCCGGTAGATCACGAAGGCAGCGATGAACAACAAGATTACGATGGCGGCGAAACCTCCGAAGCTGAAGATCAGCGCGACGACAAAAGCCATGGTGAAGGCGGAAAGGGCTGTGAAAAACCAGCCTCCGATGACGGAAAGCATGCCGGTAACCCGGTAGACCGCGCTCTCCCTGCCCCAGGCACCGTCGGCCAGGGAAGTGCCCATAAATACCATGAACGTCACATAAGTCGTCGATAGCGGCAATTTCAACGCTGTGCCGATGGCGATGAGGATGCTGGAAACGATGAGGGTGACTGAGGCCCGGATCATGTCGAACGACGGCGCCTCCTTGCCAAGGGCAGTGGCCTTTTTGGTGAAGGCCCGCTCGTCGAACTGCCGGCTGAGAGTCTCCTTCACTTTTTCGGGCATTAAGTTGCTGACGTAGTTGGACACGGTGATCGCGCCGCGCACCACCGACCGGGAGAGGAAGGAAGCGGCAAAACGCTCGTCGCCCACATCCTGCCGGCCCAGGTCGAGGGAGGTTTTTACCACCGAACGCGCCTTTTTGGAGGTCCACAGGGTAATTACCATGACGATCCCGGCCAGCAGCAGCAGGAAGGTAGGCGTAGGGACCTTGCCTGCCAGGCCGTCCATCAGCAGGCCGTCCGGCGATCCGCCCGAATCCACGTAGAGTTCGTAGGAGTTGAAGCCGGCCAGCGGCACGCCGATGAAGTTCACCAGGTCGTTGCCGGCAAAAGCCATGGCCAGGGCGAAGGTGCCGACCAGGACGATGAACTGCAGGATGTCGAACCGGGTGAACCGGTTCAGCAGCCACAGGATTAGCGTCGAGCCGATGAAGCTCGCGATCATGATCGTGCCGGTATTGTGGGCGATGTAGTCCTGGACGCCGTCCGTCATAAACGAAGCGCCTTTGGCCCCTTTGATCAGCATGAAATAAGTAATGGCGGCGATGGCCAGCCCGCCCCAGGGCGCTCCGAAATAGTTTAACCGCTTTTCATAATCAAAGGAGAACAGGGCGCGGCTCAGGTACTGGATGATCATGCCCGCCGAAAAGGCGATCACCACCGAGAGCAATATCCCCGAAATGATGGCCAGGGCCTTGGCCGAGTTGATGTACTCGTACAGGGGCAGGGCGTTGGGGTCCGTGTATACTTTGATCAGCGCGATGGCCACGGCCGCTCCCAGCAGTTCGAAAACGATGGACACGGTCGTGGACGTCGGCAGCCCGAACGTGTTGAAGGCGTCCAGCAGGATGACGTCAGTGATCATCACCGCCAGGAAAAGGATAATGATCTCCGAGAAGTAAAAGTACTGAGGATTGAAAATGCCTTTTCGGGCCACTTCCATCATGCCGCTGGAGAAGGTGGCGCCGATCAGGACGCCCAGGGCTGCAACGGCGAGGATCGTCCTGAGCTGAGCGGCTTTGGCGCCGACGGCGGAATTCAAAAAGTTCACGGCGTCGTTGCTGACCCCTACGATCAGGTCGGAGATGGCCAGCAGGAACAGGATGACGACAAGCGCCAGGTATATCGTTTCCATATCGTTTGTTTAAGCATTCCTTAAAAAATAACTTCACGCCCGCCTGTGCATACGGGTCTCGAACAGTGAAGTTATTTTTTAATCACTATAAGGCTACTTCGAACTGCAGGCGGTACCGCAGCCCGTGTTGTTCTTTGTTTTCTTTATCGATCAAAGAGATGTCGGACTGGACTTTCAGGTTATGCCCGACGATGTATTTGGACAGGCCCAGGGTGTATTCCTCGGCGCCGGTGAAACTCATCTCCCAGTCAGGAGTTACTGTGGTATACCGCCCTGCCACTTCCCAGTTGTTTTTGAACAGGTAGCCGGCCTGGACATTGAACCCGGTGCCGGTGTGGTAGGATTTCCCGCCGGCGTCGATCATCTTGTCTTTCACTGCCTCGTGGTTGACGCCGTGGGGCAGTACGCACCTTTTATCGGCGTATTCGGCGGCCAGGGAAAACCCGCGGTATTTTAAAATGGCGTCGACGAATACAGTCTGCAGGTCATTCACCAGATAATGGCCCCCGGCATCCATCAGGAAGTTTCCGGCCTGCTTCTGGCGGGAAGCGCCTTTGTTGAAGTTGTAGGTCGCGCCCAGCATCAGTTTCGGCGTGGGTTCCCGCTTCAGGTCAGAGTCATAATAATCGCCCTTGCCGGAGAAGTCGCCAAAGGGCAGGTATTCCAGCCTGCCCGTATAATTCAGGCCGCCGATGTTGTTGATGGCCATATTCCTGCCCTCGCCCATGGACAGGGCGACGATTGGCCGGATCACCGCTGTTCCTGATTTGAATTTTCCTCTCAGGTGCAGCCCCATATCCCGGTCGATATTGAAAATGCCGTTTACCGAACTGCGGTCGACAAACTGGAGCTTCTGGGAAGAGACGACGCGTTCCCGGTTTCCCGGCAATTTCGTCTGTCCTGCCCAGAGTTCAAAGTTTTCGTGAAATTTCCACTTCACCACGGCATCGAGGATGATCTTCGGCGCGCCTCCGGACTGGGCGAAATCGGAAGTGCTTTTCAGGTCCTGATTGGAGAGGGCCAGCTCGACTTTATAAACGAAGTTTGGGTTTACGGCCCAGCCGTCGAACTTCAGCCGCGCCCGGCGCACAGCAGCGCTGGATTGCCAGGGCGCATGCGAGTTGATGTCGCCGGCTGTGACAAACAGGGTCTGGAAGCGGAAGCTGGTTTTGAGGAAAAGAGAAGAATCGGGCGCCAGGATCGACAAGCCTTTGCCGAATTTTAGGCTGGTAGTAGGATTTGCCTGTTGTGAAAAGACGCACATAGGAATAAATGTCCAGAGCAAAAGCCCTAGAAACGGGGGGTAAATAAGTTTCATGTTGGACACGGATTTGTTATAGCAAAAATGGACGGGAGTAAAAGTAGGCAAGGGATGTTAACTGGAGATTAGACCAATGTTAACAGAAGGTTAATTTTTTTCGGGAAAAATCACCGAACTCCGAATATCCTTCTTATTTTCACCCTGAAAAGGGAGGCAGGCGATGTCCATTTTTACTTCCGTGTCCGGTTGTAAAGTGCCTGCCTCCACAAATCCGTGTATCATTTAGGCCAGCTGCATGCTGGCCTATTTTTTTTGAAAAGGGTTATTATATGGAAGGCGTTCCGGATCTGGAAAACCCCGCCCGCGTACGAATATTTTGCGGGCAATCATGTCTTTACGAATCCGTAGCCTGAAAGATTCAAAAAACAATAACTATTCCAGAATAATTATTGTTTGCGAAAATACACCTGGCATTTAAACTGAAAATTAGCCCAATGTTAAATCTGTGTAAAAAGGCAAGGAGGTGGGCAGTAGGGTTGAATATCAAAGAAGGGGCCTGATTTGACCCGCTCTAAACAGTCTTGCAAAGAGAGATTGTAGTAAGCAGCAGCCCAATGTCCTGTAGGGGTGGCTGGTTTTATAGGCAGATATGTTAAAATTGCCCTTTATTTATTACATATTTTGTTGTAAATTGCTCATAAAATGTTACAAACCTACATTTGTGAACTTTAAGAGAAAAGCATACCGCCGCTTGTTGCAGTGGAAGGACAAACCCGGGCGCAAGCCACTCATCATTCGGGGAGGGCGGCAGGTGGGAAAGTCCACCCTGGTAGGGCAGTTTGCCGGGGAGTTTCGCCATTACATAGTGCTCAATATGGAGAAGCACGCACACCGGCGGTTTTTTGAAAACCTCCAGGATGTCCGGCAGATCGCAGAAGCGATCTTCCTGAGCACCAATACGCCTAAAGACGGGGGGACAGTGCTGCTATTCATTGACGAAATCCAGGAATCGCCCCGCGCAATCCAGATGCTGCGCTATTTTTACGAGGAGCGGCCGGATTTGTATGTCATCGCCGCCGGTTCCCTGTTGGAATTTGCCTTGCGCGAAATCGATTCTTTTCCGGTAGGGCGGGTGGAGCAGATGGTGCTTCACCCTTTCGACTTCGAGGAGTTCCTGATGGCGATGGGACATACGGCGGCCCTGCAGGCGTTGCGCCAAATACCTGTAGAGCCGTACGCCCATGACACCCTCATCGACTTGTTTCATACATATGCGACAATTGGCGGTATGCCGGAGGTCGTCAAGCAGTATATCCAGGATGGGCACAGCATGATTAACCTGGCCTTCACCTACGAATCGATTTGGCAGGGCTACAAAGACGATGTGGCCAAATACGCCAGAAATCCAACGGAAAGAAAGGTGATACAGCATATCATGTATACCGCCCCTCATGAAAAAGACCGCATCGTGTTTGCCGGCTTTGGCCGGTCCAATTACCGGTCCAGAGAAGTTGGCGAAGCGTTGCGGGCATTAGATCAGGCGCGGATCATCCAGTTGATTTATCCCAGCAACAGCACGAATCCTCCCATTATTGCCGATTTCAAAAAGCGGCCCCGGCTTCAGTTCCTGGATACCGGCCTGTTGAACCACGCGCTTCAGCTGCAAGCCGAGATGATTGGCATAGAAGACCTGAACACGGCTTACAAAGGCAGGCTTGTGCAACACCTCATCACCCAGGAACTCATGGCGCAACACGAAATGCCTTCGTACAAACCACATTTCTGGGTGCGGGAAAGCGCCGGCAGCCAGGCTGAAGTAGATTTATTGCATCTCCATGGCAAGTATGTCGTTCCGATTGAGGTCAAGTCCGGCGAATCAGGCACGCTCCGCTCTCTGCACCAGTTCATGGAAAGGTGCGGCCATCCCTATGCTATCCGCCTGCTCGCCAACCGCTTTTCTGTAAGCGAAGTGCAAACTGCCAAAGGCATGCCTTTCCTTTTGATGAACCTGCCCTATTACCTGGGCGCCAGGATACCGGAGTACGCAGCATATTTCACAGAGGCACATTAGTATAACTTCAGAAAATTATCTTTGTGCCGTCTTCGTGCCTTGGTGTCTTTGTGGCAAAAACTTCTTAGCCCAGCCAATATAGTTGCCAAAAAAAAGCATCTTTGAAAAAAAACCAACGCCAATGCACCCACTCTTCCAGCAAGTCGTCCAGGATATCGTCCGGAAAAAATTACAGCAGCAGGGCCTCAACCGCCCCATCCCGCCCCGGGTGCTGGCCGACGCCATGCGCGTATTCCGGGTGGAAACCTATCACCGCCTGCGGGATTATTTTCTCATCGTACTGGGGACCCTCTCCGCCGGGTTTGGATTGAAAGGCTTTCTCCTGCCCAATAAATTTATCGACGGCGGAGTCACTGGCATCTCCCTGCTGGTGGAAGTCGTCACCGGCATCCCGCTCTCGGTCCTGCTGGTGGCCATCAACCTGCCCTTCCTGGTCCTTGGTGCCTGGACGATCAGCCGGCAGTTCGCCGTGCGCAGCATCATCGCTATTGTCATTTTATCTCTGTTGGTACATTATGTTCCCTACCCGGTCATCACCAGCGACAAGCTGCTCATCGCCATCTTCGGCGGTTTTTTCCTGGGTATGGGCATCGGCCTGAGCGTCCGCGGCGGAGCGGTCATCGACGGGACGGAAGTGCTGGCGGTATATGTCAGCCGGAAAACAAGCCTGACCATCGGCGACGTGATCCTCGTCTTTAATATCATCATCTTTTCCTTCGGCGCCTATATCCTCTCGGTCGAGATTGCCCTGTACGCCATCCTGACCTACCTGGCCGCCTCCAAAACCGTAGACTTCGTCATCGACGGCATCGAGGAATACATGGGCGTGACTATCATCTCCGAACGCAGCGACGATATCCGGGTCGCCATAACTGAAAACCTCGGCCGGGGCTGCACGATATATAATGGAAAACGAGGATATGGAAAAGATAAAAACCTGCTCCGGCACACCGATATCGTATATACCGTCATCACCCGCCTGGAACTGGCCAAGCTGCAGACCGAAGTCGACAAGATCGACGAAGAGGCTTTCATGATCATGAGCTCAATCAAGGATACCCGCGGAGGGATGGTGAAGAAGCGGCCGTTGAAGCATTAGGGGGAGGCCGGGACGCAGGGCCTGGGCAGTTATTGGTTATTGGCGGTATTGTGGCAGGAAAAGTTGTTCAATACTGGTTCTTTAACGCCGGCGGAGAAGCCCGGCAATAACCTCCTGTGCAGTCCGCCTGGCTATACTGGCGAACGCGTGGTTTTGTCAGGAGCAAAACCAGCGATGCCAGTATATACTGACCCGGCGGGTTTTGTAGTCGACAAAACCTGCCATGCGTCAGTATAATAACAAATAACCAATTACAATATCTCCTCAAACTCCTCCTCCCCGCCCGGGGCCAGCCGCTCCAGCGCCCGCACCCGGATGCTGCGCATGCGGCCCATTTCCTGCAGCACTTCGGCAATGAAGTCGTCGTCCACCAGCCGGCGGATATCCTCCACCGTATTCACCGGTCCCCCGGTGCGGAATTTGTAGGTTTGCTCGAACAGGCCGGATTCCAGCTTGACGGACAGCTTGTTCTCCATCTGGAAAATGGTGATCTTCAGGACGGGGTGGTCGATGTAGCCGGCGATGCGCATTTTGGTTGATTAGTCGGCCGCCTCTGCGGGCCGTTGATTGAGTTGATTCGCGTAACTATCTGGACTGAAATAGAGAAATACAAGTATTTCTGTCCAGGCACTTATTCGGACAAAAGCGAGCATTGGGGGTATCCGTCATTTACCTGTACATTTTTCCTATATTTTTCGTCAATGCCCTATAAACATCCGCAAAGTTCGGAAATTTTTTCAGGTATGCCAGGTGGCGTTTTATGGTTTCCTGGTCGTTGCGGCGGGCCGGGCCGGTTTGCATGTCTGCGGGGCGGTTGGTTTCTATCTTATCCACTGTTTCCCGGATGAGGGGCAGCAGCAGCTCGAACGGCAGCTTTTCTTCCTCCAGGATGTCATGGCCGATGTGGAGAAGGTGGTTGGTGAAGTTGTTGACGAATACCGCCGCCACATGCAGGATGGCGCGCTGTTCGTCATCGATGCAGTGTACGCTGTGGCTGATTTGTTTCCCCAAAGAGAGCAATTTTTGCTCCAACTGTTCATCCGGGCTGTAAACGCAGATGGGGATTGTGGTAAAGTCTGGTTCCCGGCTGCGGGAGAAGGTCTGCAATGGGTAAAAAATGCCATATTTCGGAAAGTAAGGGGCCAGCACGGTTGAGGGCGTCGCTCCGGAGGTGTGCACCACTGCGCTATTCGCCGGGAGGTGTTGCTGCAGTGTTGCCGCCGCCTGGGCGATAGCGCCGTCGCTGACCGCCAGGATGTACAGGCCGGCGCCTGATTTTACTTCCTCCAGCCGGCTGACAGGCAGTGCGCCGGTTGCCCGGGCCAGTTCCTGTGCCTTCGCCGCCTCCCGGCTGAACACCTGCCGGATTTCGGCGCCTGAGGCATGCAGGCGCCTGCCCAGGTGGTAGCCGAGGTTGCCGGCGCCGATGAGGGTGATGCTTTGTGGGATCATTTTTTGTGTAAACGTGTACATGTGTAAACGTGTAAGTGTGGGCTGTCCTTTACACCTTTACGCACTTACACTTTTCCATCCCTCCCCATCCTCCTCCCCAAACTCACCGCCATCCCGATCATCATCAGCGTAGAGCCCAGCCAGAACAGGTTGATGCCCGGAAATTCGATGGCCTCCAAAACGATATAGTCGGACCGCAGAGAGTTCGTTGCCAGTTCGATGGGTACAGATTCAGTGGCTTTGGCAGACCGGGCAATTTGCAGTTCCACCGTTTCCGTATTCGGGTCGATGCCGGTGAAGCGGAAGTGCAGGCCCGGCCCCGGTATTTCATCTTTAATGTTGAAGGGGCGGTTGCCGCGGATGAGGTAAACGGGCTGCGCCAGGTAGGACTCCCCGTCCGGCGCCTGTACGCTGACCATGGCGCTGACGGCAACGTCTCCTTCCTGCGGCTTGTAGTTGGGGTGCTTTGGTTCCCGGTTGAAGCCGGCAAACTGTATCTCGTAACCTTTGTATTCGATCTTGTCGCCCTGCCTGAAGGTGAAGGCCTGGTAATCCAAATCCATCTCCGGGCTGAAAACGGCGTCGAAGATGCCCTCGTTGAGGCGCACCTTGGCGTTCAGCTCGTTGATCTGTTCGGGGTAGCTGTACAGCAACTGCCCCCGAAGCACCAGCACCGGGTTTACGGTGAATACGCCTTCGTCGTCTTTGCGGCTCACTTTTATCGTTGCGCCGATGGCGATGTCTCCCTCTTCCGGTTTATAGTCCGGATGAGTGGGGGTGCGGTTGATGCGCTCTACGGTGATGGCATAGGATTTCACCACAGAAGTATCCACCTCCTTCAGCGCTACGGTATCCATCATGGTAACGGGCTGCCCGATCGGAGCGTTCAGGACCCGGTAGTTGAGGCTGTCCTCCCGCTGCCGCCGGTACTCCATGTCGATTTCCACCTGGGGCAGGGAGGCGATGTGGGTGAAAATATCCCGGTCCCAGTACCGCTTGGTAGAGGGGTTGGACGCGGCGATCTTGGTGAAGGATTTGTCGTACAGGACGTTGGGGTAGAGGTTGAATTCTTCCACCACCTTGCCTTCCTGGTCCCGCCGCTTGTAATTCACGGTAAAGGTACGGGTAAAGGTATCCACCGTATCGGCAACATAAGTCACCTCATAGGGCGGCATGACCAGCGGGGAGTCTTTGAACAACAGGATATTGCGCCGCAACTCCTCCGATGTAGCCCCTTCTATGAGCCCGTCCATGACGAAGGGATTGTTGGAAATGACGCGCTTGTTCAGCCCCGATGCCAGGATGCCGACGACCATCAGGCCGAAGCCGATATGGGAAAAGGCAGAGCCTGCCAGCTTCAGGTTGCCGCGGATGAAGGTGGCCAGGTAGTCCAGGTTGGTGACGATAGTGAAAATGCCGGAGAACAGCAACACCAGGTACTGCCAGGCGTTGGCTTCGATCCACAGGGTGGTAATGTACGTGAGCACAGCGGTGACGCCCAGCGCAATACCTGTATGCAGGCCGAATTTGGAGGCGTACTTCCCAAAGTTAACTTCACGGTAGCGCAGATACTGAGCTATTCCCGAAAGGATGCCGATAAATACTGCGATCCACAGTTGGTATTTGTTGTAATGCGGTTCCGGGTCGGTGATGACTTTGCCTTCGAAAGCGGGGTTGAAAAACTGCATCACCTTGTTGTACACCGGCAGGGAGGTGGACGCCGTGATGATCAGGGCAGAGAACAGCAGCACCAGCGTGCCGATGAACATCCAGAACTCCTTCGAAGCGGTCGCTTCCTCTTTTTGCGGGCTGGGGATGCCTTTGAACCGCACGCCCAGCAGAACGCCGGAAAGGCCCAGGAAAAACAGGATAAAAGCCACCAGCTGCACTTCCAGCCCCATCTCGGTGAAGGCATGCACCGAAGTGTCGCCCAGCACCCCGCTGCGGGTCAGGAAGGTGGAGTAGACGATAAAGATAAAGGTCAGCAGGTAGTAAATGTAGGTACTGCGCACCGAGTGGCCGGTGCTGCGGGCGATGAGGTTGGTGTGGATGCCGGCGACCAGGATCAGCCAGGGCACCAGCGACATGTTTTCCACCGGATCCCAGGCCCAGTAGCCGCCGAAGCTCAGGGCTTCGTAGGCCCAGGCGCCGCCCATCAGGATGCCGGTGCCCAGGATGGCGCCGCTGAACAGGGCCCAGCGCAGGGCGGGTTGCAGCCAGGTTTTGTGCTCCCTGGTCCATAACCCGGCAACAGCGTAGGCGAAGGGGATGGAGGTGGACGCAAAACCCAGGAACAGGGTAGGCGGGTGGATCGTCATCCAGTAGTTCTGCAGCAAGGGGTTCAGCCCCGAGCCGGTGAGCTGGGCGGCGTAGTCGGCCTTGGCAAAAATGGGGGCGTCCATCACTTCGCGCAGCAGCATCAGCGGGTTGCTGCCCAGCCGCGAAGGCTCGTCGCCGAAACCGACGTAAATGCCCAGGATCATGGAGCCGATGAACAGCTGGATGAGGGACAGCACCGAAAGGGTAGGGGCTTCCCACTGTTTTCCGGTGGCCATCAGCACCAGCCCCAGGATGACGTGCCAGAACATCCAGAGCAGGAAGCTGCCTTCCTGCCCTTCCCAGAAGGCAGAAAAGATGTATTTGAACGGCAGGTCCTCAGAGACGTGCGCCTGCACGTACTGATACTCGTAATACTGGTTCACCATCAGGTAGAACATGATGCCGATGACGGTGAAAACGCCCAGCCCGTGAACCAGGAAGCCCCAGCGGCCCATTCCGCGCCAGGCCTCGTACTCGGCAGTGTTGCGGCGCTGCGTAGCAAAAAAGTAGGAAACGGCGGCGAACAGGCTGGCCACGAAACTGGCTACGATAGCGGCTTGCCCGACCTGGCCGGGCAAGAGGTGTTCGCCTATGTATTGGATGTCCTGCATGGTTGATTTTCTCTAACAACTTGCGCGTCAATGGAAAATTGCCGCCCAAGATTAGTTATTTCCCTTCGTTCTTGATGTATACCTCTTCGTCCTTATACTTAGACGGGCACTTCATAAGCATATCGGTGGCCACGAACTCTTCCCCTTTCATCTGGCCGGTCAGCACGATCTGCTCGGACAGCTCGAAGTCCTGCGGTTTTTCCGAGAGCAGCACCACCTTGCGCTCCTCCCCGTCGGTGTCCTTGATGTAAAAGCTGAAGTAGTTGGGGTCTTCCGCCGGGTTGTAGTACATCTCTTTGTCCTTGGACAACTGCCCGGCGATCTTGACGCGGTCGCCGCTGCGGGCGGCCTGGCCAAAGGTGGCGTAGGTGCTCATGTCGTCGGCAGCGGTGGTCAGCAGGGCGATGGCCGCAGCGACCATCAGGATGGCAACGATATATAGTTTTTTCATCTGTAGCGGTTTTGCTCCCGGATTACTGGCGCCGGGCGTATTGTTTGTTGTTTATAGCAAAAGTTGATGTTCAATCATACAATGATACAAATTTACGGAATGTTTGTTCCTCGCGCTGCTTTGTTGTGGGTCAAAAACCTGTCATTATTGGAAGTTTGGCGGGAGAGCCTCCCCCGGCCGGCGTGGGTTTAAGCGGGGGAGCCTCTCCCGCCGGCTAAACGTTGGGCAGCTCAATGGCCCTGCAGGTTGCTTTCTGAACGGCCAGTAATGTTCTGGCCCGCCAGGGCAGCACAGGTTGTTCCACAGCCCGTCCTCGTTCCTCGGCCGGGTAAACATCAATAGCAACCGCCCATTATTCATTCCACCACAAAATTCACCTTATCTACTCCGCTATTGCCCGTCCGGGGGTCAAAGGCGGTGACGATGAACTCGTAGGCGCCTCCTTCGCCTATGGGCACGGGCCCTTCAAAGATGTTTGCCGTTTCGGTCATTTGCATGGGGTAGGTGCCCTGCTTTTTTCCATTGCGTTTGACGATCACTTCCACCTCCATCTTGCTGCCGTCCCACAGGCCGCCGTCGGTGATGGTGCAGCCGCACATCATGACGATGTTGGCGCGGACGGAGGTTGTGCCGTCCGACAGTTCTGCCCGGGGCACGAAACGGTGGGTTTGCGGTGCCAGGATGTCTATGATGAAACCGGGGATTTCGAGGACCACTCCATCCCCCGTGATGTTCTTCCCCGGAATCAGCCAAACCTGGGTGCTGGCCAGCACCCGGGCCTGCCGGCTGGTATAGGGGGCGTGGGCCTCGATGGTGAGCAGGCGAGGCTCTTCGAGGTCCAGGGTAGTGGTGAATCCGGCGGTTTCCTCCACTGCCAGTTGGGCGTACCGTTCATGGGGGGTGTTCATGATCAGCCCGGTATTGCCGGTGCTGCCTTCGGTCAGGCCCTGAGCCAGGATTTCCCCGGTGAGCGCATCCCGCACGACGATTTTAGCGCCGCCGACGGAGGTGCCGATGAACTTGGCGTCCTTGGCTTTGGCGCGGACGGTGAGCTGGGTGGGCTGGGCGCAGAGGGCGGCCTGCAGGCAAAAGAATAACAGAAGGGAAAGGGGGTAGCGCATTTTTGCGCAAAGATAAGTACTTTTTCCTACCTTTGCCGCTTTGGAAACCCCTCGGTTACTATGAACGAAAACCTCATCGTCCGCCTCGTCAACTGCAATATTTATCAGCGGGACCACCTGATCCTCAGCCAGGTCAACCTGCAGATTTATAAAGGGGAATTCCTGTACCTCATCGGCAAGACCGGCAGCGGCAAGTCCAGCCTGCTCAAGACGATGTACGGCGCCCTGCCCCTGGCCGAAGGCAAGGGCGACGTGGCCGGCTTCGCGCTCCAGCACCTCGACCGCCGCTCCATCCCCCTGCTGCGCCGCAAGCTGGGCATCGTCTTCCAGGATTTCAACCTGCTCTCCGACCGCAGCGTGGAAGACAACCTCCGCTTCGTCCTGGAAGCCACCAACTGGAAAGACGAACAGAAAAAGCGCGAGCGCATGGCCCAGGTGCTGGCGCAGGTAGACCTCAAAGGGCAGGAGAAGAAAATGCCCCACCAACTCTCCGGCGGGGAACAGCAGCGGGTGGTCATCGCCCGCGCCCTGCTCAACCGCCCCGAGCTCATCATTGCCGACGAACCCACCGGCAACCTCGACCCCGAAACCTCCGACGACATACTGCTGCTGCTGCGCCAGCTGGCCCTTACCAACAATACCGCCGTGCTCTTCGCCACCCATGACTACCGCATCCTCGAAAACTTCCCCGCCCGCATCATCCGCTGCCTGAACGGTAAGGTTACGGACGAGGAGGGCTTTGCCGTCTAGACCGGACGCGCCAGATTCATCTGGTGCGTATGCAATACTACATTGCCTCATTATGGAGTGGCGGAGCCACGACCTTTGTGCATTTGTACATTTTTGCCCGGACAAACGCAGCGAAGACGGTTGTGCATTTGTAAGGGGGCACGACGGCTGGCTGCCAGCCGGCCTCGATCCGGAATACAATTGTATTCCTGAACGAAAAACGTTTAGCTAATTGCGTCTGGCTGCTTATCTTCACGCCAAACTAACCACGCACCTAATGACACATTCAATTACTCCCTTTCTGCAGGCTACCCTCAACCTCAACCTCAGCCTCAACCTCCTCCTGAGCCTCACCCTGCTCTCCCTCCCCCTCCACGCCCAAAAAGCGCCCCTGGAACCCCTCGACGCCTTCAAGCTCACCTACGTGTCCGATCCGGCCATCTCTCCGGACGGCCAGCAGGTAGCTTTCGTCAAAAACAGCTTCGACATCATGACGGACCGGCGGGACCCCAACCTCTGGATCGCCAGCTTCGACGGCTCTGGGCTGCGCGCCCTGGCGGAAGGGCCGGAAAGCGACCGCAGCCCGGTTTGGTCTCCCGACGGCCGGCGGCTGGCCTGGGTATCCAGCCACGAAGGCAAACACCAGCTCATGATGCGCTGGATGGGCAGCGGCGAGCAGTCCGCCATTGGCGAGTTCCAGCACGGCCCCAACCACCTGAGCTGGTCGCCCGACGGCCAATGGCTGGCTTTCACCCGGTTCGTCCCGGAAAAAGCGGACAAGCTGTTTGCCATGCCGGAGAAGCCCGAAGGCGCCAAATGGGCCGAAGCGCCCACCTACACCCAGGAACTCGTTTATCGTGCCGACGGGGAGGGCGAGCTGGCGCCCGGCCATACGCATATCTTCGTGATGCCAACTGATGGGGGAGGGGCCGTGCAGCTGACCGGCGGCCCGTTCGACCACGACGGCCCGCTCTCCTGGTCAAAAGACAGCCGGCACATCTACTTTTCCGCCAACCGCCGCCCGGAGGCGGAGCGCATGGACAACCCCCAGAACTCCGAAATCTACCGGCTGGCCATCGACGGCGGCCAGCCCGAACAACTGACGGATCACGTTGGCGCGGACAACCAGCCCGCCGTCTCCCCGGACGGCAGGCGCCTGGCCTGGCTGGGCTTCGACGACCAGAAAAAGGGCTACAACCAGGTGGAAGTTTACCTGGCGCCCATTGACGGCCTGAACAACAAGACAACCCTCACCCTTTCCCTGGACCGCTCCGTGAGCCAGCTGCAGTGGAGCCCGGAAGGCAGCCATCTCTGGTTTCAGTACGACGACGAGGGCGAGGCCAAGGTGGGCCGCGTCTCGCTGGACGGCAAGGTGGAAGAAGTCGCCCAAAACCTGGGCGGCAACCCCATCGGGCGCCCTTACCTGGGCGGGGAATATGCCGTAGGCCCCGGCGGACGGTACGCCTTCACTCAGGGCGACGCCTCCCGCCCGCCGGAGCTGGCCGCCGGGCAGGCCGGCCAGAAAGGCGTTCGCCAGCTGACGCAGTTCAACAAAGCCCTCTTCCTGCAAAAAGAGCCGGGCAAAGTGGAAGCTTTCTGGACAAAGTCTTCCCACGACGGCCGCGATGTCCAGGGCTGGATCATCTACCCCCCGGGCTTTGACCCGGCTAAAAAATACCCCCTGCTGCTGGAAATCCACGGCGGCCCCTACTCCGCTTACGGCGATGTGTTTTCCATGGAGGCCCAGCTGTATGCCTCGCGGGGTTATGTGGTTGTATATACCAACCCACGGGGCAGCACCAGCTACGGCGAGCAGTTCGCCGACCTGATCCACCACGACTATCCCGGCAACGACTACGACGACCTGATGTCGTGCGTGGATGCCGTCATCGGCAAAGGCTTTGTCGACAAAGAGAAGCTGTACGTCACCGGCGGCAGCGGGGGCGGCGTGCTCACCGCCTGGATCGTCGGCAAGACGGACCGCTTCCGGGCGGCGGTCGTCGCCAAGCCGGTGATCAACTGGTTCAGCCATGCCCTCACTGCCGACGGGCCGGCGTATTTCACCCGCAACTGGTTTCCCGCCATGCCCTGGGAAGACCCGGAACACTACTACAAGCACTCGCCCATCTCCCTGGTGGAGAATGTCACGACCCCTAGCATGCTGCTGGTTGGCGACGAGGACTACCGCACCCCCCTGTCGGAGTCCGAGCAATTCTACCGCGCCCTCAGGCTGCGGGGCGTGGAGACGGCCCTGGTGCGCTTCCCCGACGCCCCTCACGGCATCGCCGGCCGCCCCAGCCGGATGCTGGCCAAGGTGCAGGCGGTGATGGGCTGGATGGAAAAATACGGCGGCCCGGCCGGGGGCCTGCGGCCGTAGTTTTATTCGCGGTTTTTCTTTGCCTGCCTGGCGGGTGTGAGGGGGCAAAGAAAAACCGCGAATGAGGGAGGCCAGGGGCTTCCCTGGCATGGTCTGGCGTAAGCTTTGTGGTTGCAGCGAATGCGGCTAAAATTTAAGTTGACATTAATTGTCTTCTATTCAGAGCATATAGCACAAGGCTTTTTTTAAATATTTATCTGACAAATCGGAAATTAATTGTAATTTACTGGCGTAATGGGTATATTTGTTGGATGATAATTTCGAAAATGCAATGTTTGCCTGGTTTCACGCCTTGTTTTTCTAAATTTCAGGGTTTTGCCTGAAATACAGCACATGAAAAGCCGGGAACTTGCAAAACCTTCAACACGTTAACCCATTATCGCCAATGAGCAAGAAAGAACACCGGGGGAGGATACAGGCGCAATCTGATCATTTAGAAGAGAGCGTTTCGTGGGCACAAGATACTCCACCCAACCTGGAGCAAGGTTTGGGGATGGTTAATGAATTAAAAGAAAAACTGAGTAAATTGTGGGCCGGTGCTTTTGGACTTTCGGTAGTTGTAATACTTATTATACTTTTTCTGGTATGAGACACCTATATAAAAATTTCCTTCAGGATCAACGGATTTATAACCTTAATGAATCTTTCTACAAGAGAATGATAGAAGGAATTACGGGTGGTGAAGTAACCCATTTTTTCCAACCCACCTTCGCCAACGGCCAGAAAATATACGACGATCATATTTTCAGTACTAAGCATAAGGATCGCATCCTTCAAATAATACAACGAGAACCGAATTCCACTTTTCCTATGCTCCGCGCCCGCCATAAGAAATGGGACGGGCAGTACGACATGCTGATCCTTACCCTGGAGTTGTCGGAGGAAATCAAGCATTTGTTAAAAAAGATTGTCAAAGCCTGGCTGGTGGAAAAAACAGCCTTTGAGGAAATCAGTTCGATGTTGCCAGGCTCGCCCATGTCAAATTATGAGAATTCTAATCCGGCATCTGTTGTTAATGATGACGGCGAATGATTCACCACATCTGCCCCAACGCCTCCTCCACGCCCCGCGCCGGCAGCTTGCACACATTCTTTTTGCACACATAAATAAACGTCTCCTCTCCCTGCAGCTTGCCCTTCAGCAGTTCCAGGCCGCCCTCGTCCGGCCCGCCGAGCAGGACGGCATTGGGCAGGTACCGGGCCAGCATCTCATCCCGCAGCTTTTGATACTCCGGGCCGACGATGGCAATTTCGTAATAGGGGAAAGCCAAACCGGCGTACAGGGCACACCAGTTGGAAAAGTACTGAGGCTGGGCGGTGGCCGTGAAGCGGGGCGCCATCGCCTGTAACATGCGGGTGGAGATTTCCAGATACTGCTTGTTGTACAGCACTGTGCCCAGGCGGTGCAGAGCCCGCGCCATGGCCGAGTTGGAGGAGGGGATCACGTTGTCCTCCAGCTCCATCCTGCGGGCGAACAGGGGCGGGTCGAGATCGGAGGCATAGAAGAAGAAGCCCGTCTCCTCGTCCCGGAAATGGGCCAGGGCGTATCCGGCCAGGCCCTCTGCCCGCCGCAGCCACTGCTCGTCGAAAGTAGCCTCGTAAAGAGAGAGGAAGGCGTGGGCAGTGAAGGCATAGTCGTCGAGGAAGGCGTTGATGGACGACCGGCCGTCCTTGTAGTTGCGGTCCAGGCGGTAGCCGTCCTTCAGCATGTTTTTGGCGATAAACTGCCCGCTCCGCAGGGCCCTGTCCAGAAAGGCCTGCTCCCCGAAAGCCCGGTAGGCGTCGAGGTAACCCTGGAGCATGAGGGCGTTCCAACTGGCCAGGATTTTATCGTCCAGGCCCGGGCGGACGCGCCGGGAACGCGCCTCGAACAGCTTCTGCCGGGCCTGCGCGAGGAGTTGGTTTAATTCATTCAAAGATAAATCGTACTCAGTCAGAATTTTCTCGACATTACTTTTTCGATACAAAACGTTTGTGCGTTCCCAGTTCCCCTGACTTTTCACCTGATAAAAATCGCAAAAAACGGCGCTCTGCCGCTTGTCCGCCAGGATGGAGTCGATTTCGGCCTTTTGCCAGGTATAGAACTTGCCCTCTTCCCCTTCGCTGTCGGCATCGAGGGAGGAGTAGAAGCCACCTTCCGGGGAAGTCATCTCCCGCCCGATGAACTCCAGGGTTTGGAACACGACCTCCCGATAACGCTCCTTTTTCGTTACCTGCCAGGCCTTGCTGTAGAGGCTCGCGAGCTGGGCGTTGTCGTACAACATTTTCTCGAAGTGCGGGACCTTCCAGTCGGCGTCGGTAGAATAGCGGGCGAAGCCGCCGCCGAGGTGGTCGCAGATGCCGCCATTGGCTATATTGTCCAGGGTGACGGCCACGGCCTCTAAGGCCTTCCCGTTGCCGGCGAGGTGGTGGTACTGCAGCAGGAACTCGTAGGTGTTGGGCACGGGGAACTTGGGCGCGCCCGGCTGGCCTCCTTTTTTGAAGTCGATGTTGTTCAGGAATTGCTCTGCCACTTCGGCCAGCTCTTCTTCGGTGAACAGGATTTCTTCCTCCACCGGCTTTGGCCGGCCCGAAGCCTGTATCCCCTCGGCCAGCCGCGCGGCGTAGGCCTCCAGCTTTTCTCTATCTTCCGCGTACACTTTGATGAAGTACTCCAGGATATCTTTCCATTGTCCTTTTGGGAAGTAGGTGCCCGCCCATACCGGCCGCCCGTCGGGCAGGGCGAAGGCGTTGAGGGGCCAGCCGCAGCTACCGTCGGAGGCCATCTGGCAGGCCGTCATGTAGACGTTGTCCACGTCAGGCCGCTCCTCCCGGTCTACCTTCACGGGCACAAAATGCTCGTTCATGATGCGGGCGATGGTGGTATCTTCGAAAGACTCCTCCTCCATCACGTGGCACCAGTGGCAGGCGGCATAACCGATGCTGATCAGCAGCATCTTGTCTTCTTCCTTTGCCTTTTGCAGGGCCGCCTCTCCCCACGGATGCCAGTCGACAGGATTGTGGGCGTGCTGCCGCAGGTAGGGGCTGCTCTCGTGGATGAGGGCGTTGGTGTACGGCGGTTCGTTGCCCGTTTGGGCGTTGCAGGCCCAGATGAGGAGCAGCAGGGAAAAGGGGAGGAGGGAGGATGGTTTCATGGCCAGAT
>JAGFJD010000300.1 GCA_024102975.1 Phaeodactylibacter sp. | reverse complement strand
TTTCGGCCTTGAGGCCAGGCAATCATCAAGGCTTTGCCGGGGCTAACGGCAAGCCAGCGTCAGGCGAACCGCAACACCATAGCACCGAAATACCGCAATACCTGAAATATGTGACAAAGGTAGGGGCGGGTCAGAATGAGGCGGTAGCTCATTTTTTCCAGGCTTTGGAATATTTGTGGCGAAAGGGGAGGGTGGGAATGGAATATTTGTTCCATTCTGGCTTGGAGTAGGAAGGCTTTAATTTTTGACTGTCAGATAGTTGTGTGTTTCATTTGGGTGGGCTGACAACTTCCTCCGGCTGCCGAAACTTGTTAGCATAGGTATGCGAGTTTAATGTCATCAACATAAACCAGTCCGTATTAGGTGAGCAGACAACTTCAAAGTTGTCTGCTCAAAAGGCACGCGTCAAATGACAACTTTCCCAAAGGGACTCCTTTGGAGCGAGTTGTCTTTTGACTTTACTGTACCCTAAGTTGATGATATTTAACTTAGGCGCTAATGGGAAATTAGCGCCTAAGTGGACTTCCGCACCTCCGAAGGCAGCACCCCAAACTCCTTCCCAAAGCTGCGGCTGAAGTGCGAAGGATCCTTATACCCCACCTGCACCGCAATGTCGCCAATCGGCAAATCCGTGCTTTCCAGCAAGGCCTTCGCCTTCCGCAGGCGGATGGGCCGGATGAAGGAGGCCGTAGCCTGCCCCGTCAGTGCCTTGAGCTTGCGGTGCAGCTGGGTTCTGTAGCATGGTTTATTGGCTATTCTTTTTATCTCCTTGCTTATCCTTTACCTTTTCCAAATTCTCAGCATCGGCCAGATCCTGGAGCCTGCCTGCCGTCTTCTTGGCTTTGATCAGGTCATTTACATTGATAAAATTCACTGTTACACCTTCAATCTCAATCTCTGTTTTGTTTTTATAACAGCTTTCAAATTCAACGCCATCTATTTCAACCAGCAGATCTATCCTATTGGGTTCATATCCCAGCTGGATGATATTTTCAGGGTCCATGAAGTCTTCTTGTCTTAATTCCAGTGACCCAAAACCGAATTCCTCAATGGCATTTATCAATTGAGAAATATTCGTTTCATTTAGCCATATCCAAAAGTCTATATCTTTAGTATATCTTGGATAACCGTGCATGGACACGGCATACCCTCCAACGACCAGGTATTTTACTTCATGCGCGTTTAACAATTCTATAAACTCTTTGAAATCCTCGTTGATTACCATATTTCCAGGTTATGTATTGTTGCCGTAATTGTTCAAGTTCCATCAGCCTTTCAACATGGCTTAGAACAGCCCAATACGAAATATTGGAGTCGTCTTCTGACTTCTTCACTATCTTTATTCTTTTCCTTTGCTTGTTATTCATGTTTTATTTTAAAGCTTTCCGGGCATAGCCGTTCTAAAATAGCACATTAACAAAATACTAAAAAGCAGGGAGTTTCATTATACGCTTTGGGAAGTATTTTCGATCATGTTTTGCGCACCTCAGAAGGCAACACTCCAAACTCCTTGCCAAAGCTGCGGCTGAAGTGCGAGAAATCCTTATAACCCACCCGCACCGCAATATCCCCGATCGGCAGATCCGTAGTTTCCAGCAAGGCCTTCGCCTTCCGCAGGCGGATGGAGCGGATAAACGAGGCCGTAGCCTGCCCCGTCAGCGCCTTGAGCTTGCGGTGCAGCTGGGTGCGGCTCATGGCGGCGGCCCGGCAGAGGCGGTTGGTGTCGAAGGACTCGTCGCTCATGTTGTTTTCGATGATCTCATGGAGTTCCTTTAGGAAAGCGGCTTCGCGCTGCTCCTGCTCGCTGGGCTCCTCTTTGGCAGCCGCACCATCAGATAAACGCTCCCGCAGGCGCTGGCTGACCGCAGCCAGGTTCTTCAGGCGCACCAGCAGCTCTTCCTTGTCGAAGGGCTTGGTCAGGTAGGCATCCGCGCCCTGCGACAGGCCGGCGACCTTATCCTCCTGCGTGGCCTTGGCCGTCAGCAGGACGATGGGGATGTGGCTGGTGCTCCGCTCCGATTTCAGGATGCGGCAGGCTTCAAAGCCGTCCATCTCCGGCATCATCACGTCGCAGAGGATGACGTCGGGCACGATTTCCAGGGCTTTTTCGACGCCATGCTTGCCGTTGCGGGCGGTTTGCAGGGAGTAGTCTTTGTTCAGGCAGGAGATGATATATTCGATGACGTCGGCGTTGTCTTCGATGATGAGGAGTAAAGGTTTGTCTTTTGATGCTATGGATGCTCGCTCGGCTGTGGCCGTTGCAAATGCTGTAGATGCTGTTGCAGGGTGCCCTAAAGCATCCACAGCATCCACCTCCTTCCTGATCGGCAACATTACAGTAAATTTTGTCCCCTTTTCCATTTTGCTTTCTACCTCGATACTTCCTTCCAGCAACTGTACGAGTTCTTTCACCAGGGCCAGGCCGATGCCAGCCCCCCCTAGCCCCCCCGAAGGGGGGGGATGGCCAAACGAGGACCGCTTTGGCAGGCCCTCCTCTGGAACTTCCCCCCTTTGGGGGGATTGAGGGGGGCTTTCCCTTCGGAGGGAGGAGTCCCGCAACTCCCCCCCTTCGGGGGGGCTGGGGGGGGCTTGATAAAACCGGTCAAATATATTCGGCAGGTGCTCCTCCGCAATACCCCGGCCGGTATCGCTTACCACAAGCTCCAAAAAAGGCTTACCGTTGTCCAGTACCTGAGCAACAGTTACCTTAACGCTGCCATACTCCGGCGTGAATTTAATGGCATTAGACAATAAGTTGACGAGGATGTGCTGCAGCTTGGTTTCATCATAATCCATCACCAGGCTTTCTTCTTTGGAGAAAAAGGCGAGGTTGATGTGTTTATCGTTAGCCAGAGAATGGCAGGATTCGGTGAGGTATTGCAGGTAGGGGATGACGTCGCCCTGCACCCGGTTGACGGCCAGGCTGTTGGATTCCAGGCGGGAGAGGTCGAGCAGTTGATTGACCATGTTCAGGAGGCGCTCGCTGTTGCGCTGGATCAGCACTTTTATTTTTTCATTCCCCTCTATCTGTCCGGCCATGCCTTTGATGACAGTGAGGGGCGTGCGGAATTCATGGGTGATGTTGGTATAGAAGCGACTCTTAAATTGGTCCATTTCTTTCAGGCGCTCGGCCTTCTCCCGTTCGAGCTGCAGGCGGGCCCGGGCCTGCAGGCGGCGGCGCTGGTAGAGGAACAGGCCGGCGATCAGAGCCATAAAAACAGCAGCATAGGAAGCATAGGCCCACCAGGTTTTCCACCAGGGAGGGTGGAGGACAACGGTTAAGTCAATCCCTTCCTCATCCAGGAGGCCATGCATCGTATAGGCCCTGGCCTGGAACTGGTAGGTTCCGGGTGGGATGTTGAAATAGTTAACTTCCGGGTCGCCATTCAGGATCTGCCAGCTCGTTTCATAGGGATACAGGCGGTAATGGTAGACTACCCGGGGAGAACGGAAGTGGAAACTGGAAAAGCGGAAACCAAAGGGAGTGGATTGGTGGGAAAGGCCTACCTGCTCCAGTTTCCAGATGGGTTTTGGCAGGAGATTGCTCTGGCCCGGTATTTGCCGTTCTCCTTTGATATATAAATCAACCAGGTTCAGTTTGGAAGAGCTGGGCAGAGGGGGTGGGAAGGCTTTCGGGTTTATCTCTTCCCAACCATTGTTGAAGTTAGGAAAATACACATGCCCGTCAGGCCCCAGAAGGCCCCGCCTGCTTAAGGTTGGTTCATTGGTTTCGTTATTAAATGAAAACCACGTCTTTTTTTCTATATCCAGGCGGGCCATTTGGGCATTGTCAAAGGACGTTGCCCAGAGATAGCCTTGCCGGTCGAATACGATGCTGGCTGCTGTATTGATCGGAAAATTATCCTCCGCCGAATTGTGAAAATACATGGGCTTGCCGGATGTCTTTGGAGGCAGTATTCCTATGCCAATATTGTCCACGGCAAATAGGGCCGTCTCCTCTTTTTGGGCAAAAAAACGGACATACGTGGCTGCCGATTCGGAAAAGCTGATATTCTGAGTAGCATTTGATACGGGGTCAATAATGGTGATAAAGGGCTGTTCTGTGGACGTAGCTCCGCCGACCCATATCCGGCCATCCGTTCCCTCCATCAGGGCGGCCGGCAGATGGCCTCCTATTTTGTTTGGGTGTTCGCCCTCAGAGGGAAAGTGCATCCATTTTCCGGCCTTTGGGTCAAACCGGCTCAGCCCTTTGTTGTATTGCCCTGCCCAGATCTCTCCCCGGCTATCCATCATTATAATAGTAACATAATTAGAGAGCAGGCTATTCGTATCCTGTGGGTTGTGTAAATATTGCTGTAGGTGTTCTGTTTTCGGGTCAAAGCAAAAAAGGCCTACGCTGTCGGACGGATAAGACCCCCATATTTTGCCGTCTTTTCCGATGGCCAGGCCCTCCGCTGCCCAATCAGGGCCTAGATTTCCTTCGTATACGCTTCCTTTTAAATTGTGTAGATTCAGGCCTTTCAGGTGATAAAATTTGGTTTCATCGGCCATTCGGCCGTAGTTGGCCAGTATGGGATAGTGGATCGTATCACGGCCTATTTGAGCACCGTAAGCATATCTTATCCACATGCTTTCGTCATTGGGGTCAAACGCCATAGATAACGGGCCCAACCAGTGCCCTTCCGGATGAACACCGCCAAGTTGCCGGTACAAGTCCGTCTTTTTGAACTCGTCGAAGACAAAAGTCCCTTTTTGCAGGCTGTAGGCCGGTTCTTGCGGGGAAAATTTAAATACCTGGCCATTTATTCCGGTCGCCACCCAGATCGTCCCGTCGCGGGATTGGAAGACGTTCCAGACTCCATTATTTGTCAGGCCATTTGAACCTGCGGTAAAGTACAGCACCTGGCCATTTCGGGGATCGTAGCGCTTTAGGCCGGCTTCATGTGCGCCAAACCAGTAGTAACCCTCTTTATCCTGTAAAATGGAACTAACCACCGGCAGGCCTTCATTCGGATCATCATTAATGAAGGAAATTTTTGATGCCAGTGCGGGGTCTTTAGAAAAAGGCATAAAATGCCCCGCCTTAATATCAAGCCGGCGCAGGAAACCTTCTCCTCCGCCAATGAGCAGCCTCCCCTCTGTATCTTCAGCTATTCTTATGGCAATGTCAGATGGAATGCTGCCAGGATCGTGCGCCTCATGTAAAAATTTCCTGTATCGCCCTGTTGTTGGGTCAAATTTGACCAGGCCGCCTCCCCAGGTCCCGAGCCAAAGGTTGCCCTCAGGGCCTTCATGAATGTCCAGTATGTTGCCCTCACTTTTTCTTTCGTTTAAATTCCGGCCGTACAGAAAGCGTGTAATGGTGTAGGTTCCTTTTTCCAGGCGGTTCAACCCATTAGGAGTGCCAACCCAAATATTTCCATACCTGTCCTCCTCAATCGCATAGCAAATCCAATCGCTCAGGCTTTCAGGTTTCTTTGGGTCGGATATAAAACGCGTAAACTTTTCAGTTTCCGGGTCAAAGAGGTTCAACCCGCTACCGTGTGTGGCAACCCACAGCTTGCCTCTGCTGTCAAAATACAGCCGTTCTACATAATTGCCGGAAATAGAAGTGGAATCGTCAGGGTCATGCCGGTAAGTTTTGAATTGATGCCCATCATAACGGTGCAGCCCGCCCTCGCTTGCAAACCACAAAAAGCCGATGGAATCCTGAATAATTTGTTGAACCTGGTTTTCTTCCAGCCCGCCCGGGAGCACGAATCGCTCGAATTCGGGGGTAGGTGCGCTCATGTCCGGTGAAGCCATTTCTTCTTGAGCGCAAACAGCTATGGGTAGCAGAATGGGCAGCAGGAGAATTCTCAGCGAGCAGGGCATTAGGCCTTTTTCTCGTTAAGATACAACTTTTTATTATGTCAAGCAGGGAACCAGTGGCTGCCCGGGGAAATAGAATGTTTGCGCTTTAGTCAGTTCAGGCGCCGGCAGTTTGAAAAAATGGCGGAACATGCCCGGCCGGAAAAATACGCTGGCATGCTTAGCCTGCCAGCGATAACCTTTTGCCTGGAACGGCTTGTTTTCCTGCCCCGATACCCCTAACTTTGAAAAAACCTGAAATTATGCCTTCGCCCTTCCCCGGCATGGATCCCTACCTGGAAGGCCGCCTCTGGCCGGATGTGCACAACGGCCTGGCATTCGTCATCAAAGAACAGTTGGTGCCTTTGGTAAGCCCCGGGTACGTGGTGCGCACGGACACCTATATCGTAAAAGACACCTCCCCGGAGGAAGATGCGGGCATTATGTATCCCGACGTAGACATACTGCGCCGGAAGAATAACTGGCAGGAACCGGAAGAGGCCTATCACGCGCTGTCTGCCTTGCCGCCTACTCCGCCTACTGTCAGCATTCCTTCGGTTCATTTTATCGAAGTCCGCATCCCCGTTGTCGAAATACGCGGCCAGAAAGACAACCGGCTCGTCACTGCTATAGAAATCCTTTCGCCGGTCAACAAGCGCAAGCCGGGGCTGGCGCCCTACCGGAAAAAACGGTTGCGGCTCTATGAATCAGGAGTACATTTGCTGGAAATAGACCTTATCCGAAGGGGAGAGCGCCCGTTCGCTTATCCCAATGCCCCGAAAGCGCATTATTGGGCCACCCTCGTCCGGGCAGGTTCGGACAGGACGGACATCTGGGCGTTTAACGTCCAGGACCCCTTGCCTGCCGTGCCGGTGCCGCTGCAACCTCCCGACCAGGACCGCGTCCTGCAGCTGGGCCAGTCTATGCGACTGCTTTACGAGCGCAGCCGGTATGACCTGTCTGTCGACTATCTGGAAAACCCGCCCCGGCCGCCTTTCAAAGATGAAGAACTGGCATGGATGCGGGAACTGATTCAAAACAAAAAATAGGGATTAAAGAAAGCGAATAAATGAAATCACCCTTCCCCGGCATGGACCCCTACCTCGAAGATTACCTCTGGCCGGATGTGCATCAGCGGCTGGCGGCAGTGATCTGCGAACTGCTGGGGCCGCAGATCAGCCCGGCCTATGTCGCCCGGATGAATCTTTATACGGTGAACGACACTTCGCCGGAAGAGGATGTGGGCATCATGTATCCGGACGTGGAAGTACTGAAGAGAAAGGCGGAGGAGCCGGCGGAAGAATATGCAGCCGACACGCCGCCGACAACACCCGTCACGATCAGCATTCCCGCCACGCGCACTGTAGAAGTCCGCATTCCGGTCGTAGAAATACGCAACAGGAAAAAGAACCAACTTATCACCGCTATAGAAATCCTGTCCCCGGTCAACAAGCGAAAGCCGGGGCTGCAGCCCTATATCGAGAAACGAGAGCGCCTCCACGCTTCCGGCGTCCACCTCCTGGAGATCGACCTGATCCGGCGGGGACAGCGGCCTTTTATCCATCCGTACCTGCCCAAATCCCATTACCTCATTACGCTCACCCGCGCAGGCACAGGCAATACGGACGCCTGGGCCTTCAATGTGAAGGATTCCTTGCCGGTCGTGCCGGTACCCCTGAAAGCTCCGGACGAGGATGTGGTGCTGGATTTGGGCAAAGCCCTGGGTTTGGCCTATAGCCGTGGCTTGTATCACTTGTCGGTCAATTATCGGGAAGAACCGCCGCCGCCCGACTTTGACGAAGAGGCCCGGGCATGGATGCGGGAGTTGTTGAAGGAGCAGGACGAGGGCTGATCTCCTACCGGAAAGCCCGCTCCCGCAGCAAAGCCTCCGCCTTTTTTCCCAAAAAAGGAGAACTCCGCAGTTCTTCCAGCAACGGGCGGGCAGCGGCGTACTGCGCTTCGTCGACGTACGCCAGAGCCAGATACCATTTTGCCGAATCGAGATACTGGCTTTCTCCATTGCGGACGACCTCCTGCAGGATGGGGAGGGCCTCCTTCGTTCGCCCCACCGCCATCAGGGCGTTGGCGCGGTAAAAGGCCACGTCGTCTGTGACGGCGGTATCGGGTAATGCCGCAAAGGCGTCCAGCGCTTCTTCGTACTCTTCGTCTTCGTACAACAGAAATGCTTTTTGCATGAGGCTCTCCTCTCCCTCTGTCCGCTGCACGACGACCAGCGTGTTCTTTCGAGGTTCAAAATAAGAAGCATAAAGATCCGGAGCGGCCGGTTCCCGCCCCAGGAACCAGAAAGCGGCCGCCAGCAAGAGCAGGGCGGCGGCAGCGGCGGCCAGCCCGATGAACCTTCGCCTGCGGGCGCCCGGGTGCCGGGCACCCGGCGCCGCTTCCTTTTCCAGGTCCGCTTCCTCGGCCTGAAGCAGGGCCTTCAGCCGGGATGCTTCGCGCCGCCCGACGGCCTCCGCCAGCTCCCGCTGCAAATCCACTTCCTCCTGAAAGGAAGGGTCTTTCAACCGTTGGCGGAATTCTTCCGCCTCTGCCCCGGGCAATCGCCCGGCCAGGTAGCGGCTGATCAGTTCTATGTTCCGGTCTTCTTCGTTTTGCATAACTGGCCGTGGATTTTAATACAGGCCCTGTTTTCTTTCTCTGGCCATGGTAATAAATTTTTTGAGGCACCGGTGTTTGGCGGTCCTGGCGCCTTCTTCGCTGCTGAATCCCATCCGTTCCCTGATGCTTTCCATGCTGAAACGGTAATAGTAGAACAAGGTGAGGATTTGCTGGCAGGCATCCGTAAGCTCCCGGAGGATATCCTGCACGAACTGCTGGCGGTGGGTCAGCTCTTCATTGTAGTGCAGGGAATCGTCCAGTTGGTCTGCCCACCCCTGCGGCGCTTCTTCTTCCAGCACGATTTTTCGCTTTTTGCCCAGCCGCTTCCACAGCAGGTGCCTGCCGATAGCAAAAATGTAGGTTTTGAGGCTGGAATTCATCTCGCTAAGCTTGCCGCTCACTATGTTCTTATGAAAAATGATCACCGCATCCTGAAAGATATCGGCAGCGTCTTCCCGCCGGGCATGATAGGTGCCGGTCGCCCAGGAAAGAAATTCTTCCCGGTGTTTGCGGTAGATTTCCTTCAAAACCGATTCGTCGCCCTCCCGGATACTTTGAAGGGCGGCATTAGCTTGTTCAAGTTGTTTATCGTTTTCTGAGTTCAAATGACTATCTTTAATGGGCTTTTAGTTTTCGTTTCTCCGTTTGGCAGAACTGACATTCAGTAAAAGTAGCAATAATCTCAAAAGATAGCCCAATTTCCGGCCGATAGCCTTTACGAATTTAATCCCGCCAATTCCGAATACGTGAACAGGATGAAAATATTTTTAGAAAATTCCTTCCTCCTGTTCACGAACCTGTTTTGCAGGGGATAAATCAACATCTAACCCTTTTAATCAAACTATGCTGCTATGCGTTATTCTGCTACCTTACCCCTTCTCGCCGCTGCTGCCGTGGCGCTGCTTCCGCTGTTCCAGGCCCACGCTCAAATGCCGGAAATCAGCAAAGCGGTTGCCGGCAACAACGAGGCGACTTTCAGCATTTCCCAACTGCCCAACCTGGACGCCATTTATGACGACAGCTTCCTGGAGGAAAAACCGTATCCGTACTGGCAGGCCTTCTGGGTGTATGGGGACGGGAACTATTATTACCAAACGGGCGAAATGCTTTCGGAAAATTCTACCCTTCGGGCTGCCGACCCCGGCACTGTGTATCCTGAAATATACAACTACATCCTCCAAAGCAACCTGGAGTATGCCCCCATCGCCCTGATGATCGACCGCAAAACCGACAACCCGCCGCCGCCCGCCGGCCGGCCAATGCCCCTCTATGACCCCGGCGACCCTACCTCAGAGCCACTGCGGACGACTACCGATGTCGGTACGCATGCCGACCTGATCGACCTTTCCGCAGTGAGCCCCCCCCTGCTGGACCTGGACTCCCCCCGAAGGATTCGCCTGGCGCACAGCCATTATTTTATCAAACAGAACCGCTGGTCGGCTTTCATTATCGCTTATTACCCGGAAGTAAATGGCACCGTATTCTTCTTTAACCCTTCCAACTTCGACTCAGTGCTGACCTTTGCGCCCAATTACAGTTCCTTCGGCCCAACCGAAATGATCGGTGGGGATATAGCCTCTGCTTCTGTTGGTTACTCCTCCGGAATAAACGATAATTATGCCGGCGCCACCCTATTTGAATTTCCCAATGATCTCCATAACAAGGCCCCTTTAAGCGTTATTGACAATCCTGACGATGGCAATGAAGAACTCCGCCTGTTCCACTTCCTCAAATCACAGGGTATGGAAGAGCGTGATACTTTCCTCGCAATCTTGGCAGCCAAAGATGCTCTTCCCGGCACCATTGCGCCACTCGCCGATGCAAATTTCAGCCAGGACTCGGTATTTCTGGTGAACATCATCGACGATTCAGGTACGGACCTGACGCTGGAAACTCCGGCCGGAACCTTCTATTACATCGATGCCGATACGCTTTTACTGGCGTCAGGAGAACCCAAGGACCCCAATGAACTGAAAGTAGAAAAGGTCATTGAATGTACGGATGAATACTTCCTGGTCCATTTTTCCCTGCGCTTCTGCAATATCAGCCCTTACAGTACTGAGTCCTCCAGTATCTTTATCTCCAGCCTGGCGGGAGATAATATCTACTGCTTCCAGCTCCCGGAAGATAAGCCAACCGGATTTGCCCACCAGGAAAAAATGAGCAGCTGCGACGCAGCTGCCATCGGATGCAGCAGCCCCCGGTTCTGTGCCGATGATGCCGTTCAGTTCGACGTGAAGTACAACCCCATTTGGAAGGATCGCAATACTCAAGGTTATGACAACTGCCACACTTTGTACTTCACGGCCAGGGCTAACGGCGAGGGACTGGAAGCCCTGGAAGCAGGCGGCGCAGTGAGAGCATGCGTCAACTTTCGCGAAACGGCCTGTGAACTGGTTTGCAGCTTCAACGCCCCCGCAGTGAAAGGGAAGGGATTTGACAGAACACCCGGTTCGGAGCCTTGCAAGGCGTGCCTGAAGGTTACTCCCCCCACGCCTCCGGTCAGGTGGTACTGGCTCGTGGCCATCATCGTTGTGGTAGTGGGTATCATCTGGTTCTGGCGGAGAGGAAGGATTTCTTCTTCCGGCGGAGGATAAACAGCAAATACCATGAAAACTACACCACTCCTGGCCCTCACTTTTCTGCTGCCGCTGTCCCTCCCGGCCACCTCCGGCCCTCAGAGCGTTGAAGCCTGCCGCGACCGGGCGCTGGCCTTCCTGGCCGAAGGCTGCCTGGACAGCGTCGCCCACTACCGGGATTTGGGTGCCCGGCTTTGCGAAGATGAGGGCGACCTTTATGGCTGGATCAGCCTCCACCGCCACATCGGCCAGACATTCCGCGACGGGGAAGATCATGCGATGGCCCTGCAGTACTTCGGCTGCATCTTTGCGGGAGGCTGGCGGGAACCCTGCACCGACGAGGAATACGAACAGCTTGCCTGGGCGTTCACCGATGCCGGCTACACCTATAAACGGATGAACGCCTTCCGGCAGACT
>JAGFJD010000287.1 GCA_024102975.1 Phaeodactylibacter sp. | reverse complement strand
CCCCGCAAACCATGGGCCAAGGGAACCCTGAAGCCATTATACTGGCGAACGCGTGGTTTTGTCAGGAACAAAACCAGCGATGCCAGTATATACTGACCCGGCGGGTTTTGTAGTCGACAAAACCTGCCGTGCGTCAGTATAACAGTGTACATTTTGGAAGTTTTCATGCCGAAAACCACAAGAGGGTACAAACCAGAATCGCACCCACAATGTACTTCCCCCCAGTTCAGTACCTCATTTACACCCAAACACATAAACACATAAACACCCAAACACTTACCCCCTTCTCCCTCCCTACGCCGTAGCAAACCCCGTATACGGCCGGGCGTAAGGCGGCTGGAAACCCAGGACGATATCTTCGCGGGCGACGCCCCGTTCGATCAGTTCGTCGGCTACCATCACCTCCGTGTCGTTGCGCTGTATCCAGACTTTGCCGTCCCTGATGTCAAAGTGGAAGACGGCGTGAAAATTGAATTTATTATCATCCCATCCGATGGAAAGCAATTGGTAGTGACGGTTTTCTTTGTCTATAATAATTTGATTTTCAACATTTTTCAAATTCACTGGCCTTAGCCTTGCTTTCTCTTCGAGGAAATCGATGATTGCCTCTTGATATTTTTCTACTTTATCCATTTTAATATTTCTTCTTTTGTTGGATCGTAAACAATGACATTGACTTTTTTTACCTGTATTACTTTTTCCACAAATGGTCGTTGAAAAAAGTCGTCCCAAATACTCTCAGGGACCGCCAGATACAACATCCTATCTGATTTTATTTCTTCAAGGGCAAAAAGATAATTTTCATATTGCCCAATTGCAAGATGGAATGCCGAAACTACTGATTGGCCTATGAAAGTTTTAATCTCAACTGCTATTTTCTCCTCATTCTTTTCGGCACCTATAACCCTTTCAGCTCCCAAATCAATCTTGAAATCTACTCCTCCAACCCGAAAGAACAGAGGATCATCGGTTATCGCCCAACCCTCCTTTTCCAAGGCCCTAACCACTGCGTCATGAAAAAAATCCCGGGACATCTATGGCTTTTCCTACAAATTTACTCCTAATAGCCAGCAAATGCAACTACAAAACCGCCGCAAAAGCCACCAATAACCCGATGACCAGAAAGGGCGACAACAGGATCATGGCAAAGATGCCGAGCAGCCGCAGCAGCAGCTTGCCCGCCATGGCCAGGGTGCTGTCTTCCTCGCGGATGGTGACGAACTTGTCGAAGGCATTGTAGGTTTGGCGGGCGGTTTGCAGGGCACCGCTCTCCGGTTGTTTGTCATTGGGTTGATCCGTCATGGTTGGATGATTTCAGGTTTAAAACGCAAGGAACCGCTATGCGTTCAAAAAATTTAGAACAAATGTACTATATTTCCTATTTTAGCACAACTGTTCTAAAAAATATTTATCTTTGAAATCATGAACTTCGTCGAAACATGAAGACCAGAGACCGCATACTGGAGGCCGCCCTGCGGCAGTTCAACGAGGTGGGCACCGACCAGGCCACCGTGCGCAGCATCGCCGAAGAGGTGGGCATCAGCCACGGCAACCTCTGCTACCACTTCAAAAACACGGACGTGCTGATCGAGGCGCTCTACGACCGGCTGGTGGAGGAAATGGAGGTGCCGGTGCGGCAAATCCAGGCTCCGGAGTACGGCCTGGCTACTATGATCAGGCAGGCTGAAATCAGTTTCCGGTTGTTGTATAAATACCGATTCCTGCTGCTCGACTTCGTGCGCATCATCCGGCGCATCGGCACCGTCCGGGAGAAATACCGGGCGTTGGCCCAGCTTCGGCGGCGGCAGTTCCAGGCTGCTTTTCAACACCTTATCGCCCGGGGGCTGATGCGGGAAGAATGGCTGCCCGGCCAGCACGGCCACTTCATCACCAACCTGCTCATCCTGGGCGACAACTGGATACCCAACGCGGAAATCCACTTCGACGAAAAGGGAGAGGAAGTGATACGTTATTACCTCGACGCCTTCGTCGGCGGGCTTGTGCCCTATCTGACGGAGGAGGGGCTGGAGGCGTACAGGCAGTGGGCGGAGGAAAAAACAGCTGCTTCCGCAAAAAATTGAAAACAAGTCTTTGGAAAACCTTATATTTATCCTGCTTAGACGCTAACGCATATCACTAAATTAAACCCTGTTAACTATGATCAGATCAGCGCCTCTCTTTGCCCTTGTCCTGTTTTTGTTTTCCAACGCCCTTTCGGCTCAGCAATTCACTGTCAGCCTGGGCAGCTTTTACCAGTTTGCGCCGGAATACCGCTCGTCGGGATTCATCGAATGGCAAGCCATACAGGCGAAGCAGCAACTTTCCGGAGACACCCTGTACGTTCTCTACAGGCAGCGAACGCACTGGAGTGCCCGGTCCACCTTCCATTACCGGGGTGGCGCGCAGGCGGCCCTGCAACTGGCCTGGGAACTGGGGCCCAAAATGTCCATCCAATCCGGCCTGGGCCTGCGGCTGCATTCCTACGAGATACAGGCCGAGAGCTTTTATGGCCCCACCGAGGGCATACCTGTAGATACGCTGGAGGACTATACCCCGTCCAGTAATTTCCCGGGAACCACTATTGGTGGTTGCACCTACTACACCAACAGCTCCAGCGACGTAGAACGACCCCGGCCCTTCCCCCTCTATTGGGTAGCTGAACTGGATATTCCGCTCAGAGTAAATTACGGCCTGATCCCCGGCAAACTGCACATCCTGGCAGGCGCCCACCTGCGCAGTCCCCTGTTCAGCCGGCGCACCACAGAATCCATAGATCTCGAACGCGAAACCCTCCCCAATGGAGACATCGCCTGTACCTACACAAAAGTCGAACAGGCCAACCGCAGCGGCGACTACCTGCGCGACGCCACCCTGGCCGGCAGCCTGGGTATTCAGTTCTGGCTGGGCCGCCTGGGGCTGGAACTGGAAGGGCAGCAGCAGTTTTCCGACCGGTTCGCCGACCCGCAGGTACAGAGTAGCATGCGAGGCCGTTTTGTGGCCCGGCCCTACGAAGCGGGGTTGAAGGTTTTGTACAGGCTCTGAACATCCGTGGCTGCTTTCGCTTTCTATCTTAGAACCAAACTCCCGTAAACATGTCCTATCAGGAAGCGAAAGCAGCCAAAGTATCCGATCTCCGGAACGGCGAAATGAAGCAGGTTGAAGTCGGCGAAACCGATGTCCTGCTCGCCAAAGTGGATGGCAAATTCTACGCCCTCTACGGCAAATGTACCCATTACGGCGCGCCCCTGGCCGACGGCGTGCTCAACGGCCGGCGGCTGGTCTGCCCCTGGCACCACGCCTGCTTCGACGTCAAGACCGGCCGCCACCTGGAGGCCTGCGGCATCGACGGCCTGCCTGCCTACGACCTGCGGATCGAAGGCGAGGACGTCATCGTCCGGGTGCCGGACGACAGTCCCGACCGCGTCCCCAACGTCCTGGCCCGCCCCGAGCCGGCCAACGCAAAAACCTACGCCATCATCGGCGGGGGCGCGGCCGCTGCCTACGCCGCCGAAGGGATGCGCGAAGCCGGCTTCACCGGCCGCATCGCCATGATCAGCGCCGAGGAGGAACTGCCCTACGACCGCCCCAACTGCAGCAAGGAGTACCTGCAGGGCGAAGCGCCGGAAGCGTGGATGCCCCTGCGCCCGGAAAGTTTTTACAAAGAACACGACATCACCCTGCTGAAAGGCCACCGGGTGAACAAAGTGGATACCGGCGGCAAAAAGATACACTTCGAAAAAGGCGAGCCGCTGGCCTACGACAAGCTGCTGATCGCTACGGGCGCCACGCCCCGGCAGCTACCGGTACGCGGCGCCGGCTCCTCAAATGTGCGCACGCTGCGCTCCCTGCGCGACAGCCGTGAACTGCGCGAGCTGGGCAAGTCAGCCGACAAAGTGGCCATCGTCGGCAGCTCCTTTATCGGCCTGGAATGCGCCATGAGCCTGCAACACCTCGGCTGCGAAGTGACGGTGGTGGCGCCGGAAGAAGTACCCTTCGCCCGCATCTGGGGCAAGGCCGTGGGGCAGCGCATCCGCAAGTGGCACGAAGAGGCCGGCGTACAGTTCCGCCTCGGCCGGAAAGTCAAACAAATCTATACCCAGGGCGGCGTATCTACCATAGAACTGGACGACGGCAGCCAACTGACGGCCAACCTGGTCCTCGCCGGCATAGGCGTACAGCCCGCCACCGGCTTCCTGGACAGCCTCGAAACCGAGCAGGACGGCGGCATCCGCGTGGACGAATACCTGCAGGCTGCCCCGGACATCTACGCCGCAGGCGACATTGCCCACTACCCCTACCGGGGCGAACCGGTGCGGATCGAACACTGGAAGGTGGCCTGCCAGCAGGGGCGCGTCGCCGGCATGAACATGGCGGGCGCCCGGCTGAAATACCAGGCCGTGCCTTTCTTCTGGTCTGCCCAGCAGGATAAAGTGCTGGGTTACGTTGGCCATGTCAAAGACTACGACGAAACCATCGTGGAAGGCGACCTCGACGGCGATTCTTTCCTGGTCCACTACGTCAAGGACGGCGCCATCCGGGCAACGCTCTCCCTCTTCCGCGACGCGGAATCGTGCGCCATCCAGGAGCTGATGCACGACGGGCGGATGCCCACGCCGGAGGAGGTGAAAAAAGGGGTGGATTGGGTGCGGTTGCTGAAGGGGTGACCAGGGGCAGTTGCGGGACACAAAAAAAATTGCCAAAATTTCACCTCCCGTGCCCGAGTCTAAGAAACTGTAAATTTGCAAAATTTGATGGCCAACGACATAAAACCATGCTTCCATCCCCTCTCGAAACCCACACCGTGCCCCCCGGAACGCCACGGGAACGCCTTAGCGACTACGCAGCGCGGGTGTTCCGGGCCATCCCTTCCCGCAAGGGCATGAAAAAGGCCATCAAAGCCGGCGCCGTATTCGTCGATGGCCGCCCCGGGCACACCGGCGACTGGGTGCAAGCCGGCCAGCGCATCGTGCTGATGGACCTGGCGCTAAACCCACCCAAAGCGCTGGAGATGCCGCTGGAAATTGTCTTCGAAGACGATCACCTGGCGCTCATCCACAAGCCCGCCGGCCTGCCCACCAGCGGCAACCAGTACCGGACGGTAGTGAACGCCCTGCAGTACAACCTCTCCCCCACCCCCGTCGATGACGCCCTGCCCTGGCCGCGCCCCGTCCACCGCCTCGACGCGCTGACCGCCGGGCTGCTGCTCGTAGCCAAATCGCGTACCGCTGCCATTCAACTCGGCCGGCAGTTTGAAGAAAAGGCGGTACAAAAAACCTATCAGGCCATTGTGGCCGGGAAAGCGCCCGAAACAGCAATCATCCGGGAACCCATCGACGGGCAGGAAGCCGTTACCGAATTCCGCCTCCTGCGCCGGGCCCGCTCCCTCAAAACGGAGTGGCTCTCCCTGCTGGAGTTGTACCCCCGCACCGGCCGCACGCATCAGCTGCGGCGCCATCTGGCAAGCATCGGCCACCCCATCCTGGGGGATGCCTTGTACACCCCAAAAGGGCCCCTCCTGAAAAGTAAAGGCTTGTTCCTTGCAGCGGTGGGCATTGAATTCACCCATCCGTCCACCGGCCTGCCCACCCGGTTCAGCATTGCCCCCCCGGATAAGTTCTCTTCCTTTTTGAAAAGGGCGGAGCAAAGATGGGAGAAGTTCAGAAAGGGGTAAGCTTTTGCCACTTCTGTACTACAATCTGGAAGATTCGTACTAATCCGTGTCCCCTCATTTCGCCTACCTTGACCGCTAATCTTTTCCTGATAAATCAGCAGAAGTCCTTTCTGAGTGTATGACATTTATTTTTTCAACCTAAACCTATTTGGCCATGAAATTTGGACATTTACTACTCCTTCTTTTTTCAATGGTATGGAACAGCACAACAACCCATGCCCAGCCCATTTATACTGACGCACGGCAGGTTTTGTCGACTACAAAACCCGCCGGGTCAGTATATACTGGCATCGCTGGTTTTGCTCCTGACAAAACCACGCGCTCGCCAGTATAGATACAAACGGCTTAACCATTTGACCGAATACGGAGGACAACGCTTATTTGATACGAGATTGTGAATTCCAGATTGGAAGCTCGTAATCTTTTTCCGAAAATTCGAGAGGGGCCCTGTCCGCGGGTCAAACCGGTCGAGCCCGCACCAGCCGACAGCCAGCCAGATCCTGCCCTCCGAATCCGGCAAAAACTTCATTTGTTCAGGTGTTTACTTCTGACAAGGTAAGGAAAAGGAATTTATGGAACGTTTAAAAAATAAGTTCGACGTCAATGAATTATTTTGAAGGCCTTTGCCCTAATGAGACTGCTGGCCTTCAAAATAATTCATTGACTCAAAATGTCGAACTTATTTTTTAATCACTACTATGTTTATGCGCCAGTATTTTTTGGGCTGGGCTATCCCCCCACTATATGAATGGTTTTCCCTTCCCCCCCGTCTTCGCTGCGCTCAGCCGGGTAAACTTCCGTTTTCCAATAGATTTTCTCCTCCCAGGCGGCGGCCTTTCTCCGGTCAAACACCACCAGCCAGCCTGTTTTTTCTCCTATCTGGTCCATATAGTCGGCGAGTTGGGCCAAGCCCTCGGGGATGGTTTTGGCGCCGTAATGCAGTTTGATTTCGAGCGGATATTTATTTTCGCCATAGCGTACGCATAGGTCCATTCTTCCCTTATTGGCCGCGTATTCCCGCAACACGTCGCCCCCGGAATTGACGACCCGTTGCAAGAAGGCTTGCAGGATCAGATGAGGGGCAGCTTCTTTATACTGGTATTTTTCCGCCCATATTTCGCTGTTTTCCCGCCAGAATTGTTGAAAAGCTTTTAACAGGCCGTTCATGTCGAGGCTTCCGTCGGGGTTGACCCAGCGGTTTTTTATTTGCGACTGCATATTGTACTGGCTGTCATAGCTCAATGTTCGGATAATGACTTCCGCATAAATTTTATTGGCAGGTTTCAAAACATAATCCTCGCTTTTAATCAGCCCCAGATCCAAACAATATTGGGTGTCGTCGTCGGTAAAACTAATGGCGTCTTTTTCTCCTGTAATAATTGGCTCCATCACTTTTCTCACTCGTTCCTCTTTCAGGCGTTCCAACAAGCTGTCAATGTGCGTATCTCGCCGCAACATGATATTTTTGGCGGCCTGGCCGGCCATTGAGGCGGTGACATTTTTCGTAAAGTCGTTGTCGAGCATTTCGACGATGATTTCCCGGGCGATGGCATTGACCAGCCAGGGTTGCCCGTCGGTATAGTCATAGACACTGTCCACCACTTTTTTTTCGAAAACCTGCCCGGTAGCCTGGGTATGCTGGTTATAAAGGCCTTCTATTTCCTGGGGGGAGAAATTAGACAAAGTCAGGGCTTTGGTAATGATATTAAAGGGGCTTGGGGAACCGAGCGTCTGCCGGCCTTCTCTGATTTTTGATTTGTAATCCCTGATGTTCCTCATGCCAACCAGGGCAATGCTATGGGGGAAAGGAATGCGGCTGCGGGTAATATAGCCATTTCTAAGTTGCCGGAGAAAGGATATTAACGTGCTGTCTTGAAGTGCGTCAATCTCGTCAAAAAGGATAACCAGTGGCTTATCAAGATTTAGGCAGTAATCAGCAATCGCAATTTTTATCAAGTTGGCCGTGTCATCGACGTCTAGCTGCTGCGCGAATTTGTCCTTATGAGGCAAATTAGAATATCTAACTGCAAACCTGAGCGTATTTAAAATTTGCGGAATACCTTCTTTCGCTTCGGTAAAAACCTGCGCCTGTTCCAGGCTACAGTACAAGGCATAGTATTTGCCTTCCCGCTCCATATAATCCACTAGCTCATGCAGGAGCGTCGTTTTCCCCGACTGCCGGGCGGCGTGAATGACAAAGTATTGTTCTTGTTCAATTAAGGGCAATATGTTCTTATTGCGCTCCAGAACGGGTACCATATAATGCTTGTCAGGATGACACGGCCCGGCTATGTTGAAATATTTTCGCATCTTCTCGCGCTTGGGATTTTTGCAAAGGTAGGGAAAAAATTCACGGCTTGTCAAAAAGGAAGTTTTACCATCCGATCTCGATTTATCCCTCCTCCCCATTTGATCTTTCCTCCCAAAACCTGTATTTTCGCAACTTCTTTGAACCAGGCGGCGTAAAAAACGCCAGGCTCCCGGAATCATTTACACCTTTACACACTTACACTTTTACACATGAACAGTCCGACTCCAAGCGTCATGAGCAAGCGAACCGAAATAAAAACCATCCTCACCGAATACCAGGGCCTGATCGGCCAGGACGTCACCGTCATGGGCTGGGTGCGGTCTTTCCGCTCCAACCGCTTTATCGCCCTGAACGACGGCACCAGCATGAACACCCTGCAGGTGGTCGTCAATTTTGAGCAGTTCGATGAAGCCTTGTTGAAGAAAGTCACCTTCCACGCCTGCATCAAAGCGACGGGCAGGCTGGTGGAATCGCAGGGTGCCGGTCAGGACGTTGAGTTGCTGGCCGAGGCCCTGGAGATCCTGGGCGAGGCCAACCCGGAGCAGTACCCCATGCAGCCCAAGGCACAGAGCATGGAGTTCATGCGGGAGAAAGCCCATTTCCGCATGCGCACCAACACCTTCAGCGCCGTGTTTCGCATCCGCCACGGCGTGGCCTACGCCATCCATAAATACTTCAACGACAACGGCTACTTTTACATGCATACGCCCATCATCACCGGCAGCGATGCCGAAGGGGCCGGCGAGATGTTCCGCGTCACCACGCTGGACGTCGGCAACCCGCCCCGCACGGAGGACGGGCAGGTGGACTGGAGCCAGGATTTCTTCGAAAAACCAACCAACCTGACCGTCTCCGGGCAGCTGCAGGCCGAGATCGGCGCCCTCGCCCTGGGCAAGGTCTATACCTTCGGCCCTACATTCCGCGCCGAAAATTCCAACACCTCCCGCCACCTGGCCGAGTTCTGGATGATTGAGCCGGAAGTGGCCTTTTACGACATTCACGACAACATGGCCCTGGCGGAGGACTTCTGCAAATACCTCATCCGCCATATCCTCGACAACTACGCCGACGAACTGGCTTTCCTCGACCAGCGCATCCAGAACCAGGAGAAAAACCTGCCCATGGAGCAGCGCCGCCCAATGGGCCTGACGGAAACCCTGCGCTTCGTGGCGGACAACGACTTCGAACGCATTACCTACACAGATGCCGTCCGCATCCTGCGCAACTCCAAGCCGTACAAAAAAGGCAAGTTCGAATACGAGGTGGAATGGGGCAAGGACCTGCAGGCCGAACACGAGCGCTACATGGTGGAGAAGCACTTCCAGAAACCGGTGATCGTGCGGGACTACCCCGCCAGCATCAAGGCCTTCTACATGCGCCTCAACGACGAGGCCCCGGAAGTGCCGGGCCGCACCGTCGCCGCTATGGACGTGCTCTTCCCCGGCATCGGGGAAGTGATCGGCGGCTCCCAGCGCGAGGAACGCCACGAAGTGCTCGTCCAGCGCATGCTCGACATGGGCATCCCCGAAGAGGAACTGTGGTGGTACCTGGAGTTGCGCAAATTCGGCGGCTGCCCCCACGCCGGCTTCGGCCTGGGCTTCGAACGCATGGTGCAGTTCATCACCGGCATGGGCAACATCCGCGACGTGATCGGCTTCCCCCGGACCCCGGGCAACGCGGAGTTTTGATTTTTGGGTTGAAAGTTGCCAGTTGGCCAGGGCGGAGCAATGGACAACTGACAATTTTCAACCCATTGCCCCGGCTCAGTACGCACCGAGCGAACGCCATGGTTCCACTGAAAAACCTGTAGAGCGTTCCTGCCTTTCATCCCCACCGTAAAATACCACTGCTTTTGCCGTCCCGGCCAGTTTTTGCCAGTAGGCCAGGCCTTTGAAAAAATCGCCGGTGATGGTGCTTCCCGACTTGGCTTCTATCGGGATCATTTCCAGTCCGTTGTCGACGACCACATCGATCTCGTGGCCGGCATTGTCCCGCCAATAGTAAAGGTTGGACCGCCGGCCCCGGTTGAACCGGTTTTTCATCAATTCAGACACCACCAGGTTTTCGAACAAGGCGCCCCGGTATGGATGTTGAAACAGGGCTTCCGCATCCTGTATCCTCAACAGGTAACTGGCCAGGCCGGTATCGTAAAAATAAAGCTTGGGGCTTTTTGTAACCCGCTTATTGAAATTCCTGAAAAAAGGCGGCAGCAGGAAGACGATGTAGCTGGCCTGAAGCACCCCCAACCAGGCTTGCACAGTTTTGATATCCACGCCTGTTTCGACCGCCAGGTTAGAGTAGTTGAGCTGTTGGCCAACCCGTCCGGCGCATAATGCCAGCAACCGCTCAAACTGAAGCAGGTTCTCGACATTCCTGACTTGCCTGACATCGCGCTCAACATAAGTACGCACATAGGCCGCAAACCAGTCTTCAGGATTAATACCCTGTGCCTGGATGGAAGGATAGCCGCCTTTCAGAATATGGGAATTCAAGCTGGAAAGCGCCCCCTCAACCGGCCTCAGTTCAGCGATAGAAAGGGGCAATAATTCCAGATAAGCTACTCTTCCGGCCAATGTCTGAGTGATCTTTTCCAGCAAAAGCAGGTTGTTGGATCCCGTGAGGATGAACTTGCCCCGCTCCTCGCTTTCATCCAGCCGCTGCTGCAGGTAGGAAAGCAGGTCCGGCGCCCGCTGTATCTCATCCAGGATTGCGCCGCTTTCGTATTGGTCCAAAAAACCCTGCGGATCTTCCAATGCGAAAGAACGGGTACTGGGATTTTCCAGCGTGACATACGCTTTCTCCGGAAAACACAGGCGCGTGAGGGTTGTTTTCCCACTCTGCCGGGGGCCCATTACGGCCACGGCTTTGAATTGCCGGGCTAAATCCTCTACTTTTTCTTTCGCTTGCCGCCGGATCATTTCTTTACAAATTTGGAAATCAATTCCAAATTTGTAAAGAAACAGATAAAAATGCAACCTTTGTTATCTTTTTATATGCTAAAAAAATGTTAATCCCATAGGGGTAACCTCCACTTTTCCGGTATCTATCCATAGAAATAAGCAGAAACAAGCTCTCCGGGGGGTAACATTTGCCCAAACAGCGAAATATATAAGCAAGAACAACACCTCCCCCCCGAAAGAGCACACTAAACCCGGAGTATCATGAAAACCATCACCCTCCTGACCTTTGGCACCGAAACAGACGTCCACTACATGCTGGCCCTCGGTACCCGCCTCCAACAACAGGGCCGGCACGTCCTCCTTGCCGCCGCGCCGGAGTACCAGCCCCTGGCCCGGAAACTGAGCTTATGTTTCCAGCCGGTGGAGGCTCTCTGGGAAATCCAAAATCGCAAATCAAAAATCACAAATCATAAACCTGGCATCTTTCCCCGGCAAATCCGCCAACTGGCCGAAACCTCCAGTCTGATGGCCGTCCACCAACCTTATCTCTCCCTCCTGCAGGCGCTTGGCCCCCTTCCTTGCCCGGTGATGGGCATTGTGCTGCAGGCCGGAGAGGTATTCGACGGCCTGGAGGAGAAAAAGGGGCTGTTCAGCCGCCTCGTTTCCCGCATCCGGGGGCCCCGGCCCAGGGCAGGGAGCTGCCTTCCGACTCTTTACAACTTCAGCCCGCAGCTGCTCGCCGGCGGAGAAAACGCAGCCTCCGCTATCCATTTCACCGGACAGTGGGCCATCCCCGACAGCCTGCAGTGGATACTCTCCGGGCGCGGCCCCTCCCCCGCCCTGGGCGACTGGCTGTTCCGCGGCGGCCGGCCGGTTTTCTTCGATTTCAGCCAGGCGCCGGAAAGCGAATGCAGTTACCTGCTGAACCTGGTGGAGGGGCTGTCGGAAAAGATGGGGTTCCGGGCCATCCTCTGCACCGGCTGGGCCGGCTGTAAAGAGGGCATACTCCGGCGCGACATCTACCATGTCAAATCGCCGGTGCAGGAGTGGCTGTTCGGGCAGTGCGCCGCCGCAGTCCACTACCGGAACTGCGAAAAACTGCCGGCAGCCATCCGGGCGGGCGTACCCGGCATCCTGTTCGCCTCCGGGCTGGAAGCCGAAAACTGGGGAAAAATCCTCTCCGGCAAAGGCATCGGCATACACCGGAGCGAAGAACCCCCGACGGCCGCTTCGCTGGAGGCCGCCCTGGAAGAAGCCCTGCGCCTGTCGATGCAGTATAAGGCCCGGATGATGGGCAAAGCCCTGCAGGAAGAGGACGGGCTGGCGCATGCGGCAAGGGTGATCGGGGAGCAGGTGGAGGAGGTGCAGGTGGCGGTAGCGGTGTGAGTACAGGTAACCGGCAGGTATCCCAGGGGATTCCCGATGCCTGCCGGTTATTGTGAACAGGAATTAAATTACTGGACGATTATTTTCTTTACGGCCCTGTTTCTTCCGTCCGTTACTTCAACCAGGAACATTCCGGGAGAAAAAGAATCTGTTTGTATGGGCTCCAAGCCGGAAAAGTCCTGGTTGGCTTTGGAATATACGGCCCTGCCGAGCAAGTCATAGACAGTCACAGCTACCGGCTTCCTGTCTTCAGCTTGCGCTATAGGCCTGATCGTGGTTAGTCCGCCCGCCTTTACCAGATTCGGGAAAACATCGAAATCCAATGTGCCGGTTTTAGCGGAAAGGAACGAGTCAGCGTGCATGAAACCCGGCTTCTCCGAACCGGAAGATGATCCGCCTGCCCGGCCGGCTATGTTTTCGTTGCCCCCTTTACCCGCCGAACAGGAGCTGTTGTTTGGACCGTTTGGAATTCCGTGAATACAAATGTTTTTTGACAGGATTACCGTGCTGTTGCAGACTGTATTCAAACCGGTCACAGAAATAGTAGCAGTACCTCCAATGGGAGGCTCGAACAGGACGACACTGTTGCCTGTAGGCGATACCTGGAAATGATAGGGATCATTCAACTCGGATGGCGTGATGCTCCATACCGGGGAGGACACCGGGCCATTAAGCTCGAAATAGGCGCCGAAGACATCACTGCCATTGGGGTACACATCTTCCGGGCCATAAATAAAGGCATTGCCCTGTATTGCGGGGAATTCTTTCTCAAAGGCCTCGCCATACAACGTAATGTTCTGATTTAGCAAATCATCGTGATAAGTTACAATTGGCGTCACCCGGATAGTATGAGATTGGGTAAGAGACAGGTTTGGAATGGTTGCATTCTCACCCAAATTGCCAACTGTTAAAAAGGGACCAAATCCGACCTTCTTTTCCCAACGGAATTCAACTTGCCCACTTGGCGCAGCGGATGCCGGACAAAAGGGATGTTCCATGCTGAGATCTAGCGAGCAACTTCTGGTTCCATTATTCTCGCAACTAAGGTCACTGGATACAATATCATGGATTGTCTGTGGGATTGGAGTGTAAGGGATGAACTTCGAACAAAGGTCCTTAACTGTGAATTTTATGAAGGTCAGCTTAACCTCTTTGAAAATTCGATGAACAAAGTTTGGTAAAAGTTGAATAAACTCCTTTCCTGTGATTTTAATCGTAAATTTCTTTGCCTTTTTGGACTGCAGATAAATCTTTACGCTAACGCCATGAGTAAAGTCAGGAGAAATATCCTCATCCCACTGTATCCTCACATTCGAAGTAACCGAGGTGATATCCCAGGTTATGGGGTTAACCTCATATGGAAGATCTCCACTTGTTTCCTCCAAACTACAATCTCCGGCAAAGGTTCCTGCACAGAATGGGCCGCCCAGAATATGACAAAACTCTGTTCCAATTTCAGAAAATTCGCCATCCCCGTTACCATCATACAATATACGTCCACCAGTGACTTCCCAATGAATCCAAAAACATCCTTCCAAACCCAGACTGTTGAAAATGTAAGGATTCGAAAAAGTTGCAGTCATGTCTGTGATGCCATCAGAAGGAACCGCACAGGAAGGCGTAACAATAAAATCAGTTGAACAATCTATCTGGCTCATCAAGTGGTTGTTCAACATCAAAAAAAGAGCGATCAGTGAAAAAATGTTTTTCATGTCAGTAAAATTTCGTTAAAAATTTTGAACTGGTATATAAACACCAAATCTTAAGCCGCGTTCGTGGATTTTTACAAAATTTTAACCAAAAAATTTTTTCGTGATTTCCGGAGCGAATCCAGAACCTATCATATATTGTTTTTATCATTTCTTGTACCCAAAAGCCCGGCTGAATAAACAGAAGGGTAACCCGTCCTCTCCCCCAAAAAAAAGCCCCGCCGCAGCGGGGCCTCCAGTCACTTGGAAAGGACGAGGGTACCGCTGTACCCGGGCCCCTCCCGGCAGCTGAACCTGAAATAATACAAACCGGGCGCAACCCCTTCCAGGCTCAGCATTACTTTCCGGCCGGCGAAGGCCGTTTCCCGGACGAGCCGGCCCTCCCGCCCGTATATCCGGAGGACGCCCTCCGCCGGGGCCGGCAACTCGAAGGCCACCTGCCCGGCAGCCGGGTTGGGATAGGCGCGGGCCGGCGCTTCCGGCGGCACAGCAGGCACCGGGTTGATGATCGTCACCACCTCGCCAATCTGGTGGAAAGTGGTATTGGTGATCACCGGCTCGTTGAGGTCGAAATAGATGGCGGCAGTATTTTCGATGATGGTGCCGGCAGGGTTGTCCGGCTGTTGCATTACCGTGAACTGGACAAAACCCTGGGACGCCTCCAGGTTGGTAGTGCTGTCGGGCAGGAGTATGTCCTCAAACCGGAATTCGAGGACGTGGCCGCCCAGCATCTGGAAGGTGTAGGGATGGCTGGCGGCGCCGGGTAACACCGTTGCGGCGTCGAGGACGGGGGACAAAGTGTCCCGGATGACAACCGTAAAGGCCGTATCTGTCCCCGTGTTCTGAAAGCGGATGCGGTAGTCGATATTGGTATTGGCCCGGATGTGGCGCTCCTCCCCTACCCCCAGCGGGTAGCCTTGTTTGTCGTTGGGGTCGAAGGAGCCGACGTTGTCCTGGCAATCGATGGAAACGAACGGGTTGAAATCGTCCTGCGGATAAATGGCGACAAAGCCGAGGCTGACCCCGCCGCCGGCATTTTCGCCGCACCCCTCCACCGCCGCGCTGGGCATGCTGAAGCCCGGATGGCCCGGAACCTGCATGGCCTCCATGCGGTAGGTGGAACCGTTAGCGGGCAGGCGGACCACCGTGGAATCGCCGGCAGCCAGCTGAAAGGTGTTGCTGTTCAGCATGATCACGTCTTCCACCACGATGTACTCGCCCGGCCCGGGCATATCTCCCTGCCCGATATTTTCGATCTTAAAGGCCACCTCGCCTTCCGCCTCTTCGCACCGCCCTTCCACGCGGATGCTGGCGCCGTCGTAGGGCGGCGTGCCACACAAGGTATCAGGGAAAATATGGGCTTCGGTGCAATGGGTTTGGCCCGGGAGGGCGTCGCAACTGACGTTGACGGTGACGCTGAAGGTCCCCTGCCCGCCGGGAGGAATGATGCCTACCGGAAAGGTGTAGGTATTGCCGGCCACTGCCGTCCAGGGGATGGAAGCGCCCAGCACCGTAAGGAAATCGTCAAAAGCCACTTCTACAAAAGCATCGGGCGCCAGCTCGGCCCCGTAGTTCGCGTAGTTGACATGATAGGTGCTTTCGCCTATGCAGCGCCGCAGGAAGGGCGCGCCAATGTCGACAAAAAGAGAGGGGCAGCCGGGCTGGAGCTGGACGGCCAGGCCCAGCCCGCCCAGCCCGGCCGGCTGGTGCGCATTGACGGCAACGGTATAGCTTGCCGGGCAGCCGCTGTTGATGGGAAAGCCGGCACTGACCTGCAGCTCCAGCCCGCTCGTATCTTCCACGATAATGGGCTGCCCGTTGACGGCCGTCAGAGTATCGCCCGCAAAGGAGAGCGTAAAATTGTAGGTGCCCGCCGTATTCGTGGAAGCCAGGAATGGAGTGCCCGTGCCGACGGGTTGCCCGTTGCGGAAGAGGCGAGCCTCGACGGGCAGGCCCGCCAGCGGCGGGTCGGTTCCGCTTTCCAGGCAGTTGGCGTCCAGGTCGAAGTAGGCCTGCCCGCCAAAGGAGAGGAAGGCTTCCCCGAAGTCATTCTGGATAAGTACGTATGTCGTATAGGAGTTCCAGTTGCCAGCCTGGTCGCCCACCCACAGCTCGACGGGCTGCGTGATGGCGTCGGTAGTGGGCGTGGCCGGGATGACGAGCGTATCGAATGGCGGAACCTGTCCGGTGGCGTCCTGGAGCCGGACGACCCGGTACTGCAGGCTGTCGGCGGGCGAACAGTTGTCCATTGCGAAATTTACCAAATCCTGCGCCCGGACGACAACCTGCCCGGCCACCGGGTTGACCCGCACGGCGTGCCCGGTAAACCCTTTGCCCATCAGCGGCGGCGCCGCATCCGGCGTACAGCCGCCGCCCTGGCCGTTCTCATCCAGTACCGTCACATAGGCCTGGAAGTTGTACAGGCTGGTGCCGCCGAAGCCCCAGATGGTCACCTGCTGTACACCAACCTCGCCGGGGCCGTAAGTGATGCTCGTATTGGGCGTCAGCAGGCCGATCTCGTCGTAAGCATAGCTTCCTTTGGCGATGAACAGGTCGCCGTAGGGTCCACAGCCGGGCGGAACGCTCACCAGGAAATTAAAGGGAGAAACGTCAACCGCGCCCGTTGAGGAGCTGAGGCTCACCTCTATCTCCCTCAGGCCGTCGAATTCGGCGGTCGTGCCGCCTTCGCAGGAGAACAGCAGCAGGTAGGTCATGCAGTAGTTCCAGTTGCCCGCTTCGTCGCGCACCCAGAAACGGATGAGGTTGGTGCCCGGAAAACTCTCGTCAACGACGATGCGGTCGGAAGGGGCTGTGCCGCCGTCATTGGCCACCAGCTCGATGCGGTATTCCAGGGTGTCGGAACAATTGTCGCTGCTGCCGGAGTCAAACTCATGGGCCCGGATGGTAGCCGCCTCGCCCGGCAGCAAGCTGCGGACGATGCCGTTCTCGGCCAGCGGGTCGGGGGGGATGGTGTCATTGAGGCAGCCCTGTGCCGGTAAGGGCGCGCTGGCCAGGGAAAGCACGATAGTCAGGAGGATGAAGTAGAGTTGCCGCATAATGGTCTTCGTTTGTCGTAAAAATGGCAACTGTTCTTCGTTCGTGCAAAATCAAAAAAATCAAATTGTAGAAGCTATTTTTTGTGAAAATCAATATTTATAGCATTTTTAAGCCAGGTTTATATTTCACATTAAAAAATAGCACCTTTTCAGTTGAGCCTGATGGCTTTTGCCACGAAAACGCGAAATCACAAAATCCCACAATCCCGTATAGCTATCGGCAGGCGGGGCTTTCGTGCTTTTGTGTCCATCTCTTTGAGCCGGATAAATATGAGGTTACCGCAGTATACGCCCTGATAAGCGACCACTATGGAAAAGAGCCTTTTATACCAGGCGGCCCGCCAGTTGGGCCGGCGCGACGCGCAACAGTTTGAGAAGTGGTTGCGTTCTCCCTTTTTCAACCAGGACGAGGCCGTGTTGCGGCTCTGGGCCTACCTGGCGGAATGCCGCTGGGACCTGGGCCTTAGTCCCGAAAAGGAAAAGGGGTTTGCTGCGGCATATTCCGGGAAGCCCTTCCAGGGCCAGAAGATGCGGCTGCTGATGAGCCGGCTGTACAAGCAACTGGAACAATTCCTGGCCTATTCGGAGCTTGCCAGAGACAAGCGGCTGCATCAATACCATCTGGCGCGGGCCTTTCGGCGCCGCAAGCTCTGGGGGCATTTCCAGCGGGCGCTCGGCCAGGCACAGCAACACCTGGATGGCGACAGCGCACGCAATGCCGCCTATTACACCCACCGCCTCCAACTGCAGGAAGAAGCGCACCACCTGCAGAGCACCAACGACCCCACAGAAGCCACCCACCTGCAGGAGATGGCCGATGTGACGGACCGCGCCTACCTCATCCGGCGGCTGCGGCAAAGCTGCCTGCTGCTGGCCCACAGTACGGTCTACCATCCGGATTTTGACCCCGGCCCCATGCCGGCCCTGTTGCGTTTCGCCGAAAGCCGGGAGCTGACGGGCGAACCGGCCATCGGGCTGTATTACTATTGTTACCGGATGCTGCTGCATCCCGAGTCGGAAAAAGGTTTCCGGGCATTCCAAAGCCGGCTGTTCGAGGACGGGGATTGCGTATCGGCGGTGGAGCTGCGCGACCTCTACCTGCTGGCCATCAACTACTGCGTCCGGCAGGTCAACGACGGGCGGCACAGTTTTTACCGGGAGCTGTACATGCTTTACCAAAAGGGGCTGGAAACAGGTTCGCTGCTGGAAAACGGGGTGCTTTCCCGGTTTACCTATCACAACATAGTGGCCACCGGCCTGCAGGCCGGCGAACAGGAGTGGGTGGAACAATTCATCCACCAATTCCGGGACGCCCTGGAACGGCCCTACCGGGAAAGTTCCTTCAGCTTCTGCCTCGCCCGCCTGGAATACGCGAGGAAGCGCTTTGGCGAAGCTTTGTCTTTATTGCAAAAGGCCAATTACCGGGACCCCCTGCTCAACCTGGCCACCAAGACCCTGCAGCTGAAGATTTACTACGAATCGGGCGAGGCGGGCCTGCTGGCCGCTCACCTCGACGCCATGGCCAATTACATCCGCCGCAAAAAGGTGATCGGCTACCACCGCGCCAACTACCTCAACATCACGCGCTACGCAAAGAAAATGGCAGCGGCCAACCCTTACGACCAAACGGAAATCGCCCAACTGCTGGAGGCGATCCGGCAGGAGGAGGTGCTCACCGAACGGCTTTGGTTCCTGGAGCAGGTGCAGCTGTTAATGCGCTGACCTGGCGGCCCCGGGCCGGATGTCATCCGAAGGCGGAAAATAAACCATCCCTGCGGCAGCGAACTGCATGCGGCCGCCGTCGTCCCAGCCCTGTCCGTTGCCGGAAATCCAGCTTGTGGGCTGTTTCGGGCAATGACAAAAATCAGCTGCAGCATTGAATTTTGTTGGATAGCCCTGTCCACGGCCTGCGGTATCTTGCCGCAGATGCAAGCCTGGCCCGGAACGGGGGTTGCGGTTTATCCTCCCCCAACAGCAGCAAAGCCACCAAATATCGCACCGGGGATAAACCGCAACACAAAAAATTATGCAAGGCAGGAATTTCGAAATCAGTATCGTCAGTACCGTCAGGACAACCAAGCACCTGAAAGGGGAATACCTCGAAGAATGGATGAACCAGAATTTTCCCCTCTTCAAATATGGGAGCGGGGTGGACGAAATATTCATTCTCTTCAGCGTGGATGAAAACGCCGCCGCCGGCTACCAATACCACCCCGAAGAACGGCTACTGGAACTGACCATCCCCCTGCCGGATAGAGAACTGCACGACGCCGGAGAAAGGGAAACCTTACTGCTGATGGCTTCTGCCCTGCTGTCTATTCTCCGCGACATCCCCAAACAGGCGTTCGAAACGTTCGACATTTCTGCCTTCCGCTCGGATTTTGCAGAGATGGTGGCGTGACGGGATGGGTTAGGGTTATTTTCTTAGCGCGAGTTGGAAAGGCTTGCTTCTTTCTCCTCTTCCAGGGCGCTGTTTGGAATCCGGCCGTTCGCAAGCCCCTGATTTCTAAAAAAAATAACTGCCACTACGCCTTCCCGGCCATGCTACCGGACAAAATGGCCGGCGTACTCTGTGTCCAAAAAATGTCCGGCAGTATTCCTCCCAGTATCGCAGGCAAAGCAACAATACAACAATATAGCAATATCCCCCCACCCGTCACCTCCGCCACAAGCTATCCACAAAATACCCCTTCTTATCAAAAAAATGTTCCTGTACGGCGAAGCCCGACTGTTCCGCCAGGCTTTCCAGCCCGGAAATGCTGTACTTTTTGGAGAGTTCCACATCGATGGCTTCCCAGGCTTCGAAGTGGAAGGAGCGGTTGAGGGCCTTGATGAAAACGTGCTGGTCTTTAAGGCTGACGAGATAGCTCTTCGCGTCTCCGGAGAGCGGGTTGTAAGTTTCCCAGTGTCTGAAGCCCTGGAGTTCGAAATTGGCGCCCAGCTCCCGGTTCAAACGGCGGAGCAGGTTGAGGTTGAAGGCGGCAGTGACGCCGGCCGGGTCGTTGTAAGCGTCGAGGATGACGGCGGGGTCTTTCTTCAGGTCGAAACCGATGAGCAGCAAATCGCCGGGATTTAATTCCGCGGCTACCGACCGGAGGAAGGACACCGCCTCTTCCCGGGTATAATTGCCGATGTTGGCGCCCAGGAAGAGCACCACTTTGGGCTGGCCGCCTCCTCCGCGCAGTTCGTGCAGCACCTGGAAGTAATCGCCCGGCAGGCTTTTCACCTGAAGAGCCGGCAGCTCGGCGCGGAGGCTCTCCTCCAGTTCTATCAACACATTGGGAGATATGTCGATAGGCTGGTACCGGAAATCCGCCCCGCTTTCCAGAAAGTGACGGAGGAGGACCTTGGTTTTCATCCCGTCGCCGGCACCCAGTTCCAGCAGCTGGAATTGTTCCAGCCCGATGGCCCGAAGGATGTCCTGCTTCCGGCGTTCAAATATCTCCAGCTCGCAATCCGTGAGGTAATACTCCGGCATGCGCATGATCTGCTGGAAAAGCTTGTCGCCCTGCTCGTCATAAAAATAACGGGAGGACAGCTTCCTGGGCGTGCCGCTCAGGCCCTGGAGGACGTCCCGGGCGAAGGCGGTGAGAGGTTGGGATTGTTGGGTAGTGGGCATGGTTTTGGATGTGTGTTCGTGCGTTTGTGCATTCGTGCCCGGATCCGTATACACCTGTACGCGAATGCACAAATGCACATTTCTTACTTCGCCAGCCGGATGCCGGTAAACTGCCAGCGTTCGTCGGCGTGGAAAAAATTGCGGTAGGTGAAGCGCAGGTGCGAGGCCGGCGTGGCGCAGGAGCCGCCCCGCAGCACCATCTGGTTGACCATAAATTTGCCGTTGTATTCTCCCAGGTCGCCTTCGAACCGGGGGTAATTGGGATAGGGCAGGTAAGCGCTGCCGGTCCATTCCCAGGTGTCGCCCAGCATCTGGAAGTCTCTGCTGCCCTGTTGCGGGCGAGGGTGGTAGCGGCCGGACCCGGCGAAGTTGGCATCTTCGGGTATGTCCTCGTACCGGAGGCGGCAGGCGGCTTCCCATTCCTGTTCGGTAGGCAGGCGCAGGCCCCGCCAGCGGGCGTAGGCGTCCGCTTCGTAGTAGCTGATGTGCGTTACCGGCTCAAGAGGGTCCACCGGCTGCAGGCCGCTCATGGTGTAATGCCACCACTGGCCGTCCTGTTCATACCAGTACAGCGGAGCTTTCACTTCCAGTTGCTGCGCCCAGGCCCAGCCTTCGTCCAGCCAGGGCTCGAAATTTTCGTAACCGCCGGCTTCTATGAATTTGACGTATTCGCCGTTCGTCACCAGGCGGTTGGCGATGGCGTATTCATGCAGGTAGGCTTTGTGGGCGCTCTTCTCGTTGTCCCAGCAGAAGCCGTCGCCCTGATAGCCGATCTCATAGATGCCTTCCGGAATCCCGGTAAATTCCGGCTCTGCCGGCTCTTTTTCCTTTGGCCTCCGGCTTTCCGGGCCCCCGGCTTCCCGGTAGGCCGGGTGCAACGGGTTGTGCCCCAGTATGTACTTGATATCCGTGACCAGCAGTTCCTGGTGCTGTTGCTCGTGCTGCAGGCCCACCTCAATGAGGGCTGCCAGTTGCTGCGGCACTTCGCTGTCGTGGTACTGGCCCAGCAGGCGCGCCATGCGTTCATCGACGTAAGAGCGGTAGGCCAGCACCTCGCGCAATGGCGGGCGGGTGAGGTTGCCCCGCTTGTTGCGCAGGATGCGCGGGCCCTGGCTCTGATAGTAGCTGTTGAAGCAATAGTTCAACCGCTCGTTGAACAGCTCATAGCCGTCCAGGTACCGGGCCAGGATAAAGTTTTCAAAAAACCAGGTGACGTGCCCCAGGTGCCACTTCGGCGGGCTGACGAAGGCCGCCGGCTGAGCGACAAAGTCCTCCACTTCGAGGGGGGCGCAGAGGCTCAGGCTTTGCTCCCGGATTTCCCGGTAGCGGCGCAAAATGGCCTGGGATTGAGTGATGTTGGTTTGGATTGTCATAGTCAGTTTCCCTGTTCTGATTCCGCCACTTTTGGAGTTACAAGCAGCTTCAGTAAAGTTTCCCGCACAAGTTCGTAATCTGTCCAGGGTATCAAATGTCCGGTATTTTCCAAATAGATCAGATTTAAGTATTGAGGGGGTATGTTTTTTTCGCTGAACGCCACATTGGCCAGAGGCGCCAGGCCGTCTTTCCTGCCATGGATGTGGACGATCGGTATTGAAATCCCTTTCCATCCACCGGCGATGGCAGCGAGGGCTTTGGCGTGGGAGAACTTTTCGTCTGCGGCCACTTTCAGGGCGGCGGGCAGCATCCACCGGGTAGCTTTCCAGCGGCCGAAGTGGGAATACCAGAAGATCGGCTCGTTATCCGGATCGTTGACCGGCGCGAGCATGACGACGGCTGTGAGTTCTTCCGGGAAATCCATAGCACATTTGGCTACAATAGGCCCGCCGTAGGAATGCCCTACCAGCACAACGGTATCTGCCCGGAATTGTTGTACCAACTGCCGCACCTGTTCGGCCTGGACGGCGATGGAGGGCTCCGCCTGGCCCAGGGCAGATTCGCCGTATCCCAGGCGGTCGATGGACACCAGGCGGGCTTCTTTCAGCAGGAGCGGGTCGGCCAGGTAGCTGAAAAAGTTGTTGGAAGAACCCGGCGCGCCATGGACGAAAACGACGAGCTTGTTCTCCCGCTCCAGTCCCGTTTCCACATATCGGCTGGGCTTCCCGTGAAAATCCAGATAGCCGGTCCGCACCGGCACCTGGCGTTTTTCGAAGTAGCGCTCCACTTTCCGGTCTTCTGTATGAAAAGAGACGCAGGAGTTGATAAACAGTATCAACCCTGCAAAAAGAGTGAACGCCCACTGGCTTAACCTCAGAGCTAGGGTCATTGGGTTTGAAGTTGTTGCGTTTGAAGCTGAGAGTGCCCTCACATACACATCAAGCCTTCACCGCCTCCTTTTCCAGTATTCCGAACGAAGCGTCGACGGCGGACCGCAGGAAGGCATCCACCAGTTCCGCCTGTTCTGCGGCTGTCTTTTTCTGCACCACTGCCGACATTCTGAGGATGGCCCCTTTCCAGTCTTTGGTGTGCCATTCGGCGCCTTCCGGCAGGCTGGGCAGCGTATCGTAATCGGCCTTGCCCTGCTTTTGCCAGTGGTTGACGTAGAAATAAAACTCTCCGACCATGCCGTCGGCCGGCGCCAGGCCGATCCCTACGGTTTTGACCGGGTTGCTCTGGTCGTCAAATTTCACGGGGATCAAACTTCCGGTATCGAAGTGATGGGGCCAGGTAGCGACTGCGGAGGCATATTCGAACGCTTCGGCGATTTTGGTAAGCGCCAGTTGGGCATTATGCCGGTACCGCGCCAGCTCCTGAAAGTGGGCGGGATTGGTCATTATAAACGGCGCGCCTTCGTCCAGGCCGTGCCGGGGCAGCTCGAAATGGCTGATCGGCTGGATATCGTCCGCCTTTTTTCCGAACGACCGGGCCTGCGTGCGCACGAAACTCAGGGCCGTGGTTTTGGTCTGGCCGGACAGCGGGAAGACGCCCAGCGCCTCATCGTTCTCGTTGATCAGTTGCAGCTCGAAAGATTCGTAAAGCAGCGCCATGCGGATGCGGCGTTTCAGGTTGATCTCCTGGCCGGCCAGGGCTTTCAGGCCGGGGAGCCATACCATGCTGGACTGGGAGTCGTCGGCAGCTTTGGGCAGAAGGCTGTTGCCGAAAACAGCGACGAACTGCGAGGCATGGTGCAGTTGGGTAGAAGTTTCGTTGAGTTCAGTGGTTTCGGTGTGGGTTAAGGGTTGCCATTTTTCTTTAATTGCCATTTGTTGTTGTTTTTTTCACCTGTTCTATACTGACGCACGTGCTGTTCGTGCTTTGCGCAAACTGCGGGCCCGGTGTATGTGCCCGCTGGGCCGTTTTTGATGCAAAGCCAGCCGTACGTCAGTATAACAGGGAGAAAGAGCCAGGGGTTTACTCCGGGCAGAGAATAGCCCTGTTTCCCCTTTTTACCCTCAGTCTCTGCCCCGCCTCCGTTTGCTCCGTTTCGGGGGCTTGAACTTTTTGATCCGGTTGTTTTGCCGGGTGACGGGGGCCGCCTTGCTGGGCGCGCTCTCCGTATGGGCGCGGTTGGCCGCTGTGACCAGGTAGGTGTACGTCTGTCCTTCCTCGAAGGCGGGATCGACAAACTGGAATTTTTTGCTCCCGTCGTTCATGCAACTGATATACCGGATGTTTCTGGGGTCGTCCATATCGCCGACGGTGTTGCCGTTGAATCGGTAGACGATATAATAACTGGGCGGCTTTTCCCGGTCTTCCTTTGCCGGCCGCCAGATGACCCGGGCTTTTCCGCGCTGGTTTTTCACCCGCCTCAGGTCCGGAGCGGAGAATACGCCCAGCGACAGCTCGGGGCGGTCCGGCAGAAGAGCCGGTTCCTGGAAATAAACCCGAAGGGAATCCTTCAGGCCCAGCGGGTCGCTCAGCACCGACTCGGCGCGGAAGAATACCGAGCCGTTGACCCGGCTGTTGCGGCGGTTGAGCGAAAGCTGGCGGCCGATCTCGCCCGGGTCATTCCATTGTTCCTGCCGGTCATTGCCCACTTTGTAGGCGGCGTGGCCGATGTACAACTGCCGCTCGCCGGCGTGCTGGCTCCACCAGCGCTGCAGGGTAGCGTAGTCGGCAGGCCCAAAGCCTATATTCCAGTAAATCTGGGGCACGACGTAGTCGATCCATCCCTGGCGCAGCCAGCCCAGGATGTCGGCGTACAGGTCGTCATAAGAACCAATGCTGGCCTTCGTTTCCGACCCCAAAGGATCCTTATCCTTATTGCGCCATACCCCGAAGGGGCTGATCCCGAAGTACACATTGGGCTTGAGTTCTTTAATGGAGGCGCTCACCAGCTCCACCACCTCGTCCACGTTGCTGCGGCGCCAGTCGCCGATGGTTTTGTAGCTGGCCCCATAGGCGCGGTAATCGAGGCTGTCGGGAAAAGTCTCGTTGGCCAGAGGGTAGGGATAGAAATAGTCGTCGAAGTGAACGCCGTCGACATCGTATTTGGCGACCACTTCAGCCACGACATCCCGCACGTGTTCCCGCACCTGCGGGATGCCGGGGTTGAGGTAAAAACGCCGGCCGTACTGCACCACCCAGCCGCGATGGCGGTTGAAGACGTGGAGCGGGTGCAGGGCGCTGGTATCCAGCCCCATAGTGGCCCGGAAAGGGTTGAACCAGGCGTGGAATTCCATGCCGTTCCTGTGGGTTTCTTCAATGAGGAACTGCAGGACGTCGTATTCCGGCCTGGGAGGCAGGCCCTGCCTGCCGGTAAGGTATTCCGACCAGGGCGCAAGCTCGGAAAAGTAAAAGGCGTCGCCGGCGGGGCGCACCTGAAAGACAACCGCATTGAAGCCCAGCTCTTTGAGCTTCTTCAACAGGTTCTTCCACTCCTCCTTTTGAGCGGTGGGCCAGGACGTCGGCTTTTTGGGATAATCCAGGTTGTTGACGGTGGCGATCCAGACACCCCGGAATTCTCGCTTGGGGGGCGGAGGGGTGTAGTTTTTCCTGGACTGAGCAGCAGCCTCTATAGCGCAACAGGCCAGAAAGAGCAATAGCAATCCGGTAATCAAGCCGCTGAAACGGGTATTCATAAAGCGTGTTGTTTGGTTGGATATTCGAAACTACGCTTCCATAATGAAGGGGAGGGCATAAAGTTACGTTTTCATCGGGGAAGGCTAGGCGCGATGCTATACCTGTCAAAGGCCGGTTAATACACGCTCACCGCCTCTCCCCGGCACTCATCCAGCAGCCAGTATTTATTGATGACATTTTCTGTGGATTCCACCTTCTGGGCCAGCTTGGCCAGCCCTTCGTCCAGGGCTTTGCGGGAATAAGTGGACGCATGGTGTTTGAGCAGCACCAAACGCTTGGCGAAGCGGAGGAAGTTGGTATAGCCTCTCTTCTGTTCCGTCGTCATCTTACGGTTGCGGATCACGTAGATGCGGAAAGTTTCGATCAGGGAAAGCAAAGCTTCCGTATCCTTCAGGGCGTAATAAGTGCGCAGGAGGAGGAAGGTCGTGCTGAGGTGGTATTTAACATCGGTAAACTGTACCAGAAGCAAGGCGGACAGGGCCTCGTTGTACATCTTCTTGTTGTAGTACAGGTTGCCCAGGTTGTAATTGTAGGCGTTCTCCTGCCGGTGAGCCGGCAGGTTTTCCCGGAAGTCGTGCAGGAACTGTTCAGTCCATTCAAACTCCTGGAGCCGGCAGCCGAGGGTGGCGATGTTCTTGTAGTCCCACTCCGAAATAGTGCCTTTTTCCAGGACCAGGCCTTGTTTCAGCCCCTGCTTGTACAGCTGGAAAAGCTCCCGCAGATAGGCGCTGTGCCCGGCGTTGATCATGCTGATGCAGTAGTTGTAGGAAAAACTGTACAGGTCGCGCCCGTCATCAGCCGAAAGGCACTCCATGTCTTCCGCCAGCATCCGCTTCATGCGCTGGTAGTAGCGGGGGTTGTCCTTGTCGTTCATGCTCATGATCACATTGTAGTAGAGCACGATGGTGGGGTCGTTTTCATAGTCCTCCCAGTGGCTTTCCAGGTAGCCGAGCAACTCGTCCAGTATCCGGAAATTGTACGACGTATTCATCATCATGGAGTTGGCCGTGAGGTGGCAGCAGTTGCGCAGTTTCTCCACGATGTAGTATTTGTCCAGGTTGTCGAGCATCTGCTGGAAGGTATCCGTTTCAGACCGGTCGAAGTAATGGCCGGTATAATAGCCCAGCATGTTGTTGAGGTGGTAACTGGTGTAGTAGTAATCGCTGTCGTGCACCGGATCCTCTCCGAGCTTCTTCTGCAATTGCTTGCTGCGGTTGGTCATCAGGTCGAACTGGTGCTTGTCGAGCGCGGCCTGCAGGGTATACAGGCGCTTATTGTAACGCTTCTGCCCGAAATGCTCGTACGCCAGAAAGTCGTGGTACAGCTTCTTGAGGTAAGACATGACATTGTGCAGCTGCTGCTCGTTGTAGGGCTCCCCTTTGAAAAGCGCGCGGAACACCACGGGCTTATCCAGTTTTTTTTCCGGGCCGTCAATCCGGTCCAGGATCAGGGCAAGCAACTCCTGAGTCTTCTCGTGTTGGTTGAAATAAGGAGAGTGAGCAAACTGCAAAAAGCGCTCTCTGTCCTTGGGAGAAAGTTCGCGAATGTGTTTTACCAGACGGCTTTGATACATGACTTTTAATAATTAAATCCCAGTAATTCAACCTCTTCTTATATCCAAAAAACTAAAAACCAGAACGTTAAACAGAAACAACTGATTTTTTTCAGGCAGAAATATACAAAAATGTACTTATGAACTCCTTTTTTTTATCCGACATTTGTACCATCATCACGATGAAACACTATTTATGCAGCAAAAAACTGCGACTCGTTACTAGCAAAATGTAATTCCCGGAAACGAAGACAGCTTTAGCAACTATCTGTAGCAATATTTTGAAAGAGAGAAAACAGCTGTCTGAAACCACTACTAACAAATTGCCCTGTGAAAACTGCCGGGCAGCCCCCGGCAAACCTGCCCAATATTTTAAAGCGGGCAGCCTGATACAATTATTATCTCATGAACACCTTGGAAAAGAGTGCTTGCAAATCTGCGGCACTCTTTTCTTTTTTACGGCCACCGCTCCGGTTTGGTTACATACCCGCCCCCAAAACTTTTCCCCGGGCCGACTCCCGCCGGCGAAGCGGCCCGGCCCGAAAAAAACAGGCGATTCCCCGGAAAAAAATAATTTTTTTAAAAAAAATCCAGAAAACCAACCTATCATCAACCATAATAAATTGACTAACAGTTATTTACAAAATAAACGCATTGTCTTTGAATACAGCAATGCCGTTAATTGTACTTCACATTGTGCAGGGAGTTATAGACTTTTGTAATGTGCTAAAAAGGTAAAGCCAACAGGCCATGCACAGCTAACAAATCATAATCGCGCCAACAGGCAAAATACGGCCCGCTACTAACAAATTATAATCCATCACGAGCCGCTGTGCGGTTTTTCAGTTGTGATCCCACGAATGCAATTATAATCTCATGAATCTTTCGGGGGCATCGAAGGATGCCCCCACCTTTTGGTATGTAGATAGCCTCTCAAAGCTCTTTTGGAAACCGGCTCCACACATGGAGCCGGTTTTTTTTTATCTTTGCCGCCAGGAACATGCCCGGAAGCCCCCCTTGCCAACAAATATAACAATATAACCATTCAACCCAAATCCCCCGAATGAAGCACTTAGTCGCCCCCTCCCTGCTCGCCGCCGATTTCACCCGCCTCGCGGAAGAAATCCGGATGGTCAATGAAAGCCAGGCCGACTGGCTGCACCTCGACGTGATGGACGGCCGCTTCGTCCCCAACATCACCTTCGGCCCAATGGTGGTCGAAGCCGCAAACCGGCTGTGCACCAAACCGCTCGACGTCCACCTCATGATCCGGGAGCCGGAAAAGTACATCGGGCAGTTCCGGGAAGCCGGCGCCGACGTGATCACCGTCCATTACGAAGCCTGCCCCCACCTGCACCGCACCGTCCAGCAAATCCGGGAAACAGGCGCCATCGCCGGCGTGTCCATCAACCCCCACAACCCGGTCAGCCTCCTGGAAGATATCCTGGAGGAGGTCGGCCTCGTCCTGCTCATGTCGGTCAATCCCGGCTTCGGCGGCCAAAAATTTATCTACAATACCCTGCTCAAAATCCAGCGCCTCCGCGACCGGCTGGCCGTCCGCAACCTCTCCGCCCGCATCGAGGTGGACGGCGGCATCGGCCTGCACAACGCCGAAAAAGTCCTCCAGGCCGGCGCCGACGTGCTGGTCGCCGGCAGCGCCATCTTCAAAGCGGACGACCCCAAAGACACTATCCGACGATTCAAAGAGATCGGCGGGGAGATGATGAAGTTCGTGTAAAGCAGCAAAATCGGAGATATTGGGCGGCGGCCGGTGTTCGGGATTCGGCGTTCGCTGGTTGGCATTAGCCGGTCCGCCAAGCAAACAGCAAACCGCGAACAGCGAACAGCAGGCTCCCAGGTAACAATACGTCTTTTTCTTCGTTTGCATTAAGGACTGCCCCTTTCCTTTTTATCCTTACATTTGCAAACGAAAAAAAAACGCATATCCCAATGATAAGGAACCTTACGCTTACGCTACTATCTCTATTTCTGCTGAGCCTGCCCCGGGCATCCGCCCAGAACATCGGCAAGCTCTACTTCCTGGATGACAACAACCGCCTGGCCACCCTCGACCCCAATACCGCCGACGGCAACACCATCTCCGCCGGGGCCGCCTTCAGCGGCGCCCTGGCGCCCGGCACCGTCGCCGTGGATGCTGAAGGCGACCGCCTCTTCCTCGTAGTTGCCGACATAGTCCAGGGCACCCAATTGATAACCGTAGACCTCAATACCGGCATTGCCTCCCCCCCCTTCATCCTGAGCTTTTCGCCTTCCTTTCTGGCCTACCACTGCCAGGACAGGCTGCTCTACGCCGTGGACGGAACGAATGCCCTGGTTTCCATCGACCCGGAGAGCGGGGCTGCGACAGCCATCGCGCCCGTCGCCCCCCCGGCTATCGACAACACAACCTTCACCCTCGACCCTTACGGCAACCGCCTGTTTTTCATCAACTCCGGGCCGCTGAGCCTGGAATTGTTCGCCCTGAGCACCGAAACCGGGGAAGTGCTAACCAGGCTCGACATCGGAGACGATATTTCCTTCAGAAACATGAAATACAACTGCCGGGACGGGCAGCTCTACGGCCTGCTGGATACGGGCCCGGCGACATTTGCCCGCCTCGACCCGGCTTCCGCCATGCTCACCCCCCTCTCCGGCCCCATCGCCTCCACGGAAATCCGGGCCAACAGCCACAGCCTGAGCCAGAGCCGCCAGTCCTATACCTTCTCCGGCAGGGATGAGAACGGCACGGCCCGCCTTTATACTGTTTCACTGGCCGACGGCGCCATTGTTTCCCAGCCGGCCATCGGCGCCGATTATTTCCTGAACAACGGCATTGCCTACGCCAACCGCTGCTCCGCCGAGGCCGATTTCGGCATCACCTCGGCCTGCGCCGGCGAGGCCACCAGCTTTACCAATACCTCTACCCTGGGCGCTTCCCTGCTGTGGAACTTCGGCGACCCGGCCTCCGGCGAAGCCAACACCTCCACCGAGGCCAATCCCACCCACGTCTACAACAACCCCGGCGTCTACACCATCACCCTCATCGCCACCGACTGCGGCGCCGACACCCTGTCCAAAGAACTGCAAGTGATCGGACTGGCCGATTCGCCCTTCCCCGACTCCACCCTCGCCTGCAAAGATGATTTCCCGGTGACGCTCAACGCCTTTACCCCGGGCACAGAAGGCGCCACCTATCTCTGGCAGGACGGGTCGACGGATTCTACCTTTATCGTGGAAGAGGCCGACATCCCCCTGGAGGCCACCGTGGAGATCACCCTCGGCGCCTGCGTCTCCGAATTCACCACCTTCGTAGACCTGGCACCCGACGCCGGCTGCCCCTGCCTGCTGGAGATGCCCAGCGCCTTCACGCCCAACGGCGATACGCACAATGACTTTTTCGGGCCGGTAGACCGCAACTGCCGCATCAAAGCCGGCAGCTACACCCTGCGCGTCTACAACCGCTGGGGAGAAATGGTCTACGAAGGAACCGACCCCGACGCCCTGGGATGGGACGGCAACTTCAACAACGAGCCTCAGCCCAGCGAGGTCTATTTCTACACCCTGCAGTATATCTCGGAGACCGACCAGGGGGATATGCCCGGCGAGAAAAACGGCGACGTAACCCTGCTGCGCTGAGGTTTTACAAAGATTTCCCGCCTGCCCATCGGGGAACCCCACCCGGCAGGCGGCAAATCTTTGTGGCGCCAGCCCTTTTGCACCCGTCGGCCGAATAGTCGGAGCATTGCCTCCTCCGCTTTGCCGCATCCCACATCCATAGCCGCTACGCACCGGCATCAATAGCACCAAAATGAATTTCAAACTCCTTTGCCCCTTACTTTTATTATTTGCATTTCAGTCCTTCGCCCAGCCCACCCGCTCCCCTCTTGGGACGCCCGGGCCGGCCTACTGGCAGAACCGCGCCGATTATGACATCAGCGCCACGCTGGACACCAGCCTGCACAAAGTCATTGGCAAGGTAACCATCAACTACGCCAATAACAGCCCTTACCCGCTGGAATACCTTTGGTTACAACTTGACCAGAACAAATACCAGGCCGGTTCCCGGGGGGCACTGGCCAACCCCGCCGGCTCCCGGCACGAAGGCAGTATCACCAACGGCTTCGAAATAGGGGGCGTTTTTTACAACGGGCTGCCTGTAGCGTATACCATTACTGACACCCGCATGCAGATTCGGTTAAAGGCGCCGCTGGCGGCTAACGGCGCCAAAGCCAGCATCGCCATCGATTACAGTTTCACCGTCCCGGAGGAGGGCGCCGACCGCATGGGGCGCATCCGGCTGGAGGACGGCTGGGTGTACGAAGTGGCTCAATGGTATCCCCGTATGGCGGTACTCGACGACGTGACGGGCTGGAACAACCTGCCTTACCTCGGGCCCGGAGAGTTCTACTGCGATTACGGCGACTTCGAATACACCATCGACGTGCCCAACGGCTTTGTCGTCGCCGGCTCGGGCAAGCTGCTCAACCCCGGCGAGGTGCTGCCTCGTTCTTATGCCAAAAAGCTGGAAGCCGCCCGGCAGAGCGACAGCACCCTGTTCATCGTCACCCCGGACGAAGCGGGCAATGCTCCGGTGGGCAGCGGCAAGCGCGGCATCTGGAAATTCCGCCTGGAAAACGCCCGCGATGTGGCCTGGGCCTGCGGCAAGGGCCTGATCTGGGACGCCGGCGGGGCGAAGCTGCCCGGCGGCAAGCGCGTCCTCGTCCAATCCTTCTACCCCCGCGAGAGCCTCAGCGGCTGGGATCGGGCCACCGAATACGCCAAGGCCTCGGTAGAACACTACTCCGAACAGTGGTTCGAATACCCCTACCCTACCCTCTGCAACGTAGCCGGCACGGTCGGCGGCATGGAATACCCTGCCCTCCACTTCACGGAATACAACCGCAGCGGCAACGGCCTGTGGGTGACCCTCGACCATGAGGTGGCTCACAACTGGTTCCCCATGATCGTGGGCAGCAACGAGCGGCAGCACGCCTGGATGGACGAGGGCTTCGTCACCTTCATGGGGTATTACGCCGCCAAAGCTTTCCGGGGAGCGGATTACGCCTCCTATGTCTCCGATTACAAAGCCATGCGCCAGCGCTTTATCGGCACGGACCTGGGACCGGTAACCCGCCCGCCCCGCGAGATCAGCAAGGGCTTCAGCGATGTCGTCTATTTCAAGCCCGCCATTGCCTTGCTCGTCCTGCGCGAATACGTGCTGGGGCCGGAGCGCTTCGACTACGCCTTCCGCCAGTACATCCGCAACTGGGCGTACAAGCACCCCCGGCCGGAGGACTTTTTCAACTGCATGGAAAATGCCGCCGGGGAAGAACTGGATTGGTTCTGGCAAAGCTGGTTCTACCAGGACGAAGGGCTCGACCAGGAGATCACCAACGCCCGCCAACGGGACGATGGTACTGTCTTTATAACGCTCACCAACAAGTTGGGCATGCCCATGCCGGCAGTGGTGGAATTTACCCTGGCCGATGGATCGACGGAACGCAAGGAACTGCCGGCGGACATTTGGAACCAGGGCAACACATTTTCTTTCACCCACCAGGCCGCCCGGCCCGTCCGGTCTATCCAGCTTGACCCGGACGAGTGGCTGCCGGATGTGGAAAGGCGGAATAATAGGTGGGCGTTTTAGTACACTAATACTACTTTACTTTAAATTTTGTCGGTTTGAGTACAGGAGCGCGGACCTGGAGAGCCTGCCCCGTACCCAAAGGGCCGGGGTCCGCGCTCATTTCTATCCCAAAGCCAATCAGAGAGCCCCTGCAATTCCTGATGCCCCGGCTGCGCGTTTTCACCGTTGCCCGAACGGATAAAAAAAATTATTATGCGGCGGATAAAATTATGGCCAGTGGGCTGTAACTTGCATTAGCAAAACGGTCCGGGCCTTTGGTAAAAGGCTTGGGCCTTGCCTTTTCAGGTACTTGTTTTTCCAATCACTAGAGCATATTTGAAGGCCGCTTTTGGGAATTTTAAGCAGCCTTTTTCAACCCGAAGTTTACCCGGCTGCGGTACAAAGACGGGTTTACCCGGCTGCGGTACAAAGACGGGTTTACCCGGCTG